>CANJSG010000136.1 GCA_947476875.1 Verrucomicrobiota bacterium | reverse complement strand
TGGCTGATCCTCCGACCCATCATCCGTATGAAACTCAGAGCCCTTACATTCATCGCCGCACTCGCGTTCGCGACAGCGGCATCGGCGGCCGAAGTGAACCGCCGCCCGCACGCGTTCACCAACGAACCTCCCGCGGCCGCGTCGGCCCGTTCCCAGAAGGTGGCCAAGCCTGCGGAGGGGGAACGCGTCGTCTTCATCGGGAATGGCCTCGCCGAACGCGACGTCTACTACAGCCGCATGGAGACGGAGCTGCACCTCCGCTATCCGAACGAGAAACTTTTCGTCCGGAACATGGGGCGGCCGGGCGACACCGCCGGGTTCCGTCCGCATCCCGCCCGCAAATCGCAGTGGGCCTTTCCCGGCGCCGCCCAGTTCCATCCGGAGCTGGCCCAGCACAACGGCATCGGCTTCTTCCCCACGCCCGACCAGTGGCTGACGCATCTCCAGGCCGACACCATCGTCGCCTTCTTCGGCTACAATGAATCCTTCGACGGCCCGTCACGCGTGGCCAACTTCGAGGCCGAGCTCGAAGCCTTCGTCAAACACACCCTGAGCAAGGCCTACAACGGCCAGGCCGCGCCGAGGCTCGTCCTCCTTTCGCCGCTCGCCTTCGAGAACCTCTCCGCCGGCCGGGATCTCCCGGATGGCAAGAAGGAGAACGCCAGCCTCGCGCTCTACGCTGAAGCCGTTTCCAAAGTGGCGAAGAAGAACGGCCTTACTTTTGTCGACCTGTTCAGCCTGTCGAAGGCGCGCTACGCCAAACGGTCCCTGGCGCCTCTGACAATCAATGGCTTTGCGCCCACAGAAGCCGGCTATTCCGAAATCGGCGTCTGGTTGGCCGACGGGCTCTTCGGCAAACAGAAGCGCCAGTCCAAGTCCGATGCCGAGCTGGTCAACGCGGCCGTGAAGGAGCGCGATTACTTCTGGAACAACGACTACAATCTCGTGAACGGCGTCCACACGCACGGACAACGCTACGACCCGTTCGGTCCCCAGAATTATCCCGACGAGATCCAGAAGACCCGCGAGATGATGGCCCTGCGCGACACGCTCATCCACGAAGTCGCGCTGGGGCAGAAGAAGGAGATCGTCGTCGACGATTCCAAGACCCACGAGCTTCCCCCGGTTCCGACCAACTTCCGTCGGCCGATCAACTACCTCGACGGCGCCAAAGCCATCGAAAGCTTCACGATGATGCCCGGCTACAAGGTCGAGCTGTTCGCCTCCGAGAAGGAATTCCCGGACATGAAGAACCCGGTCCAGATGTCGTTCGACAATAAAGGCCGGCTCTGGGTCGCCGTCATGCCCACCTACCCGCACTACGTCCCGGGTGCGGCACGGCCCGATGACAAGATCCTGATCCTTGAGGACACCGACGGCGATGGCCGCGCGGACAAACAGACCATCTTCGCCCGCGGCCTTCACCTCCCGATCGGTTTCGAAATCGCCCCCGAAGGCGTCTACCTGTCGCAGGAGCCGAATTTGGCCATGCTCGTCGATACCAATAAGGATGATCGCGCCGATCGGATGGACATCCTCATGCATGGCTTCGACACGCATGACACGCACCACGCCATCTCCGCCTACAGCGCCGATGCTTCGGGCGCGTTCTACCTGCTGGAAGGCCGCTTCCTCCACAGCCAGGTGGAAACTCCCTACGGCCCCCGCCGCTGCAACGACGGCGGCGCCTGGCGTTTCGACCCGAAGAGCTTCCGGCTCGAACGCCATATCCAGACCGACGTGAACAACCCGTGGGGCTACGCGCTCGACGACTGGGAGCAGGGCGTCCTCGCCGATGCGTCTTCCGGCGAGAACTACCATGCGTTGCCCGTGTCGGCGAAGATGCCCTACGGCATCGAGATCAACAAAGCCGGCACCTATGTGCCCAAGCGTTCCCGGCCAACCTCGGGTTCGGAGTTCGTCTCCTCCCGGCATTTCCCCGACGAGGTGCAGGGCCAATACATGACCTGCAACAGCATCGGCTTCCTCGGCATCAACTTCTCCTCGGTGTCCGAGGACGGCTCCGGCTTCACCGGCAAGCTCGCCGGCGACCTCATCAGCTCCAGCGATCCGAACTTCCGCCCGGTCGACCTCGAGTTCGCCCCGGACGGTTCGCTCTATTTCATCGACTGGCACAACGCGCTCGTCGGCCACATGCAGCACAACGCGCGCGATCCGAACCGCGACCACGACCACGGCCGCATCTACCGCATCACCTATCCCGGCCGTCCGCTCGTGAAGCCGGCGAAGATCGACGGTGCCCCGGTCGCGCAGCTGCTTGAGAACCTGAAGCTGCCCGAATACCGCTCGCGCTACCGCACGCGCCGCGAACTCCGCGGGCACCCGGCCAGCGAAGTGATTCCCGCTGTCAAGGCATGGGCCGCCAAGCTCGACAAGGCCGATCCCCGCTATGAGCACCACCTCTGCGAAGCGCTTTGGGCCACGTGGGCGCAGAACAAACCCGACAGCGATCTCATCAAGCAGTTGCTCGGTGCCAGAGACCACCGGGCGCGCGCGGCCGCCGTCAACGTCCTGCACTTCTCCGCGTCTAAGGTTCCCGAAGCGACCGCGCTCCTGACCCGCGCGGCCAACGACATCCACGGCCGCGTCCGTCTGGAGGCCATCGTGGCCGCGTCGTGGTTGGACAACGCCGACGGCGCGAAGATCGTGCTCGAAGCCCTGAAGCATCCGCTCGACCGGTGGATGGGACCCGTCACCAAGCAGATCTTGGAGTATACCCTCAAGGACGATGTCGCCGCGTTGAAAGTCGCCGGCAAGCTCGACCTTGCGAACAATCCGAACGCCCGCGCCTATCTCGAAGGCAAATACAAGATCGGCTCCGCGCCGCCGCCGCCCGAGCTCCAGGTGTTCGGCCCGACCAAGCCGCTTTCCGTCGAGCAGTTGAAGATCTACAACCTCGGCCGCGAGGTCTTCAACCGCGACGCCCATTGCGCCACCTGCCACCAGCCGAACGGGCAGGGGATGAAGGACGTCTACCCGCCTTTGCTCGCGAAGAACAATCCGTGGCTTTCCGATGACGACCGCCTCATCAAGATCGTCCTCAAGGGCCTGTGGGGACCCATCGAAGTTCTTGGCAACCGCTATGACCCGTCGAAAGGCGTGCCGCCGATGCCGGGATTCGGTGTCTTCCTGAACGACGAGGAACTCGCCGCCGTGCTGACCTACGTCCGCCAGTCCTACGGCAACAACCTCCCGGTCATCACCGCCGAGCAGGTGGCCAAACACCGTGCGGAAACGAAGGCCCGCGACGACTTCTACACCGTGGAAGAGATCATGAAGGACCATCCCATCCCGGGCTGGGAGAAGTGGGGTAAAGGCGCGAAGCCGACCAACGCCTTCGAGTGATCCCAACCCACTGATCGCCATGAGAGCTTCATTTCGTAACAGGACCGCCGTCGCGGCCTTGTCCATCGTTGGATGCCTTGCCGGAAAGGTTGGCGCGGCGGATTCCGACGCCACGTTCCCCAAGCAGCCGCCCGTGCCCTACCTCGGCGTCGAGGAGAGCTTGAAGCATTTCCAGCTGCCCGCCGGCTACAAGCTGGAGCCGGTGCTCACCGAGCCGATCATCAAGGAGCCCGTGGCCATCGCCTTCGACGGCAACGGCCGGATGTTCGTCGCCGAGATGCGGACCTACATGCAGGAGATCGACGGCAAGAATGCGCACGATCCCGTCAGCCGCGTCTCCATGCACTGGTCGTCGAAGGGCGACGGCGTCTACGACAAGCACAGCGTCTTCGCCGACAAGCTGGTCCTGCCGCGCATGATCCTGCCCGTCGATGGCGGCCTGCTGATCAACGAGACGGACACGTTGGACATCTTCCTCTATCGCGACATCAACGGTGACGGCGTGGCCGACTCGAAGACGCTCGTCTTCGCCGGCGGCCCGCGCGGCGGGAACCTGGAGCACCAGCAGAGCGGTCTGATCTGGGGGATGGATAACTGGCTCTACTCGACCTACAACGCGTGGCGTCTTCGGTTGAAGGGCACCAACGTCATCAAGGAACCCACCGCGGCGAACGGCGGCCAGTGGGGCCTCACGCAGGACAGCTACGGCAAACCGTGGTTCGTCAACGCCGGCGGCGAACGCGGCCCGCTCAACTTCCAGCAACCGATCGTCTATGGCGCGTTCAACGTGAACGACCAGTTCGCGCCAGGCTTCGCCGAGGTCTGGCCGCTGGTGCCCATTCCCGATGTGCAGGGCGGCATTCCGCGCTTCCGTCCGGCGGAAAAGACGCTCAACCACTTCACCGCTACCTGCGGCGCGGAAGTGTATCGCGGCGACCGGTTGCCCGCCGATCTGCGCGGCGACCTGCTCTTTGGCGAACCCGTCGGCCGCCTCATCCGCCGCACCAAGATCGAGGTCAACGACGGCATCACCTACCTGAGCAATCCGTATGAGAAATCGGAGTTCATCCGCTCGGACGACCCGAACTTCCGCCCGGTCAACATGGCCACCGCGCCGGACGGCTCGCTCTACATCGTCGACATGTATCGGGGCATCATCCAGGAGGGCAACTGGGTTCGCGAAGGCTCCTACCTGCGGAAAGTCGTCCAGCAATACAGCCTTGATCAGAACGCAGGCCGTGGACGCATCTGGCGGCTCACCCACAAGGATTTCAAACCGGGTCCGCAGCCGAAGCTCCAGGACGAATCCGCCGTCCAGCTGGTCGCCCGCTTGGAACATCCCAACGGCTGGTGGCGCGACACAGCGCAGAAGCTTCTGGTCCTCCGCCACGATCCCGCCGCCGTCGCGCCGCTCATCCGCATGGCCCGCGCTAACCGCGACCACCTTGCCCGCCTGCACGCGCTTTGGACGCTCGAAGGCATGGACGCGCTCACTCCAGCCCTCGTCCGCGAGACGATGAAGGACACGCATCCGCAGCTCCGCATCGGCGCGATCCGAGTGGCGGAGACCTTGATCAAGCAGGGCGACGAGTCGCTCAACGCCGACATCCGCGCCCTGTCCTCCGACAAGGATCCCAATGTCGTCATCCAGGCGATGATGACCGCCAAGCTCCTGAAATGGCCCGACGCCAAACCCTTCATCCAGCAGACGATGAGCGCGCACGTTTCGCGTGGCGTGAACGAGATTGGCCGGCAGATGACCGCCCCGGCCGCTCCCGCTCCGGCCGCGCAGTTCACCGCTGCCGAGAGGACGCTCATCAACCGCGGTGAGGCCATCTACAAGGAACTCTGCTTCGCCTGCCACGGCCCCGACGGCAAGGGCATGCCCCTCGAAGGCGCGGCCAAGGGCGCGACCATCGCGCCGTCCTTTGCCGGATCGAAGACGGTGAATGGCGCCGCCGAAGGCATGGTCAAGGTCATCCTCCACGGACTGACCGGCCCCGTCGCCGGCAAGACCTTCGACGCCCTGATGGTGCCGATGAAGGACAACGACGACGCGTGGATCGCCTCAGTCGCGTCGTATGTCCGCACCAGTTTCGGCAACAAGGGATCGATCATCGACGCGCGGACGGTGACCGCGATCCGCAAGGCCAACGCCAACCGCGCCGAAACCTGGACCCTCGACGAACTCGTCGCCTCCATGCCGCGCACGCTCGACTACGCGAACTCGTGGAAACTCACGGCCAGCCACGGTGGGGACAAGGCCAAGGCCGCCTTCGACGGCAATCTGAACACGCGCTACGAAACCTCCACGCCGCAGGTTCCGGGAATGTGGTTCCAGGTCGAGCTGCCGCAGGCCTCCGAGCTCTCCGGCATCCACCTCGATTCCGCAAAATCTCCCAGCGACTACCCGCGCGGTTACAAGGTCGAGCTGTCCGACGACGGCAAGACGTGGAGCGCCCCGGTCGCGACCGGCCGTGGCAACGGACCCGTGACCGACATCACCTTTGCGCCCGCCAAGGCGAAGTTCGTCCGCATCACTCAGACCGGTTCGGTGGACGGACTCTTCTGGTCCATCCACGAGATGAACCTCCTCCAACCGCCGATCCCGTGGACCGGAAAGCCCGCCGCGAAGAAAGCGGGGAATGGGTTCGAGTGAAGTGCCAGTGATCCGCTCTCCATCACCATGCCAGCCAGCGTTCGCCCATGAACAAATTTTTCCATTACTTCAGTGGAGAGGTCATCGAGTTGGGGGACAGAGTTCGTGTGGTCCGCCATCTCGGCTACGTCGTCGAGATCATTCAACCCGGTTCTGACACCGCATTAACTTGCGACTGTCCAGTTGGAGGAGTGGTCACGGCGGTAGATTGGGACGGCACGAAAAGTCGTCATGTTTGGACCCCGCCCGACGGAGAGTTCTGGGAGGATTTGGAATTCATCGCGCGCAGGCACTGACCAGTATGAGATCTAACATGCGTCGCGGCCCTATGGCGGAACGATTGGACGGATTCCGGGTGGAACGGGCTACCAGCCCGTTCTCGGCGGCAACTTGCCGCCGAGTTTCGGCACGAGGATCTTCCGGGCCAAGACACACGCGCTCGGCGCACCAGCGGCGGGCGGGTCGCCCGCCGCAACGGGCCAGTGGCCCGTTCCACCCGGACCAGTCCCCGCATCATCGTGATAACCGAGCGCCGGTCGTGATCCCATCATTCGTCATCCACCCATGATCTCCTCCGCCATCACCGTCTCGCTCGTCCCTGAAGCCAGGGGCGGCCCGTTCGTGTATTGGGACGATCTCGCCGCGGCCTTCGCGCACGCGGCCAAACTTGGCTTCGATGCCATCGAGATTTTCCCGCCGTCGGCCAAGGAGCTTCCGCTCAGTGTCGTCCGGGAACAGATGGAAAAGCATTCGCTCAAGGTCGCCGCCATCGGCACGGGCGCGGGCTGGGTAAAGCACAAGCTCCACCTGACCCATGCCGACGAAGCGGTGCGCTCGAAGGCCCGCGAGTTCATCCACGGCATCATCAACCTCGCCGGTTTTTGCGGTGCGCCCGCCATCCTCGGATCCATGCAGGGACGCTGGGAAGGCGCGGTCTCTCGCGACCAGGCGCTGGCGTGGTTGGCCGAGGCGCTGAAGGAATTGTCCGCCCGCGCCGCGGCCCAGAAACAGGTGTTCCTCTACGAGCCGTTGAACCGCTACGAGTGCAACCTCTTCAACCGCGCAGAAGACGCGGCGGCGTTTCTGCGCGAGCACGGTCTGACCAACGTGAAACTGCTCTGCGATCTGTTCCACATGAACATCGAGGAGGCCGACATCGCGCGGACACTCCGCGCCGTGGCTGGTGAACTAGGCCACGTGCACTTCGCCGACACCAACCGCCGCGCCATCGGCTTCGGCCACCTCGACTTCGCGCCCGTGGCCGCGGCGTTGAAGGACATCGGCTACGCCGGCTACGTCTCTGCCGAGGTGTTGCCGCTTCCCGACAGCGACACCGCCGCGAAGCAGACCATCGAGAGCTTCCGCAAATGGTTTCCCAGGTAAGACCTTTCGCACCGCTCAACTGACCACGGACAACGGACCCCTTTCTCCATGCTCAAGACCCAGCTCATCCACCCTGAAATCCTGCGCGTCCTCGCGCGGGCCGGACACCACGGCAAGGTCCTCATCGCCGATGGCAATTATCCCGCGTCGACCAAGAAGGGGCCGAACGCCGAGGTCATCTGCATGAACCTCTCGCCCGGCCTCATCACCTGCGCGCAGGCCTTGCGGGCCGTGCTCAGCGCCGTGCCGGTGGATTCGATCCACACCATGGGCATCCCGGCCGATGACCCCTACGCGAAATACGGCGAGCCCGCCGCCTGGGGCGAATTCAAGACCATCATCAAGCAGGCCGGCCTCAAGACGAAGATCGAGCCCATCATGAAATGGGACTTCTACAAGGCCGTCGAATCCGCCGACCACGTCCTCACCATCCAGACCGGCGACGACGCCCTCTGGGCCAACGTCCTCATCAGCATCGGCTCGCGTCCGCCGGATCGGCAGCTCAAGTAGTCCCGGCATCGCCTTCAACCCGTCTTCCCATGCAAACCCGTCCTCTTGGCAAAACCGGTCTCCAGCTTCCCATCCTCAGCTTCGGCGCGTCGTCGCTCGGCGCGGAGTTCCGCAGCGTGAAACTCGACGAAGCGCTCGACAGCGTCCGCGTTGCCCTCGACTGCGGCCTGACCTTCATCGACACGTCGCCGTTCTACGGCCGCGGCATGAGCGAAGTGCTGTTGGGCATCGCGCTGAAGGGCGTGCCGCGCGACAGCTACACGCTCTGCACCAAGCTCGGCCGCTACGATCTTCCGCACTTCGACTTCAGCGCCAAACGCGTCGCCGAGTCCGTGGACGTCTCCCTGCACCGCCTCGGCACCGACCACCTCGACATCGTGCTCTGCCACGACATCGAGTTCGTGCCCATGCAGCAGATCGTCGATGAGACCATCCCCGCGCTGAAGAAGATCCAGCAGTCCGGCAAGGTCCGGTTCATCGGCTTCAGCGGCTATCCGCAAAAAATCTTCCGCTTCATCTGCGACCAGACCGACGTGGACTGCGTGCTGAGCTACAACCAATACACGCTCCAGAACACCCGCTTCGCCGACGAGACCGTCCCTTATCTCAAGGCCAAGGGCGTCGGTGTGATGAACGCCGGCCCCTTCAGCGCGCGTCTGCTGACCAACGCGCCGTTGCCCGTGTGGTTGAAGGAACCCGAAGAAGTGAAGGCCGCCGCCCGGGCCGCCGCCGCCCACTGCGCCAAGAAGGGCGTCGACATCGCCAAGCTGGCTCTCCAGTTCAGCCTCGCGAACCCCGACATCACGACGACCGTCAGCGGCAGCGCCAACCCGAACAACATCCGCAACTGGGCCAAGTGGGCCGCCGAACCGATCGACCAGCAGCTCCTGGCCGAAGTGCTGGAGATCTTCAAACCAGTGAAGAACCTCGGGCACAAGGAAGGAATGCTGGAGAACAACTGAGCGACTCGTGGCCAACGGGCTGTTCCGGAGCACCAACGGTGCGGCCTCAATCCAGCCCGGGGCAACGCCTTGGGAGAATGTGTAAGAAAACGATCAGAGCCCTAAATTTCTCACAAGAATTGATTCTCTCGCGTCTGGCCCTATTCATCTCCGCAATCCAATGAAACTTTTGCAGTCGCTTCTCCTCGCCGGTGTCGCTGTCACGACGGTCTGTGGCGCCGAGACCGGTCCCATTCGCGTCCTCTACTTTGATCCGGCCGGAACCGAACAAACCGCCGTCGGCCCGCTCCACGGTGCGATGCGGGATCTGGGTAGGGACGCGATCTGGTTCGACTACGCGACGGGGCCGACGCCCGGTTCAGCGGACCTCGCCTATTACGACGTCCTCGTGGTCAGGCCCACAGCGGATGGATCACCGGCCTTGAACAACGTCATCAAGCTGCCGAATGGCCAGTCCGTCAGCGTAGTAAAGCTGGGAGACGCCTCATCGACCGAACAGGTGCGTAAGGACGTGCTCGCGGCATTGTCCGGCGCGCGCAAGGCCGATTGGGAAAAGTTTGTCGCCCAGCGTGAGCCGGAGAAGCGCGAGGCCAATCCCAATGTCGCCAACTACGAACGGCGTCCCGAGGCGCTCACCTTCCAGCAGCCGTTCAGCGTGAAGGGCAGCAAGGAACGCACGCAGGTTCCGGCCGACATGCGCCTGGAGTTGTTCGCGGCCGAGCCGGACATCGCCAAGCCCATCGCCTTCTCGTGGGACGAGCGCGGCCGTCTGTGGGTCTGCGAGACGCGCGACTATCCCCACGGTGTCCAGCCGGCGGGGCAGGGCAACGATTCCATCAAGATATGCGAGGACACCGATGGCGACGGCAAGGCGGACAAGTTCACGGTTTTCGCCGACAAGCTGAACATCCCGACGAGCCTGGTCTTCGCGAACGGCGGCGTGATCGTTTCGCAGCCGCCCCGCCTGCTTTTCCTCAAGGACACCGACGGCGACGGCAAGGCCGACGTCCGCCAGGAAATCATGACGGGTTGGGGCATCGGCGACACACATGCGCAGGCGAACAACCTCCACTACGGCCTGGACAACTGGCTCTACGGCTGCGTCGGCTACTCCGGCTTCAACGGCGAAGTCGGCGGCAAACAGCTCCGCTTTGCTCAGGGAACATTCCGCTTCAAGGCCGACGGTTCGGCGTTGGAGTTCCTCCACCAGTTCTCGAACAACTCGTGGGGCCAGAGCGCGAACGAGTTTGGCGACCAGTTCGGCGGCACCGCGAACGGCGCGCCGATCTTCTACGGCGGAATTCCCGCGACCATCGCCCCACCGGGCATCCGGGTCATGTCGGCCAAGAAGATCAACGTCCAGGACAAGGCCCACACGATCACGCCGAACTTCCGCCAGGTGGACGTCATGGGCGGATACACCGCCGCCGCCGGCAGCGCGTTCATCTACTCGCCGAACATGCCCAAACGTCTGCAAGGCCACGCCATGGTCTGCGAGCCGACGATGAAGATCATCGCGCTGATGGACGTCCAGTCGGCCGGTGCGGGTTATGTCGCGAAGGACGGTTTCAATCTCGTGGCCAGCTCGGACGAATGGATGTCGCCGGTGTTCGCCGAAGTCGGGCCCGATGGCGCGGTGTGGTTCGCCGACTGGCAGAACTACATCATCCAGCACAACCCCACTCCGACCGCGCAACGCGGTGGCTACGACGCGAAGACCGGCGTGGGCGGCGCTCACGAGAATCCCTTGCGCGACCACGCGCGCGGCCGGATCTACCGCGTCGTCTGGGACAAGGCGAAGAAGCCGGCGCTCACCAGCCTCAAGGACGCGAAGACACCCGCGCTCGTCGCGGCGTTGGCGGATGAGAATCCCTTCTGGCGGCTGACCGCGCAGCGGTTGCTGGTCGACGGCAAGAAGACCGACGCCACCGACATGCTGAAGAGGCTCATGGCCGCCAAGGGCCCGTCCATCGTCGGCATCCATGCGATGTGGACGCTCGCCGGCCTTGGCCAGCTTGATGATGCGACCCATTTGTCCGCGCTGCTTTCCAAGGACGCCGGACTGCGTCGGAACGCCACCCGCGCCCTCGGCAACGACGCCAAGGCGCAGAAGCTGTTCTTCAGCGCCGGTGTCGTCAGCGATCCCTCGCCGGTAACGCGCCTCGCGGGATTGGTGAAGGTCGGGCAGTTCGAAACGTCGAAGGACATCCAGAGCGTCGTGACCGGACTGGCCAAAAATTCATCGAACCGATCCGACGAATGGCTTGCGGAAGCCGTCCGTGTCCTCGTTCGCAGGCATGGCGCCCAGCCGTTCCGTGAAGGCCCCAATCTCCTGCCGAACCCCGGGTTTGAGATCGTGGGAGCCGACGGATTCCCCGAAGGCTGGAAGCGGCGCGACTACGGTGGGAGGGAAGC
>CANJSG010000135.1 GCA_947476875.1 Verrucomicrobiota bacterium | reverse complement strand
TCCTGCGGAACATGCCGCTGACCTTGGCCAGCGTGCCGACGCCGCCGTAGAGTTCGCCATCCAAAACCACGCCAGCCGGAAGGGAAGCTGTCCACCACGCCGGAGGATGAAAGGCGTGGCCCCCGCGGCTGAGAAGCTGGGTGCCGGTCCAGATTGCGCGAAGACCATCCAACTTCTCGGACATCAACCATCCGGTCGGATCGGTTCCTTGCCACGGAGTTGCCAGAGTTGCCATCGTCGGTTTCAACGCCGAAAAAGTTAAGCCACCCGCAACGACTTGTCACGTCCTACGGTTGCCAGAGTTGCCAGAAATAGCTGATTCATCATCATTGAACCTGATTCAGCGCGATTGAAAAGGAGAGATGATGGAGTGAGCGGAAACCCTATTTTCATTGGTTTTATTGAGCATTTCTGAAGATTTCAAGAGCCTGTTGAGTGTCAAACGCCAGCGGCTCCTTGAGCCACCGTCGCCATAGGTTTTGCTGTGAAGTCGAAACCATCAAGGGAGTGAAGATGGACAACGTGTTCGAACCCGGCAACTGCCGACCCGAGATTCCAGCACGAGGTTCAGACGGGAAAGCACCGGGATTTGCTCAAGCTGGGCGCAACCATTCGCCGATCCCGCACGCATCAGCCCAATCCCAGATCCATCTGGTCTCCCGCCTTGGCAAGCACCCGGAACGAGTCCACGGACAGCGGCGCGCGTTCCCCGTCGATGCCGGCTTTTCGACATGCGGCTCGGAACTGCTGGCGAACCTGATCGGCGAAGATGCCGGTTCCACTCATCCGTGTCTTGAAGTCGGCCCGATAGAGTTCGCCGTCGCGCACGGCCTTGATGCGATTCAGGACTTTGTCGCGGCTGTCGGGATACCAGCGCTTCAGCCAATCCTCGAAGAGCTCTTTCAAGCCGTGGGGCAACCGCAGCATGACGTAGCCGGCGGATTTCGCGCCGGCATCGGTCGCGGCTTTCAGGATGGGCATGATCTCGTGATCCGTCAGTCCCGGGACGACCGGCGCTACCATGACGCCGACCCTGATTCCGGCGGAAGCGAGCGTGCGGATCGTCTCCAACCGCTGCCGCGGCGACGCGGTCCGCGGCTCCATGCGACGGGCCAACTCGGCATCGAGGGTCGTAACCGAAACGTAGACGGCCGACGCGTTGAAGCGGGAAAGCTCCTGCAGCACGTCGATGTCGCGGGTGACCAGCGCGTTCTTGGTGACGATGCCCACGGGGTTGCGGAACTCGGCGAAGACCTCGAGGCAACGCCGGGTGATCCGCAGCTTCCGTTCGATCGGTTGGTAACAATCCGTGACTCTCGCCATCGCCACGACCTGCGGTTTCCAACGCGCGGACGATAGCTCTTTCCGCAGAAGATCCGGTGCATCCTCCTTCACCATGATCTTGGTCTCAAAATCCAATCCTGAGGAGAAACCGAGATACTCGTGCGTGGGCCGCGCGTAGCAGTAGATGCAGCCGTGCTCGCAGCCGCGATACGGATTGAGGCTGACGTCGAACGGGATGTCCGGGCTGTCGTTCTTGTTGAGAATGGTCTGGGACAAGTCACGGTAGAACACCGTCTTCGGCCGCGGCGGACCTTCCTCCAATTCATCCGGAAACGGTTCCGCGTCGGGATCCGGCTCGACTTGCAAACGCTCGAAGCGGTTCGCCGGATTGGAGGCGGCACCGCGGCCGGCAATCGACTGGTTGGGATTCATCTTTCGTCACGCTACTGACACTGCCGGGACATTTACGGTCCGGGCGTCATCTGTTCGTCGTCGGATCGTTGCCGTGCTTTCAACGGCGCGTCACGACGTTGTCACGTGCCGCGTTTGTAATTGTCCTAGAAGCGACCGGAAGTGTCCCGGAAGCGACCTCTGGAGCGTCTCACCCCAATTAAAGCCTGCCATGAAACATCAAGACAACAAAACCATCCTCTTCCGTGCCCTGTGCACGGCCGGCGTCCTTTTCGGCGCCGCATCGAGCGCACACGCGCAAAACCTCGGCCCTTCCACTTCCGTCGCGCCTTATCTCGTGCCCAGCGGCTCTGGCGTCGGCTCAGTTTCCTTCACCGCGCTTCGGGCAGTCGAAGACGGCACCTATAAGGGCCTGCCCCAGATGGTCGGCATCCCCGACGGGCTCGGTGCCTACGACAACGGCAACGGCACGTTCACGATCCTGATGAACCAGGAACTCGGAAGCACTGCCGGCAAAGTGCGCGCCCACGGTTCCAAAGGGGCGTTCGTCTCCCAGTGGGTGATCGACAAGTCCACGCTCGAAGTGAAGAGCGTCAACGACCTTATCACGAGCGTGGTCCTTGCTGATCCCAACGGTTCGACCGCATTCAATCGCTTCTGCTCAGCGGATCTTCCCGCGCAGTCCGCGTTCCAGTTCGGAGGTCTCGGCAGCAGCGCGAAGATCTTCATGAACGGCGAGGAGTCCGGCACCGAGGCCCGGGCGTTCGGCCACGTGGTCACCGGAGCGGACGCCGGGAAATCCTACGAACTTCCGGCTCTCGGGAAATTCTCGTGGGAGAACTCGATCGCGAATCCCTTCGGCCAAAAGAACACCATCGTTGCCGGAAACGACGACGCCAGTGGGGGCCAGGTCTACTTTTATCTCGGCGAGAAGAAGGCTTCTGGCAGCGAGGTCGAGAAAGCCGGATTGACCGGCGGAAATCTCTACGGCCTCAAGATCAATGGGCTGACAACGGAAGTCGACGCCACCAGCCTGGCCGCGAACACCCGTTTTTCCCTCGCACCGCTTGGTAACGTGACCTCCAAAACGGGAGCCACCCTGCAAACCGACAGCGTTGGCGCCGGTGTGACCGGTTTCCAGCGTCCCGAAGACGGCGCGTGGAATCCCTTGAATCCAAAGGAGTATTTCTTCGTCACCACCGACGGAGCAGCGGCCACCGACCGCAGCCGGCTCTGGAGGATGACCTTCGACGATCTCGCTGACATCACGCTCGGAGGCAAAGCCGAGATGCTCCTCGACGGAACTGAGGGGCAGCTGATGTTCGACAACATTACCATCTCGCCCGACGGAAAAACGGTGACCTTGCTCGAAGATCCCGGAGCCAACAGCCGCCTCGCCAAAGTCTGGCAATACGACATCGCGACGGACGGACTACGCGAGATCGCCCAGCATGATCCGTTGCTGTTTTCGACCACATCGACCCAGGGTAACTTCAAGTTTAACTGGGACGAAGAATCCTCCGGGGTGATTCCGCTCTGGGACATCCTCGGGCCTGGCTACTACGCCCTCGACGTGCAGGTCCACACCGCGAGCACCCTTTCGGGCGCGGTCGAGAACGGCCAACTCGTGATCATGTATACCCCGGTGCCTGAACTGACCCTGCCAGGGACCATCGGAGTCGGCGCCGTTGCCTTCGGCTCCATGGTGCTCCGCCGCCGTCGCTCCGCGCAGAACGCATAAACCAGCAAATCCCTTCCACAAGCCGGGCTGCCTTCGCGGGCGGCCCGGCATTTTTTATGGCACAGGAAGACCGGTTCTTTCTCGCGGGATCCTATGAATCCCGGACCGTCGCCCCGAGCACCAGCTTGAGATGGGTCACCAGTTTGTCGTGTGCTCCGGTCACTTCGGCGTCGGTCAGCGTCCGGTCCGCCGCGCGGTAGGTGAACGCATAGGCCATGCTCTTCTGGCCTTCGGGCACGTTCTTCCCGCGGAAGACATCGAAGAGTTCCACGCTCTCAAGGTTGGCCGCTTTCGCCTGCTTCACCGCCTGGAGAACGGCGTCCTGGGTTGTCGCCTCGGGAATGATCATCGCGACATCGCGGCGGCTCGAAGGGAACATCGGGAGAGCCTTGAAGGCCTTGGCCGGGTTTCTCCGGGCGAGCAGTAGATCGAGGTTCAGCTCCGCGAAGAACACGGCGCCGCGGATGTCCCAACGCTTGGCGACGATCGGCGAGACTTGCCCGAGTTCTCCCAAGGCCTGCTTGCCGCCAAGGGCAATCACGGCGGACTCGATGAACAGTCCCGTCGGTTCGGCGCGGCGGGTGTAGGCGATTCCGCGCAGGCCGAACTGCTCGATGAATTCCTCGACCAATCCCTTGAGGTCGAACACGTCGGCGGGCGCATCGCGTTCTTCGCCCTTCCAAAATTCGGCCGCGCGACGGCCGGTGATGGCGATGGCGATGCGGCGTTCTTCCTTGGCGGTGCCGTTGTTGTTCACGAACACCCGGCCGATCTCGAACAGGCTGACATCCTGCACCCGATGGTTCGCGTTGTTGCGCAGAGAATCCATCAACCCCGGCAGCAGGCTCGGACGAAGCACGTTCATGTCGCTGCTCAACGTATTGGACAACGCCACGATCGAAGCCTCCGCAGCAGCCAGCTTGGCCGAAGTGTCCGAGATCAGGGTCTGGCCTTGTGCTTCGTTGAGCCCAAGGCCGGTCAGGATGCGGCGGGCCTCCGCGATCTGGTCATGGACGGCGTCGAACGCGTTCGCACCAACGGCCCCGCGCGGCGGAGTGGACGGGAGCTTGTCGACCCCGAAGAGGCGGGCGACTTCCTCGATCAGGTCGGCCTCGCGTTTCATGTCGACGCGAAAGGAGGGAATCTCAAAAGTGCCCGGAGACACTTGGACGAAGCCGAGTTTTCCGAGGAGCGAATCGATCTCTCCGTTCGTCAGCTTCAGCCCCAGGAGGTCGTTCACCTTCTGATGCCGCAGGGAAATCTGCTTCGGCTTGGCGACTTCCGGATACGCGTCGACCACGCCGGCCGAAACGGTGCCGCCCGCAGTCGCGACGATGAGCTGGGCGGCCCGGCGACTGGCGAACTCGCTCGCTCCGATGTCGGCTCCCCGTTCAAAGCGATAGCTGGCGTCGGTCCGCAGGCCGAGCGTCTTGCTGGTTCGACGGATGTTCGTGGAATTGAAGTAGGCGCTCTCCAGGAGCACATCGACCGTGGTCTCTTTGATCTCGGAGTTGAGTCCGCCCATGACTCCGGCCAAGGCGATTCCCTTGGTCTCGTCTGCGATCAGGAGCGTGTCGGCGGACAGGGTGTGTTCCTTGCCGTCCAGCGTGACGAACTTCTCGTCCGCAACCGCATGACGGATGACGATCGCGGATTTGCCGGAAGCGCCCTTGGCGACGAGGTGGTAGTCGAACGCGTGCAGCGGCTGGCCCGTTTCCAACATCACGAAGTTGGTCACGTCGACGACGTTGTTGATGCTGCGCAAGCCGACCTTCTCCAACGCGGACCGCAGCCAATCAGGACTGGGGCCGACCTTGACGCCTTTGATGACACGGGCCGTATAGCGGGGACAGAGAGCGGCGTCTTCGATCTTCACGGAAACCAGATCATCCACCGCGCTTCCGATCTGAGCTGGCGGAATCGTCACGTCCGGCAAGCGCACGGGATTGCCGGTGATGGCGGAGATTTCACGGGCGATTCCGATGACGCTGTTGAGGTCGGGGCGGTTCGGCGTCACCTCCAAATCGTAGACGACATCGCTGCCGCTGCGCCCGAGGTATTGGGCGAAGGGCTGGCCGACCGGCGCGTCATCACGAAGGATGAGAAGCCCATCCTCCTTCTTGTGGCCGATCGCGTCGGGATCGATCCCCAACTCGTCGGACGAACACATCATCCCATGCGACTCGACGCTGCGGATCTTGCCAACCTTGATGGTGAACGGCTCCTTGTCTCCGGGTTTCGGAGGAAGCGATGCGCCCGGGAGAATGAGAGGAACCTTGTCGCCGGCCTTAAAGTTCTGTGCGCCGCAGACGATCTGCCGTTCGCCGGTGCCGTCGTTCACGCGGCAGACGGAAAGCTTGTCGGCGTTCGGATGTTTGTCGCGTGTGACCACCTGCGCGACGACGATGCCGTCGAATTCGCCGGAGAGCTTCTGCACTCCCTCCACTTCGAGGCCGAGCATCGTGAGACGCTCGGTCGTCTCTTCGGGAGACCAGTTGAAATCCACGTATTGCTTCAGCCAGTTCAGCGTAACTTTCATCTTGGAAATTGGTCCGGAAGATTAGGACGGAACGCGGCTTGAACCCAAACAGAATGTCGAGGCGGCCCGTTCGGCATCGGAACGAAAAACCCCGGTGAACCGAAGTTCACCGGGGTTGTAAGGATTTGGACGATCAGGCTGGAGCAGCCGGTGCGTCGCCTGCGGCGGGAGCCTCGGGTTCCGGAGCTTTCGCTTCGGTCACCGTCGCGGCTTCAGCGACGGCCGCAGGAGCGGATTCCGTGGCCGGAGCGACCACTGCGGGCCTGGGTTCGATCCTCTTCTTCGGCGCAGGCTGGGGCTTCGGCAGAGGCTTCTTGGCCGTCTCAAGGATGCCGTTGTGGAACTCGATGACGTGGCCCTGATGGACAAGCCAGTGCAGGTCCGCGTTGATCGAAGACTGCTCGGCCGTCATCTCGACGGGAGCCGGAGCGGCCGGTGCGGGCTGGCCTTCGACGGCAGGAGCGGGAGCGGCGGCAGGTGCGGCCGGAGCCGGCGCGATCGACTCGACGAGCTGCTTGCGGTTGCACTTGGGCGTCGCGTTGATGAACTCGATGATCTTCTTGATCGTGGTCGAGACCGGGTTGGCCTCGATATCCAGGAAGTGCGGACGGGCCACGGCCACGTGGGTGACGGTCTTGTTGACCTTGAAGAACTGCAGACCGCGCGAAGCGAGCTGGCCGCTGAGCACATTGACGAGCTGCAGCGGGAAACGGCGCTGGTCTTCCCAGGTGAAGCGCAGGACGCGCTGCAGCAAGGGCTGACGAATATCACGGCCGGCGACCCCCGTGATGCTCACGGAATCGATCTGGGTGATCAGGTTGGCCTGGTGGGTCTCGCGGAAATGCTGCTGGACCTCTTCCATCGACCCGAAGCGGACGGGCTCCGGGAGATTGAGCGCGACGAATTCGGTCTTGAAGCTCTGGTCTTCGATCCACTTCTTCACCACGACCTCGTCGGTCACCATCTTGACGCGCGACTTGAACATCTCGAACGGCATCCGGCTGAAGCGTTCGTTGTGCAGCTTACGCAGCTGGTTCTGGTAGTCGTGGTAGTTCGGCGGTCCGAGCACCACGCCGCTGACGCCGCACTGGGCGACGAGCTTGTAGACGCCCTTCGGCGGATCGGTCGGCGTCTTCTCCATCTGGTAGAAGGTCGCGAGATGTTTGCTGAGGACGTGGTTCACGGCCTCGGACTCGCTCAGCCACAGGGAGTCGTCGAGGGCGCAGCGGAACATCGGCTGCGCGAGCGATCCGTCGGGTTTCTTGCGGGAATCGATCTTGAAGCTGTAACGCTCCGGCTTCTGGACGATGAGCTGGGCGATGTCGAACAGCGGATAGGCACGGCCGGTGAGCTTGATCTGCCGGGAGAGCGACTCGATGCCGTTTTCTTCGGGAATGATCTGGATGTTCAGCTCGACTTCCGGAGGGGCTTCACGACGTTCCGGCGGCTGGCCGGGGCGCCCGCCATCACGACGCTGGAAGCCGGGACGTTCGCCACGAGGGCCCGAACCGGGCGCGCCGCCAGGACCGGGAGGTCCGTCACGCCGGGGCGGACGAGGACCATCGCTGCGCGGACCTCGGTTGCCACCACCACCACCACCGGCACCTCCTCCGAAGCCGCCAGGACCTCCGGGTCCACGGCTGAAGGGGCGATCGCCTCCTCGACGGGGGCGCTCGGCGCCTTCGTCGCCGGTGTAACGGGCGAAGCGGTTGGGGTTTGGCGCGTCCTTCACCCATGCGGGTTGGAACAGCGACTCTAGGTTGAACTCGTTCTCAATGCTCATGACGACTAAAAGGGCCGGCGAACCGGCTTTGCCAAAATTAAGGGCGCGAAAATTGGCAGCTGGGAATGGGAAAGCAAGCGTCGGCTCATCCATTAACGTGTCGCCGAATTCGCCGAGTTCGAACTCCAAGCTTGCCGCGCCCCTTCTCCGCTCGTTCCATTGAGGTGCTAACGGGCCCTTAGCTCAGCGGTTAGAGCAGGGGACTCATAATCCCTTGGTCGCAGGTTCAAATCCTGCAGGGCCCACCAGCTTTTGTTCGGTTTCGGCGCACATGGACTTCCCAGCAGACGATCGACCTCCGACCTTTCGTCGCCAGGTTTGAACCGGCCGATTGCGCCCGATCAAAAGCCTCGCTGGCTCGGGCCGTTTACGAAAAGATCCTTGCCACTCCTCCGATCAACCCAAGTCCAATCCATGAACCTGACCAAACAGCTTCTCGGCGCTGCGCTCCTGCTGGCCGGCCTGACCCTGTCCCCTTCCCTCCTCGCGGAAGGCACCCAGTCGACCGGCTCCTACGCGGTCTCCGTCACCAAGACCGTCAAACTCGACTACCTCATCCATCTGCCCGAGGGCTACAAGGAGACGTCGACCAAGAAGTGGCCGTTGATCCTTTTCCTCCACGGCTCGGGTGAACGCGGAACGAATGTGCAGAAGGTCGCAGTCCATGGACCGCCGAAGGTCGCTCCGACGATGAAGGACCTCCCGTTCATCGTCATCTCGCCGCAGTGCGCCTCGGGCGAAAACTGGAACGACGAATCGCTGCTCGGCCTGCTTGAAGAAGTGTCCTCCAAGTTTTCCGTCGATCCGGACCGCGTCTACCTGACGGGCCTGAGCATGGGCGGTTACGGCACCTGGTCCCTCATGGCGACGGCGCCCGAACGTTTCGCCGCCGCCGCTCCGATTTGCGGAGGAGGCAACCCGCTGCGGATGCGCCTGCGGTCACCGGAAAAGCTGGCGGCTCTGAAGGCGCTTCCCGTCTGGGCGTTTCACGGCGCGAAGGACACGACGGTGCCGCTCAAGCAGTCCGAGGAAATGGTGGAGGCGCTCCAGAAGATCGGCGCCACCGACGTGAAACTCACCGTCTATCCCGAAGCCCAGCACGATTCATGGACGCAGACTTACGCCAACCCGGAGTTCTACAAGTGGCTGTTGAGCCATTCCCGGAAGAAAGCTTCTCAATAGCGGATCCGGCACGGGTGGTGGAACAGAACCGCTGCCGCTCGCACCTCCGCTCCATTCCCCTGCGCTCCGCGCGACCGATCTCCCGATCACAAAACACCTGCTGCAGGACCATCCGCCGCCCTCTTGACTAACCTCAGAGGCGCTGGAGCGCATGGGCTCATTTCACCGTCCTCGTCCGACTGAGTTCCTCCAGAAACTCTTTTGTCTGCGGGTGCTTTTCCAAGTCGACGGGAATCCCCTGGTCAACGCGAACGTCCGGCCTGAGCTGGATGAACTCTTTGCAGGCTGCGCTGCGAAACACATTTTGCATTCCGTGAAGGTGACGAAGCCGCTTCAGGCCGAGAATGGGTTTCCAGTCCCTGTCCTCAACTTTGACCTGTGAAATATGCAAAGTCTCAAGGTGAGGCAGATCCACAAGCCAGCCTAGTGACTGCCAGTCCGTATTCCAGAGGGACAACTGGCGAAGATTCGGGAACAAGCGAAAATCGGGTGGAACAATCGAATGGATATGGCTGACCTCCAAGTATTCGAGCTTTGGCATGAGCGGTAGGGTGCTCAAGTCCTTGAGTCGCCTGAGTCTTGATAACGCGAGAACCTCCAGGGTGCTGCTGCAAAAACTAAGTTCCAGACTCGATAATGGTCCGAACGCAACAACCAAACGGCGCAGACGTGACAAGCCGCGCAAAGCACTGAGATCGGAAACGTCGCAGCTTTGTAGTGAGACCTCCTCAATCTCCGAATAATCGCTTAGAGCTCCCAAATTATCCGGAGTGCCGTTGATTGACACTCGAACACAAGGAAAGCGGTTCAGTTCCTCGCCAAGGTCATGACGCTCTCGCTCGGCTAGAACGACCAGATGTTTGTATTTCGGGATGTGATTTACCATCGCGCACGCGCGAGCCCTAACACCTAAGTCAACTGGGAATCAAAGCGGCAAGCTGTCGATCACAACCTTGAGCATGGCCGTCTTGCCGGCGGGCAGGACTAGGCGGTTGTCGGAGACGTTGCCCGATTCGACGCAGACCATGTTCGGATATTCCTCGTTGCCGAAGTCCGGCATCTGTTGCGCCTTCGCCACCCACGGATTCCAGACGACGGTCGACTGGGAACCTTCCTTCTCCACCACGATGCGCCGTTGGAGCTTCGAATCGTGGATCTCAACGGTGGAAGCGGTGTCCACATAGATCCGGTCCGTCTCCTGGTTGATCTTCAGGTTCTGCGAGGTCTCCACCTTGCGGGACAGGTTGTCCACCTTGTCGAGGAAGCTGGCGCCCTTGAGGCCGGTCAGCGAGATGGCGTTGATGTCGCCGACGGTGAAGTAGGTGTGCAAGCAGTTCTCGAAGCTAAAGTCCTGGTCGGCCGAGGTGTTCTTGATCAGCAGTTCCAGCGTGAGCTGCTTGCCGAAGGTCACGACATAGTCGGCGGTGAAGGGCGGATAGAGCGACGCATCGGCGGATTCCGGGAGGCCCAGTCGGACGCTGACCCCGCCATCGGCCGTCTGCGTGATCTCCTTCAAGTCCCACGACGTGGTGCGGGCGAAACCATGCTGCGGCGCGCCTTCCTGGGCTCCGAACCACGGGAAACAGATCGGCACACCACCCCGGATCGGCTGGCCGGCGGCCCAGCGGCTGAACTGGCTCAGGAAGAGGATCGGCGGTTCGCCATTGCGCTGGAAGTGGGTGACGGTCGCGCCGTTCAGGTAGATCTCGCCGGTGCTGTGCGGCGTCTTGATCTCGATGCGGGGCATGTCGCCGTTGCCTTCGGAAAAGGAGACTCGTCCGGGGATTTCCATACGCTTCTGCCAGTAGGTGGTGGACATGGTGTTTGTGACGACGTTCGACGGTTGTCGGCACGCTAGCGTCGGCCTGTCATCGGGTGAAGGACTTTTCCCCTGATCCACGAGTTCTGTTTGCCGGACGAATTCCTCTTCCACGAAACCCGCGGCAGTCACTACGCTGCACCCATTCCGATGTCCAAGAAATCACCATACCGCTTCTGCGCCGGCCCCTGGAACTTCAGCGAAGGCCGCGATCCCTACGGTCCCGAAACGCGCCCCTCCGAATCCTTCGACGGACGCCTCGCCGCGATGAAGAAGCTCGGCTTCGACGCGATGATGTTCCACGACGACGACGCCGTGCCGGACATCGACACGAAGTCCGAAGCGCAGATCGTCAAGGAGGCCAAGGCCCTCAGGAAACGCCTCGACGGTGAAGGCATCGCGGCGGAGATGGTCGCGCCCCGGCTGTGGTTCGCGCCCCAGACGATCGACGGCGCCTACACTTCCAACTCGAAGAAGGACCGCCAATACGCCATCGACCGTTCCAAGCGCACGATCGACATCGCCAAGATCCTCGGCACCGACTTGATCGTCCTTTGGCTCGCCCGCGAAGGCACCTACATCCGCGAATCCAAGGACGCCGGCCGTTGCGTGGAC
>CANJSG010000134.1 GCA_947476875.1 Verrucomicrobiota bacterium | reverse complement strand
TTCAGTGGAATCTGTCGGAGCGAAGGCCAATTTGGATTCGGGTGGTTCCTTGAACGCCCTCCAGGTCTTCGTCAGCCTGTCTGCAGAATGCGTCTTCCCCTCATCGCGGTTTTGATCGGACTGTCCGGGTTCGCCGGTTTCGGCCAGACGATCTTGGTCCAGCCCTACCTCCAGCCCGGGGGTGAATCGACGCTCGAACTCTTCGATTCCAAGGTGGTCGCCTGGGTGACGGATCAAAAGCCGGGCGAGTTCGTCGTCGAATATGGTTCGTCCCCCGCCTACGGGCAGAAGGTGGCGCCGGATCGCAGAACGCTTCAGCCGTCGGCCAAACAACGGTATTTCACCTACTCGGCCGTCTTGACCAACCTTGCTCCCAACAGCCGCGTCTATTACCGGGTCGCTCTTGGGAAAAAGACGGTCAGGGAATCAAGCTTTGCTGCCCGCAAAACGCCGGATGAGACGGTGAAGTTCGCGGTCATGGGCGACATGGCCGACGGCAAGACCAATTCCCGCGCCATCGCCTGGGAGATGGCCAAGGTCCGTCCGGAGTTCCTGATGATCCCAGGCGACATCGTCTACTCGCGGGGACGGGTCAGCGAATACATGGCGAACTTCTGGCCGACCTACAGCAACGTCCGCAGTCCGTCGGTGAAGAACGGGTTTCCGCTCATGGCCGGGACTGTTTTTTATCCCGTGCTCGGAAACCACGACGTCGGTGCGACCAACTTGGGGGGCGTGGCCGATGGCTTTGGCGCATTCTACTTCTTCCATCCGCCGCTCAACGGTCCCACCAACAATCCTTGGAACACGCCGGTGGTAGGTTCGGCAGACCAGAAGGCCGCATTCCACAAAGCCGCCGGGCCGGCGTATCCGGGCCTGTGCAACTACTCCTTCGACAATGGGGCTGGGCACTTCCTCTGTCTCGATGCCAACCGCTACGTGCCCGTGACCGACCTGGATCTACAGGCCTGGATCCGTCAGGACCTGATGCGGTCGAAGGCGAGGTGGAAGATGGTTTTCTTCCATCAACCCGGTTTCAACTCGTCCAAGTCCCACAACAGCGAGCAGAAGATGCGGCTGCTCTCGCCGCTCTTCGAGGAATGCGGGGTCGATGTCGTCTTCGCCGGGCACGTCCACAATTACCAACGCTCCAAACCGCTCCGGTTTACCCCGGACGATCCGAGGCGGCTGAGCGCGTCGGGCCTCGTGCATGGCACGTTTCGGTTGGATGAGGAGTTTGACGGCATCAAACGCACCCGACCCGACGGCATCCTCTACCTCGTGACTGGCGGGGGCGGGGCGGGGCTTTACGACAAGGATTTCACGGACAAACCCCAGAAGTGGAAGAACGATCCCTGGGCCGTGGTGCCGTTCACGGCGAAATTCTACTCGGAGCGCCACTCGTTCACCGTCGTCGACATGACGCCCGACAAGCTGTCGATCCGGCAATTGAACGACAAGGGCGAGCAAGTCGACCGCATCACCGTGACCAAGCCCTGATCGGAGGAAGGCGTCTCAGGCCGGCAGTAAATCCGCCGCGGCCTCGGCCGCCCGTCGCGCGGCTCCTGGCTCTCCGAGCGACTGGATGATCTGGGCCAACGATTCTTTCACCGCGGCCCGGCGTCGGTCGTTCCGCAGCAGCTCCAAGGCGGCTTCGGCGATGTTCTCCGGCGTGGCGTCGTCCTGGACGAATTCCGGAAAGACCACCTCGTCGGCGAGGATGTTCGGCATGGCCAGATACTTCACTGTCACAATGCGTTTCCCGATCTGGTAGGTGCTCCAAGACGTCTTGTAGAGCGCGACCGTCGGCAGGCCGAAGAACGCGCACTCCATCGTCACCGTCCCCGTCGAAGCGATGGCCAGATCCGCCTGGCCAAGCTCTTCCGCCAATCCACCAATCCGCACCTCCAAAGCCAGCCCAGATGCAGCCAACATCGGCTTGGCCATCGCCTGAAGACCTTCGCTTGGCAGCACCATCGCCAGTTCGAACCCTTCCTTCGCCAAACGCACGGCTGCCGGCAGCATCACCGGCAAATGCCGCTTCAGTTCCGACGTCCGGCTTCCCGGCAACAACAGCACCCGCTGCTTCTGGTTACCTTCGGCCTTGGGCCTTCCGGTTTCGTCCTTTTTGAAACGGTCCACCGCCGGATGCCCGACGAACTGCACTTTCAGCGACGGATGCCGCGCCGCATACCAGTCCTTCTCGAACGGGAAGATGCTCAGCAGCAGATCGTGCGTCTCAGCAATTGTCCGGGCCCGCCCCGCCCGTGAAGCCCAGACCTGCGGCGAGACGTATTGCACCAGCCTGAGACGGTTGGTGGCGGCAGCCGCGCTGCGGCTGCCGGCCGAGTCGCAGCGCGACTCGGCCCACCTCCGGGATCGTTCCCTGAGCGCCCTGGCGAACCGCAGGTTGAACCCGCCGTAGTCGATCCCGATGACCATGTCCGGCCGCCGCTCCTCGGCCAGGTCGAGCAACTGGTGGAAGAAGCGGCGGAACTTGAAGTAGTTCTTCAGCACCTCGATCAGCCCGATGACCGAGTGCTCCGTCAGATCGATGGCCAGCCCGACTCCCGCCGCCGCCATCTTGGGTCCGCCCGCGCCGAAGAACTCCACCGGCCGTCCGGGAAACCGCCGCTCCAGTTCGGCGCGCAAAGCCACGACGAGTTCGGCGGCCAACTGGTCGCCGCTCGGTTCGCCGGCGATGAGCATGATCTTGAGCGGAGTCATCCGGAGAAGGCGCCGGCCCTGTAGAGCCGCCGGAACTTCGCGGTGATTGGACAACGCCGATGCCGCCGCTGGCGACAGGAAAGCTCAGGAGGGCAGGGCGTCCGGCTCATGTCGCGGGTTGCCGATGCCCATCCGGTCAATCCTGTCTTGGCAGTCGATCAAGAATGTTTTTCGGCAGGTTGGCGGATTGGAGCCACTTCTTCGCAGCATCGGGATCCAACAGCCTCCATTGACGCATCGCTTCCAAGAAGCTGTTCGCTGATCGCCCGAGGTCGCGGTTGAGATCGGGAAGCGTGGCAGCCAAACGGACAGCGGTCGCTGGATCGGTGGAGCGAACTCGGTCCACGTAGGCTCCGATCACTTCATCACGCCCATTGCCTTGGGGCAGTTGTTCCATCCATTTCGCCAACCCGGCGTTGTCTCCGTAGGTCCAGTGCTTCGCGATGACGGCGAAAGCGCCATTCCGACGCCCTCCCTCCGGGAGCATTGAGACCCATTCAATGGCCGCCAAAGGTGCGATGGATGCCCATGTTGTCAAAAGCGCATCCTCCGCGTAGCGGCGGGGCATGTTTTCCGGGAGGGACGTAACGAACGCAGCCGCATCCTTTGGCGACTTCTTGGCCCAAGTGCCGGCGACCGCCGCGTAGGCGGCGCGTTGATGTTCTTCAGACAAGCCCATGGCCCGCGCCGCTGCGGCGACCGGATCCTTTTCGGTAAGTTTGCCCATCGCGAGCCTGAGAAGTTCGTAGGGAACCTCCGAAAATGGATTGGCCAGGACAAACTTGATCGCGTCGTCCGGGTCGTGCTCGGCCCAACGGGAAGCCACGTTGTCGAGGGCCTTCTTTCTGACCGGTCCGGCGGGCAAACGTTTGGTCCAAGCCACCGCTGAGGGGAGATCCTTGAGGCTCCACGAATTGGCCAGGGTGCTGATGACCTCGGCGGAACTCGAGTCGGGCGGAAGGGAATCGACAATGTTGGCGGCTGCCGGTGGGTCGGAACGGATCATTCCTTCGAGCAGGCCGCGCGTGGCCTCCTTCTGGATCAGGCCCTCTGGGAGTTTATTCACCCAGGCTTGAGCCTTGGCCGGCTCGCTTTGGGCCCACGCCGTGGCGATGAAGCGGTAGTTGTGGGTGTCCACTGTCCCCGGCCCAAGCTTGTCCAGGAAGTTGGCTGCGAACGGAGGATCGTCATCCCGATAGGTCTGAAGGAAGGAATTGATGGAATCCTTGCGGACGGTTCCTGGAGGCAAAGCGAGGATGTAGTTCGCAGCGGCGATGGGATCGTTTCTTGACCATTGCCAGATGATGGAAGTGACCGCCCGATCCCGCGCTTCCTGAGACTCGAGCTTTTTTGCGAAGGCCAGAGCCGCCTCGGGATCAGCGGAAGCAAGGTTATGTGTCAGCGAGTCCAACAAAGAGGAACGCTTGGAGCCGGCGGGGACGGATTCAACGTAGGCTTTGGCTGCTTCCGGGTCATACTGGAGCCAATCGGTCAGCAGGCTGAAGAGCGCGTTGTGCCTCGAGGTGGCGTCGGGGACCGCCTTGGCCCAGGCTAGCGCGGCGTCGAAGTCTCGATAGGCCCAACTTCTGACGAAATCGCCGATGACTTCGGCTTGGGTGGAAGTATCCCGTGCGGACAAAATCCACCTGGCAGCCTCGTCCGGGTCCTTGTTTTGCAGTGAGGCCAATGCGCTTCTTAGCCAACTGCTCCGGGAGAAGCCGGGCGGGTGTTTCTCGGCGAACGCGAGGGCGGCTTTTGGATCGGTTCGCACCCACGAATAGATGACTTGTGAGATCGCCCCGTCTCGCTTCCGTCCCGGCGGAAGAGTGAGCGCATGGGCGACGGCGGCAGCGGGATCGACTTTGGCCCAATTGGCGAAGATCGAATTGAGGAGATCATCCCGGGTTCGGAATGAGGTTGCGGTCTCGGAAGGAATCGGGCCTACGAGTTGGAGTGCTAGGATCGGATTGGTCCGGGCCAGAGCCGGTATGATCGCATCCATCAACTGGCGCTTGTTGCCCGTCCCGTCAGGGATGGAATCGACATGCGCTTTGGCCGCCATCACGTCCTTGTCAGCCCATGCCGCAAACACAGAACTGAGCAACCTCGTGGAATCTGATCCCCTCGGCAGGGTCCCTACCGCCGCGACGGCGGCCTTGGGATCGTTGGTGGCCCACCGCGTATAAACCATCCATTTAAGCGTCGCCCGGTCGTCGCGGTTCCTCAGCATTGAGGCCCATTTTGCGAGATTGGAAAGTTCCTCGGGTTTGGCCGCGTCCAACGCATCGATGAGCATGCCTTGCCGTCCGGAGGGGCGAGTGCGGAACCGCTCCTCCGGATCTTCCTGGGTCGCGAGTGCGGCTTCGAGTGCCTCGCGTGTGGTGGCGTGTTTCCCATTCGATCCAGCCTTGGCGGAATTGGTCGAGCTGGCCGCTGGCGATTGCGCGGGTTTGGCTTTCGCCAGGACCGAGCCTGCCAGTGTCAGCACAGCCAAAAGGACGCTGCGTAATGCTGGGGACCACAGTGACGTTTTCTTCATGCGAATGTTCTCCTCGTTGGGACGGAACGACTGTGACTTAAGGATACGCCGTGTGGAGAGAAAAGTTTCGACGTTTCTCAGCAAACCTACGGGCTCCGGATGCGCGGCCGAACTCAGCCGCTGGTCCCCCGGCGGATGCTGACCTCAGATCGATCCGGTCCGTTCCAGATCCAGCAGCCGCTGTTTGCGCCACACCCCGCCGCCGTAGCCGCTGAGGCTGCCGTCTTTGGCGATGACCCGATGGCAGGGGACGAGCAGGTAGAGGCGATTGGTGCCGTTGGCCCGGGCCACGGCGTGCGATCTCTTTGTAGCTGGCAGTCTGCCCGAACGGAACGCGCTATTTCGGGAGCGACGCCCATCGTCCTCAGAGCAATCGACGACAAGCGCCGGTCGGAAGCGTGTGCAGGGACGATAGCCGGCGCGCACGGCGGCTCCTGTGAAGGCTAAGAATTCCAGCGACTCGCGCTTAGGCTGTGACGGGCAGGAAGGCCGGCAGAAGATCCCCGTCGTTTTGACCGCGAGGACGAATAATCCGTCGTAGCTCGCGTCGCGGCGCTGCCAGGCTTCGACGATCTCGCGTTCCGTCAGGCCCGTCATCGTGGTTGTCATGCTGCCAGAGGAGCAGGCCGTTCCACCGAAAATGTGACACGACGTTTCGATGGCGTGGGACTTGCCGGCAATCCTTCTCGTCCTCCTTCTCGTCCTCGGCTTTGTCTTCGTCGGTCCTGAAACTCGAGAATGAGAAGGAGGACGAGAAGGAGAGCGATCCGGCCCTCCGGAGCCTGTGGGGTTTACTTCGCTTATTCGTCCGTGGCAGCGTTTCTCCAACGCCCGCATCAACTCATGAAGACCACTTCCTTCCTCACCATCGCCGCCCTGGCAACATTGGCCAACGGCTGCGTCACCGTTCCGCATTCCCACATCGGCGTCGGTGCCAAGCCGGAGAAGGGAGCCGAGCTCATCCTCGATGGTTCGCGCGGGATGCTTGATGCGAAGTGGACCTACTGGCAGGGGCCGCGCTTCGCGTCGTCGTTGCCGATCAAGTGGAAGGTCGTGGCCGATCCCGTGGACCACGGCACCGCCATCCAGACCGATGATCCGGCGGCGGCCGGCGGCAAATACGGCGCGGCCGACATCGTCACCAAGAAGGCCTACCGCGATTTCCGCCTGCACGTGGAGTTCAACATCATGAACCCCAAGGGCAACTCCGGCGTGTATCTCCAGAACCGCTACGAGATCCAGATCCAGGAAGGCGACAAGACCAAGCACGGCCTCGGCGCGGTCATCAACGAGAGTGAGTCGCCCTACTACGCCTTCAACGGCCTTGGCAAATGGAACGCCTACGACATCCACTTCCGCGCCGCCCGTTTCGAAAACGGCCAGCGGACCGAGAAGGCGCTCGTGACGATGTTTTTTAACGGCCAGAAGGTTCACACCAACTTCCCCATCAGCCAGGTCTGGGGCGGCGCGGACTCCGGCGTCGACGGCGGACGGGACGGCGGCAAAGGCATCACCGACACGCCGCAGGGTCTCAAGCTCCAGGCGGAAGGCCACGACGTGCGCTACCGCAACGTCTGGATCAAGGAAGTCGACGTGAAGCAGCCGAACACGGACTTCTGAGCTTCGGTGCGCGGCCGTCCAGGCCGCAGCATTTCCGCAATCAAGAACCGGGAGCGAATCGTCGTGTTGGAGCCGCTGCGGCCTAAAAGACCGCGCTCCAAACCTCAAGCGGGCCAGCGCAGCTCAACTCCCAGCGTCACCAAATCAGCCTGCAGTTCGCCGACGGTTTCCTTGTTGGCCAAGGCTTCTGAGCTTCCGAGCTTCTTGCGGGCGGCCAACGCCACGGCGGCTCCGGCGGCTTCGCCGATGTTCCATTCGACGGGATGCAGGCGGTAGCAGCCGTTGGTCACGTGGGTGGTGCCGATGTTCTTGCAGGCCGGGATGAGGTTCTTCATCCGCACCGGCAAGAGCGCGCCGAGCGGGATCTGGAACGGAGCGGTGCCGAAGTCGATGTAGTTGTCGCCGGTGCTGCTGGGATGGAGATCGATCGGGTAGCTGCCGATGCCGACGGTGTCGGCGAATTCGGCGGCCTTGGCCTCTGCTTCCTTCAAGCCCGTCTCTTTGGCCCGCATGGCGAGGCCGACGTGTTGTTCGAGGACGGTGAAGCGCGCCTTGATGCGTCGGGCTTCACGCACGTAGATGGACTTGGCCAAACCGTCGTCCGTGCCGACGAGATCCTTTCGGAGGCGCAGTCCGGGCCAGCCTTTGCCTCCGTCAGGGCGCGCCACTTCGGTTTGGAGCCAGTAGAGGAGCGAGAGGCTGAGTTGCTTGGCGCCATCGACATGCTTCTGCGCTTCCGTTTCGGAAACGCCGACAAGATTGCCGAGCATGTAGTCGTTCTGCGGCCAGTTGATGAGCGAGGCGTCGCCGGGATAGGTGCCGGGCTGGAAGTTGGCCTTCGCGGCGATGCGGCGGTAGCGCCAGAGATTCAGCGGAACTCCCGGCGTGTCGCCTTCAGGATTGAAGCCGAGGGCGACGGGAACGCGGCGCTGCGGATGGAAATAGGTCAAGTCCAGCAGGCGTCCGGGCCAAGCAGGCGTGAGGTTTGGCACATGGTTTTTCCAAAAAGCCCAGTCGCGCGGCGTGTCGATGACGTGCTCTTCGCCGGGCACGTGGTCGATGATGAAGCAGGAGACAAACGACTGCTGGTTGGCCGGGCGGGGCTTGGTCGCGGCGTGGAGTTCGCCCGTGCCGGCTTCGGCGCCGATGACGAACTCGGTGCCCGTCATCGGCAGAAGATCGCCGAGTTCCGTGGCGTCGATGAACCACGGCGCTTCCAAGGAAACGTCTTTTCCAGTGCGGAGATTGCGGACGGTGACCTGCTTGACGCGGTCGGCTTCGGCGACGGCCGAGAAGGGCTTGTGTTCGCGCAGGATGATGAGGCGTCCGCCGGAGACGTGGGGCGCGAGCATCTCCTCCAAGACGGCAAGCGCGACGCGCGGTTCGTGGCAAAGAGCGGAGACGGCGCCGGTGCCGGGATTCAGATTCGCGCGGGCCTTGGCGGCGTCGGTCAGGGGGTAGTTGCGGCGGTAGTAGTCGCGGATGCCGTTGCGGAGTCGGCGATAGCTCTTCGTGCAGCCGTGCGACTCGATCCAGCGGTGTTCATCCGGCGGCACGGCCTGCGAAGTGAGCTGCCCGCCGATCCAATCGGTCTCTTCGGTCAGCACGACCTTCAAGCCTGACTTCAAAGCGGACAGCGCGGCGGCGATTCCGCCAAGCCCTCCGCCGATGATCGCGACGTCGGCCGTGAAGCCGCTTTTGCCGGCGCGGGCAGCGCGACGTTCCTCGGCGGCCCGGGCGGATGTCGGAGCCAACGCCAGCAGGGGCGCGCCGGCGGATGCGGAGGCTCCGAGCTTGATGAAGTGGCGGCGGTTCATGGGGTTGAGGATTCCGGCATCGCGAAGGAAATCAAACTGGACTTATGGCCCGTTGGGCCTGCGCCAGGGGCCGCTGGGCGGTGCGATTTCTGGCGCACCTTAATGGATGCTATTGGGTCGGGAGTTGTTGGCGGGATCGCCCGCGAAGAATCCACGGATGTCGTTCGCCGGATTCTCCGAGACCAGTTCGCGCGGGGAGTGGTTGAACCAATCCTTTGGCAGGCGATCGACGTAGGGTTCTTCGAGGAAGCGTCCGCAGATCAGGACGATCACGCCGCGGTCCGTCTCCGAGCGGATCAACCGTCCGGCGGCCTGGATCACGCGGGTCATGCCGGGATGGAGGTAGGCGTGTTCGAAGCCGCTTCCGTCGATGGCCTCGAAGTGGCGCCGCAACACCTCGCGTTCAAACGAGACCTGCGGCAGTCCCGGCGAAACCACGACGACCGTCTCGACGAGGTCGCCCGCGTAGTCGATCCCCTCGGCGAACATTCCTCCCAACACGGCGAAGAGCACGCCGCCGCCGACGGGCGGCGACTGGAGCGAGGCGAGGAGGCGGTTGCGATCGTCCTCGCTGGAGTTGGGCGTCTGCGAGATCAGGCGCCTCGTTGTTGGCTGTGGCAGCGCCTCTGCGACGCGCCTGAGGAAGTCGTAGGACGGAAACAGCACGAGCTTGTTTCCACCGTGTGCGGCATCGATCTCGGCGAGGAGCGCGGCGATGCGGGGGATGGCGCGGTCGCGGGCGGCGAAGTTCGTGCGCACCGACGGGACGATGAGCACGGCGCGGTTCTCCGGTGGAAACGGCGACGGGATGACCACGGTGCTGAGGCGTTCCCGCAGGAGTCCCAGATTGCGCCGCATGAAGTCGAACGGCTGCAGCGTCGCGGAAAGCAGGATGGCGGATGACACCTGTTGGAAGATCGGGCCGATCGCCGCCGCCGGGTCGAGGCAGAGGATCGCGAGCCGCAAACCATCGGGCCGGCGTTCCACGATTCCCGCGAACCCTGCCGTCGTGCTCGCGAGCCGCCCGATGGCGACAAACCGCAGGAGCGCGAAGTGGAGATCAACGATCAGGTCGTCGCCGGGCGGGACCTTCTGGTCGCGTTTCCACGCCAGGTAGTCGATGAAACGGGGCTCCCATTCGCGCCAGATGGCGTTGGCCTCGTCATGGGGTGGCGGCAATTCCGCGGTTTGGTTCGTCGCGGCGGGGAGGACGCTTCCGGAGATCCGCAGCAGCTCGAGCAGCCGTTCGAAGAGCGGCCCAAGATCGGGTGCGGGCGCGGAAGGCGATGTCAGGGCCGACGTGAAATCGAGCTGGGGTTCGCGGCGTTTGTTCCGCGCGGGGCGACGCGACGTCAGACCGCTGGCCGTCGCGATCTCGCGGGCTTTGGACATGGCCGCGCGGACGGTGGCTTCGGGCAGTTCCGGCGAGAAGATGGCGCGGGCACGGTCCGGGAGATTATGGGCCTCGTCGACGACGATGATGGCCCGGGCCAGTCCCTCGTCGCGGAGGTGGGTGAGCGCGACGGCCGGATCGAAGACGTAGTTGTAGTCGGCCACGACGACATCCGCCCTGCGCGCGAGTTCGAGCTGCACTTCGAACGGGCAAACGAGTTCCGCCTTGGCCTCGTCGAAGACTTCTTCCGGCAGATGCTGTGACTGCTGCGCGAGCAGGCGGTCCAGCAGGGCGCTGCGCTCCATCTTCTTGGGGTAATCCTTCGCGTAGCGGCAGAAGTCTTCATGGCAAAGGACGCGGTCATTGGCGCACATCCGTTCCTTGGACCGGAGCTGGGCCACACGGAACCGGCCGTCGCGGTTCATCGCGGACAACGCCTTCACCGCAATCTGTTGCTGGAGGTTTTTTGACGTGAGGAAGACGACCTGCCGTCCGGTTTTCAGTCCATGCTGCACTGTCGGGTGAAGTGCGGCCGCCGTTTTGCCCGAACCCGTCGGTGCTTCGGCGAGAAGGTGTCCCCCGGTTTCAAGCGCGTCGCGGATGGCCTCGATGAGCAGGGCCTGGCCGGGGCGAGGCGCGTCGTGGGGAAACGGGAGATGCTCGGCGAAAGCCGCCTTGGCCTGGCGGGCGGATTCGTTGCGCTCCAGTTCGTCGAGGACGGAACCAAGCGCACGTTCGACGAAGGAATGCTCCGCCGGTGCTCCGCGTAGGACGTCGATGGCGTGTTCGCGGTCGTCGGAAGGATCGACGTAGACGAGACGGCCGCCGTGGATGGTTTCGCCGCCGAGGTGGGCCAGTTCGCAATAGATCAGCAGTTGTCGACGGTGGCGTTCGCTGCCCGCGAATGACCGGGCCGTCTCACGGGCGATGCTGGCGGTCTTGAACTCCTCGACGATCCAGCCGCCGTCGGCGTGCGGCAGGAGGCCGTCGATCCTTCCCTGCACGGTCACGGTCCAGCCGCGGATCGAGAATTCACCCCGCACGAACACTTCGCGGCGATAGCCCGGAACCGATCCAAGCCGTGCCGCGCTGACCCGTTGGTGGAGTTCTGTGCCGGCCGCGTAGGAGCTCCAGCCTTCACGGTCCGCGCCGATGCGGCTGAAGCCCTTCTCCTCCGCGAGGTCGCGGACGGAAAGACTGAGCGTGCGGGCAATGGGATCGAGGACGACGGACATCGTTCGGCCGGGACGGTCCTGTCATTCGATGCCGCAGGGAAGCTCTTTGAC
>CANJSG010000133.1 GCA_947476875.1 Verrucomicrobiota bacterium | reverse complement strand
CTCCGCCCTGTGGCGTCATCGCAGCGATGCGAAACCCGATCATCGTCGCCCTCGACGTTCCCGATGCCGAAGCCGCCAGCAAACTCGCCGTCGAAGTCGCCCCCGCTGTCGGCGCCTTCAAGATTGGCAAGGAACTCTTCGTCAGCGCCGGGCCCGACATTGTCCGCCGCATCCGCGCCACTGGAGCCGCCGTTTTTCTCGACCTCAAGTTCCACGACATCCCCAATACCGTGGCCAAAGCCGTCGAATCCGCCGTGAAGCTCGACGTGCAGATGCTCACCATCCACACCAGCGGCGGTCCCGCCATGATGCGCGCTGCCGAACAGGCCGCGCAAGAGACCGCCGCCAAACTCGGCCAACCCGCGCCGCTGGTTCTCGGTGTCACCGTCCTCACCAGCCTGGAAAGTGCCGATCTTTATGCCGTCGGCGCGGATTCCAACATCGGACGCCAGGTCGAACGCCTCGCCATCTTGGCCGCCTCGTGCGGCATCCGTGGACTGGTCTGCTCCCCGCTCGAACTCGTCGGGCTCCGCCAGATCCTTCCCGGCAACATGCAGTTCGTCACCCCCGGCATCCGTCCCGGCGGTGGCGGAGGCGACGACCAGAAACGCACCCTCACGCCCAAGGAAGCCATGGAAGCCGGCTCTACGTGGCTCGTCATCGGCCGCCCGATCTACGCCGCGCCCAACCCCCGAGCCGCCGCCGAGAAGATCCTTGAATCGCTTCGCTGACCTTCATCGCCCTTCTCAATCCACTTCACCCCCCTTTAAAATGCCTACCAAAACCATCATCCGCCCCAAGAACGCCGCGCCGCCCATCGGACCCTACAGCATCGCCGTGCGCGTCGGCGACCTGCTGTTTTGCTCCGGACAGATTCCGCTCGACCCGCAGACCGGCCAACTCGTCGCCGGCGACATCCAGGCGCAGACGGAGCGGGTGATGGAGAACATCAAGGCCATCCTCGACGACCAGGGCCTGACCTTCGCCAGCGTGGTCAAGAGCACCGTCTTCATGACCGACCTCGGGCAATTTGCGAAGATGAACGAGGTCTACGGCCGCTGCTTCAACGGCGACGCCCCGGCCCGCTCCACCGTCCAAGTCGCCGGCCTCCCGCGAGGCTCGAACGTGGAGATCGAGGTCATCGCGCATTTTTGACTCAGTTTCTTGAACCAAGGGAACACTGGGATGAAAAGCCAACGACGCGTGGTGTTGGCAGCCTGCGGATTGGTTTGTCTGTTGATTGGTCTTGGAGTGCTTTTCTGGAAGAGAGATGAAGCGCCAGCACCGAGAGTGCAATTCTTAGGGTTCACCTATGCGTCCAATTCTTCGCCAACAGCCCTGTTTTCGGTGACCAATGACGCCCTACTGCCACAGATGGTCTCGTTTTGGGCGGAGTGGGAGGACAGCGGGATTCATCGGCCGGCGATGAGCGGAAAGAAGCAGATCGCTGCCCGTTTCGTGAGCCCTCCGCTCCCTGTTGGCGGCGGCACCAATTTTTTCATGCCCGTCCCCTCACCCAACGTCGCCTGGTTCGTAAACGTTTATTCCGCGCCTGCTCATTCGGAGATCGAGGGCGCTTTAGGGCGAATCTCCAAATTCATGAGATCGATCGGGATCGAGGTTTATTGGGGGCTGAAACCTATGCGGCCCAGTGGTGAAAAAGTAGTTGTTCCAAAGTATGAGGAGGGTCGGAGCGATTAGGAATCTGGCGGCTACCGCTTGGCATTCCCCTTGATGTTGGATGTTTCTGTCGTTGAGCACCCACTGGCCAGGCGGGCGCCAGCAGGTAGTAGGAGGCCCGGTGCCCTCACCGCACGTTGACTCCTGCTCTGGGCTCTAGGCCCGCAGGGCTGTCCTGTTTATAGGACGCCGCCCGCCACAAATGCCCCAAGCTCCATAGGAGCGGCCCGGCGAGGCCGATCTTGGGATCACGAGTCCTGGGGAATCTATAAACAGAAGGCTTTTTTGGAGCCGGAGAAGGAGACAGTTGTCACTTCCCCCTTCCCCTTCCAGCCCTTTGAATCGCGGCGATGTCCACTGGCGCGTATCTCGGAATCGGTCTGCTCCTCGGAGCGGCCGTCGGCTTCCTGCTTGGCTGGATCTTTGCCCTCAAACGGCAGGGACCGCCCGCCGCCGTCGCGCCCGATCAACGTATCGAGAACGAACTCCGCCAGCTCCTCGCCCAACGCGAAACCGAGCTGACCGACCAGCGTCGCCTGACCGGTGACGCCTCCAATGCCCGCGCCTCCGCCGAGGCCAGCCTACGCGCTGCCGAGACGCTCGCCGCCGATGCCCGCCGCGAACTTTCCCAGGCCCAGACCGATGTCGTGGCCCTCCGCCAGGAAGTTGCCACCGTCGCTTCGCACCGCGCCACGGCGGAGGCCGAACGCGATGCCGCTCGGCAACGTCTCGATGCGCAGAAGGCCGAACTGGACCGGCAATTCGCCACGCTCCAGCAGGCGCAGGCGGAGTCGCTGGTCCAGCTCCGCGACCAGTTCAAGGCCCTCAGCAGCGACGCGCTCCGGCAAACCCAGCCGCAGTTCCTCGAACTCGCCAAGCAGACGCTCGCCACCTTCCAGGAGACGGCGAAAGGTGATTTGGCCCAACGCCAGCAGGCCATCGCCACGCTGGTCGAGCCGCTCAAGCAGACGCTCGACACCTACCAGCAGCGTCTGCAACAGGCCGAGCAGGCGCAGGCCGGCACGCTCGGCGAAGTGAAGAAACAGCTCGAACTCCTCGCGCTCCAGAGCGGCAGTTTGTCGAACGAAACGCTCCAGCTCCGGCGCGTGCTCAGCTCCAACCAGGCGCGCGGGCGTTGGGGCGAAGAGACGTTGCGGCGCGTGGTAGAGGCGGCGGGATTGAGCGTCCACTGCGAGTTCGAGGAACAGAGCGTGGCCGGTGATGCCAAGCCCGACATGATCGTCCGCCTGCCCGGCGACCGCGTCATCATCGTCGACGCCAAGGTGCCGGACCTCGACTTCCTCGACGCCATCGACCAGGCCGATCCGATGAAGCGTTCGGAGGCCTTGGCCATCCATGCCGCGAAGTTGAAGGGAACGATCAAGGCCCTCGCCGACCGTGATTATCCCGCTCAATTCCCCAACGCGCTCGACCACGTCGTGCTCTTTGTCCCGGCGGAATCTTTGTTCAGCGCGGCGCTCGAAGGCGACCGCGACCTGATCGTCTGGGCGGCGCAACGCCACATCATGCTGGCCACGCCGGCGTCTCTGATCGCGCTGTTGCGGTCCGTCTCGATGAGTTGGCAACAGCACGAACAGACGCGCAACGCCCGTGAGATCGCCGTGGCGGCGGGCGAATTCTTCCAGCGTGTGAGCAAGTTCACCGAACATTTCGAGGCCATCCGTGGCGGTTTGGAACGGGCCAACAAGTCCTACAACGACGCCGTGGGCAGCTACGAACGCATGGTGCGTCCGAGTGGCGAACGGCTCATCAAGCTCGGCGCCGCCGCGCAGGACGCGACGATGACCGAGATCAACCCCACGCAGGCGACGCTGCGTTTGCCGCCCACGGCGACGTCGTAGGCCGGGCACGGGTGGCAACCCTCCCGGCCGGCCAGTCGGTGTTCAGATCGAGAAACATCGAACAACCAACCTCCAACGCCGAACAGCGAAGGGAGATTCGGCCTTGTTCGGGCAGGAGGCCGGGCGTATGCCCGATCCATCGCATGAAAATACTGAGGTGGTTGGCAATCTTCGCTGGAGTCATCGGCCTGCTGGTGCTGGCGGGTGTTTCGTTCCGCGCGATGAAAGAGCGGGGGATCGCCGGGAAGCTCGCGAAGCTCCAGGAGCGCGGGCATCCGACGACGATGGCCGAACTGAACGCGTGGTATGTCGACGTGCCCGCCGAGAGCAACGCGGCCCTCGGGGTGCTGGCGGCGATGGAGATGTTTCCATCCGTGGTGTCGGACAAGCTGCCGATCATCGGAGAAAAGTCCCTAAAGATGGAACCGTTCGAACCGTGGAATGAAGAAGCCAAGTCACTCGCGTCTGACTACGTCTCGTCGAATTCCGCCGCCTACGCGGCTGTGAGCCAGGCCTTGAAGCTGCCGGGTTCGCGGTATCCAGTCGCGATCTCCTCGATGGCGCTGCTTCCGCATCTCGCCCAGGTCAAAGGGGCGGCGCAGAAACTCGCGCTCCTCGCGCATCTGGGTGCCGAGGAGGGCCACCGCGAGCACGCGACCTCCGCGATTGTGGATGGATTTCGTCTGGCGCGAACGCTGGAACCCGAGCCGATCTTCATCGCGACTCTCGTCCGCAATGCCTGCGTGGTGATTGCCGCCTCTTCATGCGAGCGCGTCTTGAATCGACTCGACCTGACCGATGAGCAGTTGGCTCGGATCCAGGGCCAGGTCGCGGCGACGCTGGCTACGAATGTTTTGGCGCGGGGAATCGCCGGCGAGACCGCCTTCGGGTTGGACGGGTTTACGATGGGAGCGGGCCAGATGGCGATGATGAATCCCCTTGGCGGCGGCGGCGGGGCGCCTCCCCTTGGTCTCTGGTTTGTATACACCCTCTACGATTGGTCGGGGCTGCGCGGTGCGGACCAAGAATGTTACCTCGACGCGATGATCCGGTTGCAGGAAGCAGCCACCCAAGAATATCCGCAGAGCCTCGTCACGGCATCCAACATCGCCTTCGAAGTGAAAGGCGGGACGAACGCCTGGCCGTTTGTGAAGTCGTTTTCCCGCGCGTTGGTTCCTTCGCTGGCGTTTGGCTTTGGGCGTGATGCACATTTGACTGCCCGACAACGGTGTGCGATCGCGGCCTTGGCCGTGGAGCGCTTCCGGATCGCCCACGATGGAAAGCTCCCGGCTACTTTGGCAGAAGTGGTTCCCCGGTATCTCGCGGCCGTGCCCACTGATCCCTTCGACGGCAACCCGCTCCGGTTCCGGCCGCTAGCCAAGGGATTTGTCGTCTACAGTTTGGGCTTGGATGGGGTGGATAATCGTGGCCTCCACTTAAAGAATCGCCTCAATCGAGGAGTCGTGCGGCAGGGGGATCCCCCAAGCCAATACGACGTGACGTTTTCGGTTGAGCGCTGAGCCGACCTCCATGAGCGCCGTCGGACGAGAAGTCTCCCTCAACCGGGTGGCGCAGGCCTCCGGCCTGCCCTGTCCGGCGTCCTCGCCGGACAGCACCCGACGCTTTGGGAATGGAACCAGGAACGGCAGCCGTTGGGCCCGAGATGCGTCCAAGGTTGCTGGTGAACTGTTCCGAGGAACGTCGGACAGCGCGGTCACCCTTGTCCGTTCCGGGCGCGACGCCCGGAACAGCAGGCCGGAGGCCTGCGCCACCCGAACGTTCCACGGCCAGACGTTGCTTCCTTGCGCTCTTCCCCCAAGTCCGCGTTTGCGTCCGAACTGCGCTTGGACATTCTCATCCGCAAGCTCGCCCATGAACTTCATCAACCGCCTCCGTGTTGCGTCGCTGGCCCTGGTCGGATCACTGGCCGCCTTCGCCGCTTCCGCCGCTGAACCGCTCTGGCTGCGTTACCCGGCCATCTCGCCGGATGGGAAACAGATCGCCTTCACCTATCGCGGCGACATTTACCTCGTGCCGGCGAAGGGCGGACAGGCCGCGCCGCTGACGATCCATGACGCGCACGATTTCATGCCGGTCTGGTCGCATGACGGGAAGCAGATCGCCTTCGCGTCGGATCGCCACGGGAACTTCGACGTCTTCGTCATGCCGTCGACCGGCGGTGAACCGGTCCGTGTCACGGCCAATTCGGCGCACGACTACCCGAGCGACTTCACGCCCGACGGCAAACATGTGCTCTTCACCTCGCAGCGGCGCGACGCGCGGACGAACATCCAGTTTCCGTCGGCCGCGTTGGCCGAGCTTTACCGCGCGCCGGTTGCCGGTGGGCCGGCCGAGATGGTCTTCACCACGCCCGCACAGGACGCGCGCTATGACAAGGCCGGCAAACGCATCCTCTACCACGACCGCAAGGGCTACGAAAACGAGTGGCGCAAGCACCACGTCTCGCCCATCGCGCGCGACGTCCGGATGTTCGACTCCGGCTCCGGCAAGCACACCAAGCTGACCGACTTCGGCGGCGAGGACCGCAACCCGCTCTGGTCGCGCAAGGAGGACGAGGCGTTCTTCCTGAGCGAACGCAGCGGCAGCTTCAACGTGTGGAAGCTGTCGTTGAAGGAGCCGAGCAAGGCGACCCAGATCACGCAGTTCACGAATCATCCGGTGCGTTTCCTCTCGATGAGCGACAGCGGCACGCTCTGTTTCAGCTGGCATGGAGAACTCTACACGGTCGGGTCCGGCGGCGGAAAACCGGCGAAGGTTCCCGTGACCATCCTGACCGGTCCGAAGCGCAACGAAGCCAACTTCGTGGCCGCCTCGGCCGACGCGACGGAGATGGCGCTCTCGCCGAACGGCAAGGAGATCGCGGTCGTTGTGCGAGGGGAGATCTTCGTCAGCTCCATCGACCACAAGATCACCAAGCGCATCACCAACACGCCGGAGCAGGAACGTTCCGTCAGCTTCAGCCCGGATGGCCGCAAGCTGCTCTACGCCGGCGAACGCGGCGGCAGTTGGAACCTCTACGAGACGAGCATCGCCCGGACGAACGAACCCTACTTCTACAACGCCACGCTCGTGACGGAGGCGGTCCTCTTGAAGAACGGCGACGAGAACTTCCAGCCGAAGTATTCGCCGGACGGCTCGGAGGTCGCGTTCCTGGAGAACCGCACCGCGCTCAAGGTCATCGGCGTCACCAACAAGGTCGGCCGGCTGATCCTGCCCGGCGACATGAACTACTCCTACAGCGACGGCGACCAGCATTTCGACTGGTCGCCGGACGGGAAATGGTTCCTCAGCACCTTTCTCGACAAGTCGCGCTGGTCCCGAGAGGTCGGCCTGATCAGCGCGACGGGCACGAACCCCATCGTCAACCTCACCCTCAGCGGCTACGAGGACGAGCGCGCACGGTGGATGATGGGAGGTAAGGCGCTGATCTTCGCCAGCGACCGTTACGGCATGCGCAGCCACGGCAGTTGGGGCGCGAACGACGACGTCATGGGCATGTTCCTCACGCAGGAAGCCTTCGACCGTTTCAAGCTGTCCAAGGCCGATCTCGAACTCATGAAGGAGCGGGAGAAGAAGGACGAACCCAAGAAGGATTCTGCTTCCTCCACCAACGCCGCCGCCAAGGTGAAGGAGAAGAAAGTCGAGCCGCTCAAGATCGAGCTGAAGAACATCGAGGACCGCGTCGTTCGGCTGACCACTCATTCCTCGGCGCTCGCCGATGCCGTGCTCACGCCCGACGGCGAGAAGCTGCTCTACCTTGCCAAGTTCGAGGGCGGCCACGATCTCTGGCTCCAGAAGCCGCGTGAGAAGGAGACCAAGCTCCTCGCCAAGCTCAACGCCGAGGGCGGTCAGCTCACGATGGACAAGGACGGCAAGAGCGTCTTCGTCCTCGCTGGCGGTAAGATCACCAAGGTCGACGTCGAGACCGGCAAACAGGAAGCCGTCGGCTATTCCGGCGAGATGGTGCTGAACCTGGCCAAGGAGCGGGAATACATGTTCGAACACGCGTGGCGTCAGGTTTCGAAGAAGTTCTACACCACGAATCTCCACAACGTGGACTGGGCCTTCTACCGCCGGGAATACGAGAAGTTCCTCCCGCACATCGACAACAACTGGGACTTCGCCGAGTTCCTCAGCGAGATCCTGGGCGAGCTGAACGCCTCGCACACGGGCTCCGGTTACCGCCCTGCGCGCACGGCGGGAGATTCAACGGCGGCGCTGGGACTCTTCCTCGATCCAGCGGTTGGTGGGCCCGGACTGCGGGTGGCCGAAGTGATCGAGAAGGGTCCGTTTGACCGGGCCGACACGCAGGTCAAAGCCGGAACAATCATCGAGAAGATCGACGGTGTTGACCTCTCACCCACGACCGACCCCGACCCGCTCCTCAACCGCAAGGCCGGCAAACCCACGCTGGTTTCACTGTTCGATGTGGCCACTGGCAAACGCTGGGAGGAAACCGTAAAACCCATCACCAAGGGCGCCGAGGACGAGCTGCTCTACGACCGTTGGGTGAAGAGTCGCCGCGAGGAGGTGGATCGCCTCAGCAAAGGCCGGCTTGGCTACGTGCATGTGAAGGGCATGAACGACGCCAGCTTCCGCGAGACCTTCTCCGAGGTGCTCGGCCGCAACAGCGGCAAGGAAGGAATCATCATCGACACCCGGTTCAATGGCGGCGGCTGGCTGCACGAGAACCTCGCCGACCTGTTCCGGGGCATCGCGCCGTATTTCACCTACGAACCCCGGAGCAACAAAATCGGCGACGATCCGATGTTCAAGTGGACCAAGAAGTCCGTCGTGCTCCAGAGCGAGAGCAACTACTCCAACGCCCACATGTTCCCGCTCCTCTACAAGACCATGAACCTCGGCCAGCTCGTCGGCACGCCCGTGGCCGGCACCGGCACCGCCGTCTGGTGGGAGACGCAGCAGGACAAGACGATCTACTTCGGTATCCCGCAAGTCGGCGTGAAGGATCGCCAAGGTCGGTATCTGGAAAATCAGACGCTCCCCGCCGACTACGAGGTCTACAACGACCCCGACTCCGCCGCCGCGGGCCGCGATCTCCAGCTGGAGAAGGCCGTCGAAGTGCTGCTGAAATAGTCGTCCGACTCTTGGGGCAGGTGGGGCGAGTCGCGCTGCGACTCGCTGTCCAGCCGCAGCGCGGCTGGACCCACCCGGGCACCGCCTGAAGACCCGACAGCCGGAATACCTTCGATTGCCCGTTGAATCCGGCGGGGCGCTTTCCTAGCTTCTCCCCCAGCTATAAGCCCGGAACGCCCAACCCGATCTTCAAACTCCATGAAACTCTTCACCCGAAAATCTTTCCTGACCCTCGGCGCCCTTGCCGCCACCGGCGCGCTCATGACCGGATGCGGCGGCAGTGGAGCCCCCGAAGCCGGCGTCGGCGCGACGATCAAGATCGGCGAATACGCTTCGCTCACCGGCAGCGAAGCCGCGTTCGGCCAGTCTTCCCACAAGGGAACCGAACTACTCGTCGAGGAGATCAACAAGACCGGCGGCGTGCTCGGCAAGAAGCTCGAACTGATCGTCGAGGACAACCAGTCCAAGGCGGGTGAATCCGCCACCATCGTCAAGAAGTTCATCAGCCGCGACAAGGTCGTCGCCATCCTCGGCGAAGTCGCCTCGGGCCGTTCCCTCGAGGCCGGCCCCATCTGCCAGACCGCCGGAATTCCGATGGTTTCACCCTCGTCCACCAATCCCAAGGTGACCGAGATCGGCGACTATGTTTTCCGCGTCTGCTTCATCGATCCCTTCCAGGGAAAACTCCTCGCCGAGTTCGCGACCAAGACGCTGAAGGCCAAGAAGGCGGTCATCCTTTCCGACGTGTCGGCCGCCTACAGCGTCGGTCTCGCCTCGTTTTTCAAGGAAGCCTTCACGGCAACGGGAGGAACGATCCTAGCCGAGCAGAAATACGCGTCGAAGGACAAGGACTTCAAGGCCCAGCTCACCGCGATCAAGGCGATGAACCCCGACGTCATCTGCGTCCCGGGCTACTACACCGAGGTCGGACTCATCGTGAAGCAGGCCCGCGACCTCGGCATCATGGTTCCCATCTTCGGCGGCGACGGCTGGGAAGCGCCCGAGCTCATCCAGATCGCCGGCGGCGAAGCGCTGAAGAACACCTTCTACTCCACGCACTTCTCGCCCGCCCAGGACAGCCCGATGGCCAAGAAGTTCGTCGAAGCCTTCAAGGCGAAGTATGCCGGCGAGGTCCCCGACGCGATGGCCGCCCTCGGTTACGACTCCGCGCTCGCGTTGGTTGAAGCGATCAAGAAGGCCGGTTCGACCGAGCCCGCGAAGCTCAGGGACGCCCTCAAGACGACCGACTTCGTCGGTGTCACTGGCCGCACCAAGCTCGACGCAAAACGCGACGCCACCAAACCCGCCGTCATCATTACGACCGAGGGCGGCGCCTTCAAATTCCTCCAGACCGTCGAGCCCTGATCCCGCGCGGCCATGCGACGCGCGTTCAGCCGGGTCCCAATCCTCCTCCTGATGGTGTTCTGCGCCTTGCTTGCGGCCTGCAAGCCGGCCGCTTCCGACAGCTCATCAGTTTCATCTCCGATCAAGATCGGCGAGATCGCGTCGCTCACCGGCCGGGAAGCAGGGCTCGGGCAATACACCCACATGGGCGTCCAGTTGGCTCTGGAGGAGATCAACGCCCGCGGTGGAGTCCTCGGGAGGAAGGTTGAGTTGGTTTCCGAGGATTCCCAGTCGAAGGCTGGAGAAACCGCCACCGCCACGCGCAAGCTGATCTCCCGCGACCAAGTCGTGGCCATGATCGGGGAGGGCGCATCGGGCCGTTGCCTCGAAGGCGCGCCCATCGCGCAGCAGGCCGGCATTCCCGTGATATCGCCGACGGCCACCAATCCGAAGGTGACCGAAGTTGGCGACTGCATTTTCCGCGTGTGTTTCACCGACCCGTTCCAAGGAACCGTCATGGCCACCTTCGCCCGGAAGTCGCTCAAGCTTCAGCGCGTTGGTCTGCTGGTGGACGTGGCCGCGCCCTACAGCGTCGGGTTGGCCGAGTTCTTCAAACAACGGTTCACGGCCGATGGCGGGCAGATCGTGGCGGAGCAGAAGTTCACCGGCGGTGACAAGGACTTCCTCGCCCAACTGACCTCGCTCAAGGCGGCCAAGCCCGAGGCGATCTTCGCGCCCAGCTACTATGGCGAAGGCGGTTTGATCCTGCTCCAAGCGCGCCGCCTCGGCCTCGAGATTCCGATGCTCGGCGGTGATGGCTGGGAAGCACCGGAGTTGGTCCAGACTGGTGGTAAAGCGGCCGACGGCGCGTTCTTCCCGGTCCACTTCTCGCTCGACAGCTCAGACCCGCGCAGCCGGGAGTTCATCCGGGCTTTCGAGGCCCGCTGGCAGAAACCTCCGACCGGCGCTTCGGCCCTCGGGTATGACGCACTGATGGTCCTGGTCGACGCCATCCGGCGGGCGGGTTCTTCCGAATCCGCAAAGATCAAAGCCGCTCTTGCCACGACGAAGGATCATCCCGGCGTCACGGGGTTCATCACGTTGGACGAGGGGCGCAACGCCCGGAAACCCGCCGCGATCATCCGGGTGCGGGACGGCCGGTTTCAGTTCGTCGAGACGGTCGCTCCTTGAGCCGGCCGGTTCCTCCATAGCGCTGCGTTGGGCGTTGTCGGGGCAGGGGGCGGAGGATGATTGCGATTAAGATGCAGCCCGCCTTGACCGTCACCTGCTCGCTGTTCACGCTCGGCAAATCGCCGGTTCGCCGGCCCAAGACTTAATGGCGGAATTCCTGCAGCAGCTCATCAACGGCCTTTCGGTTGGGGCCATCT
>CANJSG010000132.1 GCA_947476875.1 Verrucomicrobiota bacterium | reverse complement strand
CGCTTTCGTCGTTCCATTGCCGTGAGCTTCCCACGGGACTCTTGCTTGCACCCACAAGCATTCGAGGCGGCTCGGCGGGAGCCATCGCCCTACCTCCTCTGCGGTTTTGTTTTGGTTCTGCATGATCGGCGCGATCCGCATGAGGTTCACGCGGTTCGGCTGGTCGCGGTTGCTTCCCGGAAAAACAAAGGGGACGGCCCTTGCGGACCGTTCCCTTGCTTGGAATGGGAGCGCGTCGGTTACTTCTTCGGCGCGGTGATCATCGGGAAGTCGTCGGTGCGGAAGGGCGAGGCGGGCAGGCCGTTCTTGTTCCAGAGGTTCACGAACGGGAAATCGCTCCAGCCATAGCGGACGGCGACGGGGTTCGGCACCTGCGGGCTGGAGACGACGACCTTGGTCTTGCCGATCAGGCCGGCGAGTTCGGCATCGGCCCAGACCCACTTGCGGTCTTCGCCGCAGATGGCGAAGCCCATGCCACGGCCTCCCTGGAATTCAAGACCCTTGCCGACGTTGTCGAAGGTCAGCTCGATCTTTCCGCCCGCGGAGGTCATGGCCTTGTAGACGGGACCCGAGGCGGTGATGGCTTCCTTGTAGGCGATCTTGCGCGCGGCGAGGGCGAGGCGGGCGCCGACCGGTTCCTTCACCGTCGGATGGATGTCGTCCTTGTGGCCGACGTCGGTGATGACGGCGAGACCGACATTGGGGAGAGCCGTGGTGGAGAGGCTCTGGGCTTCGCGGAGTTCGGCCCAGTTGCTCTCGACGGGAGTGGCGGTGATCTCGTTCAAGGAACGGCGGCGGCTGCCGTCGAAGGGGGCAAGCTGGACGCCGAGGAAGGTGAAGTCGCCCTGGCCGAAGTCGGCGCGCCAATTGCGGATCATGTCGGTGTAGAGGGAACGATACTGCTCGGCGCGACCGGCGTTGGACTCGCCCTGATACCAGATGGCTCCGGCGATGCCGTAGGGGATGAGCGGAGCGATCATGCCATTATAGAGTTCGGCGGGACGCCAACCGGCATTGGGGCGGCCCTTGGTGAAGGGTTTGCCTTCGGCCTTGGCGGCGGCGGATTCCTTGGTCCATGCGGCCAGGGCCTGTTCGAACCGTTCACGCTGCGGCGCGTAGGTGTCCATGATCTCGGCCTTGTAACGCGGGTTGGAGGTAAGCACTTCCTCGCGCATCCAGACCTCGGCGGGAGAACCACCCCAGGACGTGTGGATCAGTCCGATGGCCACGCCGCGGGCTTTTTGCAGATCGCGTCCGAAGTAGTAGCCGACAGCCGAGAAGCCGGGGACGGTTTCCGGACCGGCCACCTGCCAGGAACCCTTCACGTCGCTGACCGGCGATTCGGCCTTCAGCTTGGGCACGGTGAAGAGGCGGATCATCGGGTTGGCCGAGGCCGCGATGTCCTTCTGCGCTTGGAACGAACTTCCGAGCGGCCACTCCATGTTCGACTGGCCGGAGCAGATCCAGACTTCGCCGACCATGACGTCGGTGTAGGCGATGGTGTTGCGCGCGCGGAACTCGAGCTTGTAGGGACCGCCGGCCTTGCGGGCGGGAAGAGTGGCCTGCCAGCGGCCGCTGGATCCCGGGGTGACGGTGCTTTTGATTCCGTTGAGCTCGACGGTGACGCTCTCGTCCTTGTCGGCCCAGCCCCAGAACTGGAGCGGCTTGCCCTGCTGAAGCACCATGTGCTCGGTGAACAGGGTCGGAATTTTGACGTCGGCTTGGGCGGCAAACGCCGCCGCGGCGAGAATACAGGTGGGGAGGACGCGCGTGGGAGACATGTCCCCAGTGCAACGCAACGGCCCGGGACCGTCAAGAAACCCGCCGTGGTAAAACCGACGCCAGGCTTCCGGGTCTACTTCTTCGACTTGCCGGCCACGGCGTCGTCTTTCGGGTCGGGCTCGATTCCGCAGACTTGGCGCCACTGGTTGCGGCGGTCGGAAAGGCCGACGTGGGCGAGATAATCGGCGTCGAAAATCTTCTTCCTGGCTCCGCCTTCGCCGCTCTCCGAAGCGATGGCGTTGGCCGCGTGGACGGCGGTCAACACGGTAAACTTCCTGTCGCCGCTGAGGTCGGGTGCATGGTGCCAGCCAACGGATTGGACGAGCTCCAAGGGCAGTCCCCACAGGCCCATGAGCACGCCCCCGAGTTCGGCGTGGGTCGTGCCGAAGACCTGCATTTCAGCGGCGCAGATGGGGATCTGGTCGCGCTTGGAGATCTCGATGACCGACCGGTATTCGTCGGGGAGATTCCCGGCGAGCATGAGTTTGCCGACGTCGTGAAGAAGTCCGGCGGTGAAGGCCGTGCCGGTGACGCGCGGATCCTTGGCCTCCCATTTCGCGATGGATTGGGCGTAGGCACCGGTCTTCATCGCGTGGTTCCAGAGCTGGTCCAGTTCCAGGGAGGCGATTTGTTTGGCGTCGAACTGCGAGAAGACGCGGGCGACGAGGATCAGGCCCTTCACACGGTCGGCTCCGAGAAACATGACGGCGTCGGTCGGGCTGACGATGGGCTGTTTCAGCCCGAAGAACGAAGAGTTGACCAACTGGATCAGCTTGGCCGTGACGACGGGATCCTCGGCGACGATCTCAGCCACCTTGGCCAGCGACGCTTCGGGGGAATTCAGTTCATCGACAACCCGGGTGTAGACGCGGGGAAGCGTGGGCAGCTTCCTCATCTTGCCAATGAGGCTCTTGAGGCTCGGGGTCTCCATCCAGGTGCGCATGAGCACGCAGCGGTCGAGGATGTTCTCCCAGGTCTCGGGCTCCGGATCGAGCGGAACATGGTGGGTAAACGGATCGTTCCCCAAAACCTGGATGAGCTTCCTGTCGGCCGCACGGACCAGGCGGAATGCTCCTGGGCGAATAACGATGATCTGTCTCAGGAAATCGACTTCCGATCCTTTTTCTGTGGTCAGCGCAACAATGACGCCGTCGCATCCACCCGCATTGGCCAAGCGGTTGATGTCTTCGGCCGAAGACGTGAAATGAAGGTCGAACTTGATCGTGAGCGCGCGCAACCGGGTCTTCAGGAGGTCCGACTCAGGCACGCTCTTGGCCCAGATCAGGATGCGCGGCTTGGCGGTCCGGGGAAGGTGTTCCGGCGGGAGCGAGTCAAGTTTCGCCGCTGACGATGCGGGGGCGTCGGCGGCTGAACGCGCTGGGGCCGCGCTCCTATCCTCGGAGGGCTTTTTTGCCTCCAGGGCTGCCTTGTCCCGCTTCCATGCACTCCAAAACATATCGTGTCCTTCGGTTGGTCTTGTTCCCGGCTTTACCAGATTTTCCCGGTCTCATCGGATTTTTGATCCGAGACGCCTTATCCGCTTCAGGACTTCCCCTTGGATCCCGCCTTGGCCTTTTCATCCTGGCCAGGCTCAAGTCCGCAGACTTGGCGCCATTGATTGCGCCGGTCGGGCAGGCCGATGGATGCGAGATAATTGGCGTCGAGTCCGCTGCTGCGGCCCGCGCTTTCCGGATTGTCCGAGGCGACGGCGTTGGCCGCGTGGACGGCGGTCAGCACGGTGAACTTCCGGTCCCCGCTGCGGATCGGGTCGTGGTGCCAGCCGACGGATTGGACGAGCTCCAACGGAAGGCCCCACAGGCCCATGAGCACGCCCCCGAGTTCCGCGTGGGTGGCGCCGAATGCCCGTTGTTCCGCCACGTGGATCGGGATGCGTTCCCGGCGGGAAACGTCGAGGACCTTGAGGTATTCGTCCGGCAGATTCCCGGCGAGCATGAGTTTGCCGACATCGTGGAGCAGTCCGGCCGTGAACGCCGCCGCCGTGGCGCGCGCGTCGCGCATCTCCCACTTGGCGATGGACTGCGCGTAGACGCCCGCCTTCATGGAATGGTTCCAGAGCTGGTCCAGTCCGAGCGCGACGATGACCTTGGGGTCGAACTGGGAGAAGACGCGGGCGACGAGGATCAGGCCCTTCACGCGGTCGGCTCCGAGGAACATGACGGCATCCGCGGCGCTGACGATCTGCTGGTGCAGGCCGAAGAACGACGAGTTCACCAGTTGGAGCATCTTGGCCGTGACGACGGGATCCTCGGCCACGATCTCGGCCACCTTGGCCAGCGATGCTTCGGCGGAATTCAGTTCATCCACCACCCGGGTGTAGACGTTGGGCAGGGCGGGAAGCTTCTTCATCTTCCCGATGAGGCTCTTGAGGTCGGGAGTGTCCATCCAGGTGCGCATCAGCATGCACCGGTCGAGGATGTGCTCCCACGACTCGGGCTCCGGATCGAACGGGACGTGGTGGGTGAACGGATCCTTGCCCAGCACTTGGAGATGCGATCGCTCCGTGGAACGGACGATCCGGAACGTTCCCGGGCGGAAGACGACGACCTCCTTGAGAAAATCGATCTCCTGGCCCGTTTCCGCGCTGATGGGCACGATCACCCCGTCGCATCCCTCGGCATGGGCGAGCCGGCGGACGTCGTCGCCCGATGAGCCGAAATGGAGTTCATACTTCAGCGACAGAGCCCTGAGCCGGGCGCGGAGCAGATCGGTTTCGGCGACGCTCTTGGACCAGACGATGACCTTTGGCTTGGGAACCAATGACATCGGCGTCGCAGCGAGAGTTTGCATCGCGGGTGTCGCCGGCGGCGACGGTGCCTCGGGTCCAGGTGAAGAGCCTGATCCGGGCCCAGCTGCCTTCGGGACACTTTTGTCGCGTTTCCAAACATTCCAAAACATGCTGATGGCTAGTCGGCGCAGCCGGGGGCGGGCTTCAGGAAAATGTTGCCAAAGTTTTCGGGTTTCTGAGAAAGGACCGGCGCGGCTGGATTCAGTTGAGTGGGCTTTGAAGATTTTCCTGCCGCCCATGGCCGCCATCTCCTTAGTCTCTGGCCGGCCCCTAACGCGACTCCTTGACCGGGCCGGATTGATGACCAGTGCGCCGCCAGCAACTCGTTCCGCCATCGTGACCGTGGCCATGGGCCGCTCCACGGAACAGCTCGACTACACCTTCACGAGCTTCGCCGCGCACAACCCGGGCATCCCGCTCCACGCGTTCATCCTCGGGAAGGAACTGCCGAAACGCCGCCTGCCAGGAATTGAATACCACCTCGTCGCGCCCATTCCCGACTTCTCCCATCCACTGCGCGAAGTCTACTTCCGCCGGCACGGCCTGATCGACCAGCTCGACGTCGACCATGTGCTGGTGGTCGACAGCCTCGACGTGCTTTGCCTGCGGCCATTGCCGTCCTTCGATTCCATCCTCCGCGACTTCGCCATGGCCGCCTGCACCGAGAATATCGGCAGCCGCTACATCCTCGGCCAGGGCTACACCAGCAACTTCCTCAACGGCGGCGTCACCTTCTGGAACCTCGCCCGCAGCCGGGAAATCCGGGCCGAGATCCTCGCGCGTGGCCGGAAACATTTCCGGACCGTGGCCGACGACCAATGGGTCATCAACGAGGTCGTGCAGACCAAGTATTTCGACCAACTGCGGATCCTTCCCTGCCAGTTCAACTTCCGGCCCGACTTCAAGATCCGCCGCCGCAACTGGCCTTCGGTCGAAACGCTCGACGGGGTTTATCTCTTCCACAACTCGACCAGCATGGATCTTGCGAAGGCGCTCTCCGCCACGCAGGCGAAGGCATCGCTTCCCGATCTGCCAGACGACGGCGGTCCGCTGACTGAACGTCAGCAATTCTGGCGTCGCGTCCGCACGCGGCTTTCCAAACACGTCGTCGGCTGAGGGCCCGTAGGCCGGGCATCCGTGCCCGGCCAGTGGGTGTTTCTCCACAGCCGACAGCGCAGGAGCACCTCCTGGCCGGGCGAGGACGCCCGGCCTACAAAGGCTCGGCGGGAGCCCGTCGCCCTACCCGCGCGTGGTCCTTTCGGAAGACCACGCCGCACCCGCCAGCTCAGCGGCGGCGCCGCAGGAGGACGAAGCCGATGACGGCGGCACAGATCGCCGCCACTCCAGCCAGCCACCAGCGCGATCCTTCCCGATCCCCGACGGGACCTGTGTCCGGAGGAAGAGAAACCACAGGCGAAACGGCGGTGGCCGACCCGTTGGAGACCCCGAGTGTTCCATCGATCAGATGCGGCCAATGCTTACGAAAGTCGTTTGACCGCGTCTCGTTCGCCCGCTGGAGCATGGCCCGCTCCTCGGGAGTCCGCCCGGTGGATGGATCGACGTAGTAGGCCGAGAGGGGCTTAGCCACCGCGCTGCTGGGGTGTTTTCCGGTGTTCGTGTAGACCATGCTCGACGGCACATCGAATTCGACCGAGCCCGCTATCAGCTCGATCTGCTGAAGGGATGCCTTCGTCGGAGGAACCTCGGTGCTGATGGCCATTTTGGCCGATATCAGGAACCAGTAGCGGCCGGCCTCAGGAACAAGAAGGACCCGGGATAGGTTCGCACGGACGGTGGACGAAGCTCCGGCGTCGAGCGTGTGTGGTTCGTGTTCAGCGAAACCCTTCATGATGAAAATCGTCGACTCGGGGGCATCCATCAGGACGGCTTTCTTTCCGTTCAACGAACTCGCTGCGAAGTCTAAAAGATAAGCCGATTGCGGGTTGATATATACAGGGCCTGGCCCGGTATTCCGCAAAGTCACATAGGCCGCTATCGAAGCCGGATTGCCAGGCACCTCGGTCCTGACGCTCAAGCCCAATTGAAGCCCAGAGGCGGGCTCCCCATAGTGAGGAACGATTTCAGGTAGGTTCTCGGCTCGAACAAAAGCAGCGTATTGCGAAAGCCCCGTTGTGGGAATCAGGGCTCCCACCAATGCCACTGCAGTGACGAACCTTCGGAACCACGCGACTGCCCGCCCCGAGAAACGAAGTTGGTTCACCCGGCAGGACTTCACGCGATCAGCTTCTCCACCACTTCGCCGTGGACGTCCGTCAGCCGGAAATCGCGGCCTTGGAAGCGGTGGGTCAGCTTCTCGTGGTTGAATCCCAGCAGATGCAGGATCGTCGCATGGAGGTCGTAGACGTGGACGCGGTCCTTCGTCACCTGGAAGCCGAACTCGTCCGTCTCTCCAATGGTCAGGCCCGGCTTCACGCCGCCGCCGGCCATCCACATCGTGAAGGCCTGCGGATGGTGATCTCGGCCTAGCTTCCGGCCCAGTTCCGCGCTGGCTTCGACCATCGGCGTGCGCCCGAACTCGCCGCCCCAGATCACGAGCGTGTCCTCCAGCAGGCCCCGCTGTTTGAGATCCTTGATGAGCGCGGCGTTGGCCTTGTCGGTCAGGCCGCACTGGGTTTTGACGCCGCCCTTCACGTCGCTGTGATGGTCCCAGGCCTCATGGAAGAGCTGGACGAAGCGGACACCGCGTTCGATGAGCCGCCGCGCGAGCAGGCAGTTGTTGGCGTAGGAGGCCTTGCCGGGTTCGGCGCCATACATCTCAAGGGTCTCCTTGGATTCCTTGGAAATATCGACGAGGTCCGGCGCGCTCGTCTGCATCCGGTAGGCCATCTCGAAGGAGTTGATGCGCGTGGCGATCTCCGGATCTCCCACGAGACCGAGCCTGTGTTCGTTGAGTTCCTTGATCGCGTCGAGTGTGCGGCGCTGGAGCTTGTCGCTGATGCCGGCGGGATTCGAGAGGTGGAGAACCGGGTCCGCGCCTTTCCGGAACGGCACTCCCTGGAAAACGGTGGGGAGGAAACCGCAGCCGAAGTTGCCCGAGCCGCCGCTGAGTCCGCCGGCGGAATTGAGCACCACGTAGCCCGGCAGGTCCTGCGACTCGCTGCCCAGCCCGTAGGTGACCCACGAGCCCATGCTCGGCCGGCCGAATTGCTGGGACCCGGTGTTCATGAAGATCTGGCCGGGCGCGTGATTGAAGGCATCGGTGGAGATCGACTTCACGATGGCGATGTCGTCCACCACGCCGGCGAGGTGCGGGATGGCGTCGGAGAGTTCGGCTCCGCTCTTGCCGTGTTTGGCGAACTTGAACTCCGACGCGTAGAGCGCGGCGTCGGGTTTGATGAAGGCGTATTGCTGGCCCTTCACGATCTCGGGCGGAATGGGTTTGCCGTTCCATTTCTCCAGCGCCGGCTTGTAGTCGAACATGTCGAGCTGGCTCGGTGCGCCGGCCTGGAAGAGGTAGATGACCCGTTTGGCCTTCGGCTTGAAGTGGGGTTGGCGCGACGCGAGCGGGTTGATGACCGAGGCGGCGTTGGCCGAACCGCCGAGGAGCGATCCCAGGGCGATGGACCCGAGCCCGAGCGCGCAGTCGCGGAAGAACCAGCGGCGCGAAAGGTAACGGCTGCGTTCAGCGGCAAATTCTTGGAGGAGGTTCATGGGTTTTCGGCGGTTTCATCGGCCTTGAACAGGGCTTCCAGATCGACCCGGCCATCAACGATTCGCACGATTTCAACCGTGGTCCCGGTAACGAACCGATACACGACAACATTGGGACTCACGGCGAAACTGTGGAATCCGGCGCCTATCTGGTCACGGCGTCGCCCAATGGCGGGGAAGGCCTCCAGACGTTTCAGCACCGTATAGAGACGCCGAAGTTTCGCCACCGCGACCGCTTCGCCGAAATCCTGTTCGAGGTAAAGTCGGAGCGATTGAAGATCGGCGAGAGCCAACGGACTGACGATGACGTTGGCCATCACGCCTCGACTGGCTGCCGGCGCTTCGCAGGGACGGATTTCTTGCGCCGCTTTAGAAGCGAGGCAAACACCTCGTCCAAGGGCCGCGAGTTCTTCCCACCGTTGCTCGAATCCACGCCCTTCTGCACCTCGTGCCTGAGCCGCGAGAGCTTCCGTTGCTTCTCGGTCTCCTCGTATTCCTCCCAGACCGCCCATCGGGCGAAGTCGATCTGGTCGTCCGGGGAGAGCCTGCAGAAAGCCTCTTTCAGTTCATCAATCGTCATGGTGGAGAGTTACTCCTTCGTGATCGTTTCGTCGAGGTTCAGCAGGGCGCGCCCGACGGCGGACCAGGCGGCCAGGTCGGTCGTGGTGGAGCCGGCCGGAAACGGCACCGGGTTCTTGGCATCGCTGAAGGCGACTTGGGATGCGTTCTTCGGTGAAGCGGCGAATTCCTTCTTCGCGTCGGCCAAGAGCCGCTGCAGCGATTTCAGCTCCGTGGCGTCGGGCTTGCGGGCGGTGCAGAGGCGGAAGGCGTAGTCCAGGCGCGCTTCGTCGGTCTTGCCGCCTTCGGCCAGGGCCCGGTAGCCGAGCCAGCGCGCGGCGTGGTTGAAGGTCGGTTCGTTGAGCGTGACGAGTGCCTGCAGCGGCGTGTTGGAATGCATCCGGCGCACGCAGCTCTGGTCGCCGTTCGGAGCGTCGAAGGTCACGAGCGCGGGATAGGGCACGGAGCGTTTCCAGAACGTATACATCGCGCGGCGGTAACGGTCGTCGCCTTCGCTGAGGTTCCACGCGATGGGTCCGTAGCTGAGCGACATCACGCCGTCCGGGAGCAACGGAAACACGCTCGGCCCGCCGATCTTCTCGCTCAACAGGCCGCTGACTCGAAGGGCGATGTCCTGGATCGTCTCGGCCTCGACACGGATGCGCGGACTGCGGGCGAGGAGCCGGTTGTAGGCGTCTTTCTCCAGCAGCGCGGGAGTCATCCGCGACGATTGGCGGTAGGTCGCGGAGGTGACGATGAGGCGGTGAAGCTCCTTCATGCTCCAGCCGCGCCGGACGAATTCTCCGGCCAGCCAGTCGAGCAGTTCCGGATGCGACGGGGCTTCGCTGCGGACGCCGAAATCCTCGGGCGTGGTCACGAGGCCCTGACCGAAATACTGCTGCCAGACGCGGTTCACGACGACGCGGGCCGTGAGCGGGTTCTTCGGGTCGACGATCCACTTGGCCAGCCCGAGCCGGTTGCGGGGAGCTTTGTCGGGAAAGGGCGGCAGGACCTTCGGGGTGTCCGCCGACACGACGTCGCCGAGCCGTTGCCAATCCCCGCGGCGGAACATCTTCGTCGTGCGCGGCGTCGGGCGTTGCGAGAGGGCGAGCGTCGTCGTTTCGACCTTGGGCCAGTCGTTCATGACGGATTCCCACTTGGCGGCTTCCGCTGCGAGTGAGGGTTCCTGGAAGAGGAAGGTGCGGAACACGTCGGGAGGCGCCAAGTCCGCGCCACGCCGTGCCTCAACCCGCTGCCGCTCCGTCAACCGATCCACCGCCAGAGGGCCCGAATCCGTGGTCAGGCTGAAGCGGACCCGGCCGATCAGGTAGTTCGACACCTTGCCGCCCGAGACATTGAGGCCGCCCGGCGGTTTGCAGGTGAGCGTGATCTGCAGGCGCGTGCCGCCCTCGAATCCGAACGGTTTGTCCGCCTCGAACACGGCGCGGCGTTCCTCGTTGCGTCGACCGGGGCCGGTGGCCGAGGCCCAGCCGCCGTTGGTCGTCACGCCGTCGATCATCTTCGACGCAGGCGATTCAGGCGACTCCCAGTCGGCCAGCGCGCGGCGGAAGACGATCTGGTTGGTGGTCGCGGGGGCGTTGGTCTGGCCGGGAACGTCGGCGCGGATGTCGCGCAGCGGGGTGGCTTCGACGCTGAACTCCGTCACCATGAAATCGCCGTTGCCTTCGAGGCCCGGGCCGTTGAACGGAAGGTTCGCGTTGTTGAGCGCCTCCAAACGGAAGCCGGTGATATTGGTCGTCTGGACGTCGACCCAGACCCGGAGCACGCCGGTATTGTAGATGTCGCCGCCGGCGAGCAGGGAAAGGTCCTCCTGCTTCTCATACTTCATCGGCGTGGAATGCCACTCCTTCGCGTCGAGGGGTTGCCAGTTCGTCAACGCGGAGTTGGCCGCCTGCTTGACCCATGACTTGAACTTGGCGTGCACCGCGGGATCGGCGAGGACCGCGTCTTCGTGGGCGCGGATCTTGGCATAAATCTCCGCTCGTTTCGCCATCTGCTCCGCGTTCGGGACTTCGAGGCGCGGTTCATCGTCCTGGTTCAGGAGGGCATAGAACTCGTAATACTCCTTCTGCGAGATCGGATCGTATTTATGGTTGTGGCACTGGGCACAGGCGATCGTGAGGCCCAGCCACGTCCGGCCCACCGCGTCGACCCGGTCGATCAACGTCTCGACGCGGAACTTCTCCGGTTCGACGCCGCCTTCCATGTTGACCATGGAATTGCGCAGGAAGCCGGTGGCTTTGCGCAGTTCCAAGTTCGACTTGTCGGATGCCGGGTTGGCGTCGGCGAGGATGTCGCCGGCGAGCTGCTCGATGGTGAACTGGTCGAAGGGCTTGTCGGTGTTGAGCGCGCGGATCACCCAGTCGCGGTAGGGCCAGATGCTGCGCGTGCGGTCCTTCTCGAAGCCGTTCGAGTCGGCGTAGCGGGCGGCGTCGAGCCACCATCGACCCCACTTCTCGCCGTAGTGCGGCGAGGCCAGCAGTCGTTCGACGACCTTGCCGTAGGCGTCTCGCGAACGGTCGGTGACGAAGGCGTCGATCTCTTCCGGAGACGGGGGCAATCCGATCAGATCGAGCGACAAACGGCGAATGAGCGCGGTTTTCTCCGCTTCGTCGGAGAGTTTGAGTCCCTCCTTCTCGAGGCGCTGGAGCACGAAGCGATCAACCTCGTTCCGCACTTGGCGCGCGTTCTTCACGGCCGGCCCTTTTTG
>CANJSG010000131.1 GCA_947476875.1 Verrucomicrobiota bacterium | reverse complement strand
GTCACTTCCTTGAGGTCGCCGAACGGTTTGTTGAGATCGACGAGGCCGTAGTCGTCCTTCGACTTGAGTTCCACCCAGCGGGCCTTGCCCGTCTTGCCGTCGAGTTCCGCGTTCAGGTCGATCGACTGCTCCGGCGGAAACACCTTGGCGAACCCGGCACGTTCCGTGTTGTCGAACGGCCCGATCGCCTTCCAGTCCGTCAGCCAGCCGAAGATGGCGGGCAGATCGACTTTCTGGCCTGCGGTCTTGAGTTCCTTGGCGATCGAATCGACCTGGTCGACATCCCGAGCCAGGCGCAGGGCCGATTGGAAAACCGGGACCGCGCCGTTCGTGTTCCCCGCCTTGGCCAGCGCCGTGGCCTGGTCGATGAGCTGCTGGATCGCCTCGCGCCGAAGTTCGGTGCTGGGATCTTCTCGCAGGGTGGGGAGAAGGCTGGTGGCGCTGGCGGGATCGGCCTTGGCGATCAGCTCATAGGCCAGACGCCGCGCGCGCGGATGGTGCGACGTGTCGGCGAGAAATTTCTTCAGATCGGCGACGGGAAGTTTCCGGCCGGCGGTTTCTTCGCGGCCCGCGACCGTGTCGACGGCCGACCGGAGCCAGTTCAAGGCGAGATCGTTCGCCCCGTCCATCGCCGCCAAGATCGTCGTCAGCGACGCGGCGTTGGCCGACGCCAGTTTCTTCCATGCGGCCGTTGCCTCCGCGTTGCCTTTGCCTTCTGGACCAACGGCCCGGATGGTTTTGATCGGCTCGGCATAGTTCGGTGCCGACGCGGCGTTGGCGATCGAACCGGTGGTCAAAAGGGCCAGGAGGAGGGCGGAGAATGGTTTCATGTCCGAAAATCTGCTGGGCTGGTAGCAGCGGCGTGAAACGGCGGCAACGATGTTCTCGTCGGTGGTGTCTCAGGACGCTCTGCGACTCAGGGTTTGGAAGTTCCGCGAGTGGGTTCGCCCGTCAGCCAGCCGAGCGAGGTCAGGAACCTGTCCGTCGCCGTGAGCGTCTCGGTGAACCAGCGGTTGGTTCCCGTGTCGCGATTGAAGAAGCCGTGGGCGGCTCCGACGTAGACATGCGCGTCGCAGCGCACGCCGGCATGCTTCATCGAGGCCTCGAAGTCGCGGAGCACTGACACGGGAATCAGCGCGTCCTTGTCGCCGAGGAACGCGATCGTAGGCGGCGCGTCCTTGGTGACGTGATGGGTCGGGGAGAATTCCAGGTAGCGGTCGCCGACGCGATCATGGCCCCACTGGCCGGGGCCGTTGTTGAAGACCGGGTTGAAGAGGACGAGGGCGTTCGGTTTACAGGAACCCTTCAGGTCATCCTTCGGATCGTCGATGCCGGGGACGAGCGCGGTGAAGGCCGCGAGATGGCCGCCCGCGGAACCGCCCGCCGCCGCGATGCGTTGAGGATCCACTCCAAGGTCGGTGGCGTGGGCGCGGACGTAGCGCATCGCCGACTTGGCGTCGTTGCACGGAATCGTGGGCGGGCCTTTATCGCCTTTCGGGATCGTCCGGTATTCCACCCGGATGCCGACGAGGCCGCGCGTGGCGAGATACTCGCTCTGCTGCACGAACTGCGTCGGGCTCCCTCCCACCCAGCCGCCTCCGAAGTAGAAGACGATGGCCGGGCGTTTGTCGGTCGCTTTCCAACCAGCCGGTTTGTCGATGAACAGCTTCAGGTCCCGGCCTTCGACGCTCTTGTAGACAACGGGCTCCCCGGTCGCCGCGGGTTTTGAATCCGCGGCGTGACCGGCTGCGTGCGACAGGAAAGCGAGGGCGACGAGCGTGATGGCGAGTGGTTTCATGGACGGAGGAATACGGGGCTGGTAGCAGGCCCCTGCACGACGGGCAACGTTGGTTTGGGTCCGGGACCCGCGACCCCGGCATTGCGCGGGCTTCTCCGGGGTCGCTACGGTTCCGATCATGAAGCCCTTCCTGACAGCGTTGGCCCTGGTGCTTTGTGCCTCTGTGGGCCATGCCGCGACGAAGCCGAACATCGTCTACATCCTCTGCGACGACCTGGGCTACGGGGATGTGAAGTGCCTGAATCCGCAGGGCAAGATCGCCACGCCCCACGTCGACAAACTTGCGGCCGACGGAATGGTCTTCACCGACGCGCACTCGAGTTCCGCCGTCTGTTCTCCGACCCGCTACGGCATCATGACCGGCCGCTACAACTGGCGTTCGCGCCTCCAGAGCGGCGTGCTCGGCGGACTCAGCCCGCGCCTGATCGAGCCCGGGCGGCTCACCGTCGCGCAGATGCTCAAGGACCAGGGCTACCACACCGCCTGCATCGGCAAGTGGCATCTCGGAATGGATTGGGCGAAGAAAACTGCTGCCGAGGTCAACGCGCTCGGCGTCGAAACGGCCGACCAGTCCAAGGCCATCGACTTCTCGAAACCCATCGCGAACGGACCCAACAGCGTGGGCTTCGACTACTACTTCGGCATCAGCGCGTCGCTCGACATGGTGCCCTACACGTTCATCGAGAACGCCCACGTCGCGAAGCTGCCGACGGTCGAGAAGGATTTCCCGATGTTTCTCGGCCGGCCCAACGGCAAGACCCGACGGGGACCCGGTGCGCCGGACTTCGAGGCGGAAGACGTTCTCCCGACACTCGCGACCAAGGCGGCGGACTACGTGAAATCCCGCTCGGCCGACGCGAAGGCCGGCAAGCCCTTCTTCCTGTATCTCCCGTTGCCGTCACCGCACACGCCGATCGCGCCGACCACGGAATGGCGGGGCAAGAGCGGGCTGACCCACTACGCGGACTTCGTCATGCAGACCGATGCGGTGGTCGGCGGGCTCATGGCCGAGCTGGATCGCCAAGGCCTGGCTTCGAACACCCTCGTCATCTTCACCAGCGACAACGGCTGTTCGCCCGAAGCCAACTTTCCCGCGCTCGCCGCCCTCGGCCACAACCCGAGCTACGTGTTCCGCGGGCACAAGGCGGATGTCTTCGATGGCGGACACCATATCCCGTTCATCATCCGTTGGCCCGGGCAGATCATGCCGGGTTCCAAGTCCGACCAGGTCATCTGCCTCACCGATCTCATGGCGACGACGGCCGACATCCTCGGCGCCAAGCTCCCGGCCACGGCAGGCGAAGACAGCGTCAGCTTCCTGCCGGTGCTCCGCGGCAAAGCGGCGGCGCCGGTGCGGGAAGCGATCGTGCACCACTCCATCAACGGTTCGTTCGTCATCCGGCAGGGGAGTTGGAAGCTGGCGGTCTGCCGTGATTCCGGAGGCTGGAGCGAGCCCCGTGCGGGTGCCGCCAAGAACGCGGGCCTGCCCGACGTCCAGCTCTACGACCTCGCGACCGACATCGGCGAACAGGTCAACTTGCAGGACAAACATCCCGAGATCGTCGCGCGCCTGACGAAGCTTCTGGAGAAATACGTGGCCGACGGTCGCAGCACGCCGGGCCCAAACCAGACGAACACCGTTCCGGTGGACATTTGGAAGACGGTCAAAACCAAACCCAAGGCCGCAGCCAAGAAAGGGGCCTGATCCGGGAAGGTTCTCCGGTTTGGAGAGGAAGAATGGTGCGCGATGCAGGGTTCGAACCTGCGACCCCTACCGTGTCAAGGTAATGCTCTACCACTGAGCTAACCGCGCACTTGCCGAAGCGGAGGAGGAAGAAAGCGGATTTGACGGCCGTTGCCAAGAGGGTTTTTTGCCTGTCTACGTTCCAGCCCCATCACATCCGCCCATGTCGGATGATCGAGATCAGGAGCCAGAAGCCCATGAAGCCGGAGAAGACGTAGCCGATAAGTCCCAGCACGGGCACCTCGTGCCACTTGGGCGGGATGCCGGCGTGGATGACGAGCGACGACGCGATCAGCAACGCCGCCAGCACCAGCGCGAAGGAAAGCCGGTTGCTTGCGCGCTCCAGCGTGTTGTCGAGAGGCTCCAGGCCTTCGTGCCGGAAGGTAATCTTGCCTTTGCCGCCTTTGAGAGTGGCCAGCGTGCGCCGGATCTCCATCGGGAGTTCCTTGAGAAAACTCGAAGCGTCGCCACCGAAAGAGAGGAGTTGGCGCAGCAGGCGTTTGGGGCGGACGCGGTTGATGTGGACCTCGCGCAGGAACGGTTTGGCCTGTTCGATCAGGTCGTGCGAAGGAGCCAGCCGGCTGACGAGATTCTCCATGAGGCTGAGCGACTTCATCATGGTGAAGAGGTCGGCCGGCATCGTCAGGCTGTGTTTGCCGGTCAGGCGGAAGAGATGGTTGACCAGCTTGCCGAAGACCATTTCGCCCATCGGCCGGTAGAAGTTCTGGTGCATGAAATCCGAGATGTCGGCCTCCAATCCGGCCTTGGGCGGATCGAGTTCTGCATCCGAGAGTTTCAGCAGCGCGTGGGAGACGGCCGCTTCATCGCGCACGGCGATGCCGGTGATCAGGTCGGCGAAGACCTCGCGCGTGCGCTGGTCGAGGAAGCCCATCATGCCGAAATCGAGGAAGCAGATCACGTTGCCGGGGAGGATGTGGATGTTGCCCGGATGCGGATCGGCGTGGAAGAAGCCGTGCACGAATATCTGCTTCATCAGGAGGTCCGCGATGCGGGTGGCGATCTCCTTCCGGTTCAGTTCCGCGGCTTCCAGCGCGTCCATGTCCGAGGCTTTGGTGCCCTCGATGCGTTCCATCGTCAGGACGCGCTGGGTCGACGTTTCGCGGAAGACCTGGGGAACATGGAGCGTCGGTTCGTTCGCGAACTGGTGGGCGAAGCGTTCGAGGTGGGTGGCTTCGATGCGGAAGTCGAGCTCCTCCTCCAGGCGCTTGGCGAACTCGGCGACGACGGCGGTCGGCCGATGGACCTTCCAGCCTTCGACATGGTTCTCCAGCAGTCCGGCGATCTGCGCCATGATCTGGAGATCGACGCGCACGATCTTGTCGATGTCGGGCCGCTGGACCTTGATGACCACGCGGTGACCGGCCGCGAGGATGGCCGAATGAACCTGGGCGATGGAGGCGGATCCCAGCGGAACCTCGTCGACGACGATGAAGTTCGCCGAGAGCGGGGCTTTCAATTCGCGCTCGATGGCCGCGCGGACCTCGGCGAACGGAATGGGCGGAACCTGGTCGTGAAGTTTGGCGAGTTCGTCGACGAGCGGCTTCGGCAGCAGATGCGAACGGGTCGAAAGGAGTTGGCCGAGCTTGATGAATGTGGGTCCGAGTTCCTCGAAGGCGCGCCGCAGGCGCTCGTGCGGCGTGAGCAGGGCGATCTCCTGCTGCTGGAAACGGATCCTCTGGAACGACCAACGCAGCGCGCTGGGCAGAGGCAGGCGGCGCACGAGGTCCTCGTAGCCGTATTTGAGGAACACGCCGATGATGGTCCGGTAGCGCTGGACGTGCTCCACCGCGCGGCCGATCTGCCTGAATCGATTGAACAGCATGGGATCTCTGGCTCCTTGAGGATCGAAGCCGGGGTGAACGTTTCACGGGACACCCCGATCGGCCAGCCCGGAGTCGTGGAGGACACCCGGCCTATGGCGCACGCTTGCGTCGCCTGAAACCTTGGCGAGCATGCGTCCATCATGAAAACCGTCGCTGTCATCGGAGCGTCGAACGACCGGGGCAAGTTCTCCAACAAGGCGGTGCGGGCCTATGTGCAGCAGGGCTACCGCGTGTTTCCAGTGAATCCGCGCGAGCCGCAGATCGAGGGTTTGGCCGCCTTCGCCAACGTGCGCGACGTGCCCGAGAAGCTCGACCTCATCAGCGTCTACCTGCCCCCGCCGGTCCTGCTGAAGGTGCTGCCGGACATCGCGGCCAAGGGCTGCGATGAGCTGTGGCTGAATCCCGGCACCGAATCCGTCGAGGTTCTGGCCGAGGCCGACCGGCTCGGGCTCCACATCATCCAAGCCTGTAGCATCGTCGCGGTGGGCTTGTCGCCATCGCGCCTCTAGCGGGCAACCTGTCTTCGATTTCCGGTCCCGTAGTGCAGAGGCACAGCCTCCAACGCCTCGGCCAGATCCTCCGTGAAAACCCCGGCATCGGCTGCGACCCGGGTCCGCAGGCGCCCGAGCCGGCTCTCGTCGGGCAGAACCGGTCCGCGCTCGCGGGCCAGGGACTTCAGCCAGGCCTTGCGGTTCTCCGCCATGGGCACCAGCCGCCTCGGCCGGGAGCGTTTCCAACTCGGTCGGAGCAAAGACCTGGATCGGTCCGGGCCTCGGCTTCATCGCTGAACTTGCGCAGCCGGCGTTTGCCGTCCGCGTCGCCCGACCGGTTGTGGGCCTCGTAGATCTTGACCGCGACGATTCCGATCCGGACCGCCCGTGGTTTCGAGTTCCTCTTCATGGCCCTGCTCATGTTTGCAATCCGTCGCCATTTTCGGGCATTTTTCGCAGACGCCCCGAAAACACAGGAACTATGCAGGCCGGAAGCCTGCGCCACCCAGCAACCTCGTCCTGCTGGCCAAAAGCTTTGACTGACCCCGGCCCTTGTTTAGCCTCAAGGCGAATTCCACACGCTTTATGAGATTCGGCATCAATTCATTCCTCTTCACCTCCCCCTTCACCAACGCGAGCACCAAGCTCTTCAAGCAGTTCAAGACTTGGGGCTTCGAGACCATCGAGATCGCCATCGAGGATCCGTCGCACATCGATCCCGCCCACGTGAAGGCCGAGCTGGACAAGGCCAAGCTCGCCTGCGGTTCCGTCTGCGCCGCCATGGGCCCGGGCCGCGACTTCCGCGGCACGCCCGAAGAGCAGAAGACCGCCATGGACTACTGCAAGGCGTTGATCGACCAGATGGTCGTGCTCGGCTGCCCGACGTTGATCGGACCCGTCTACAGCGTCGTGGGCAAGGCCGATGCCGTTGAAGCCTCGGCGCAGAAAGTCGAGTGGGCGCTCGTGGTGAAGAACCTGAAAGAGCTCTCCGCCTACGCCGAAAAACGCGGCGTGCAGATCGCCGTCGAACCGCTCAACCGCTTCGAGACCGACTTCCTCAACACCTGCGACCAGGGCCTCAAGCTCATCAAGGCCGTCGGCAGCCCCGCGTTGAAGCTCCACCTCGACACGTTCCACATGAACATCGAGGAGAAGGACCAGGCCACCGCCATCATCAAGGCCGGCAAACACCTCGCCCACTTCCACGCCTGCGGCAGCGACCGCGGCACGCCCGGCAACGACCACATCGACTGGAAGCCCATCGCCAAGGCGTTGAAGAAGATCAACTACAAGGGCGACGTCGTCATCGAGAGCTTCACCACCGACGTGAAGGTCATCGCCCGCGCCGCCGCCATCTGGCGCAAGATGGAACCCACCCGCAACGAGATCGCCGTCAAAGGCCTCAAGTTCCTCAAGAAGGCCCTCAAGTAATCCCTTTCCGCGAAGCCGCCCGGTGGTTCACCGCCGGGCGGCTCTTCTCGCGCCCGCCAGTCCCGTTGAACAATCCAGCCCGTCAATCGTCTTTCCTTCCGCCCAACCAACCATCCTTTCCCGACCATGAAATCCTCTCTCAGCCTCGCTCTCCTCGCCAGTCTCGCCATCGGCACCGCCGCCCAAGCCGCCGAAGACGGCTTTAAGCAACTCTTCAACGGCAAGGACCTCTCCGGCTGGACCGGCAATCCCAAGCTGTGGTCGGTCAAGGACGGCGTCATCCACGGCCAGACGACGCCGGAATACAAACTGAAGCACAACACCTTCCTCGTTTACACGAACGCCGAGTTCGCAAACTTCGAGCTGCGCTTCAGCTACAAGATCGTTCCGAACAACGACAAAGGCTTCGGCAACTCGGGCGTCCAATACCGCTCGAAGGTCGTGCAGCAGGGTGAACAGGGACCGATCGTCGGCGGTTACCAGGCCGACTTCGAGGTCGCCAAAACCTACTCGGGCATCAACTACGAGGAACGCGGCCGGGGCATCCTCGCCCAGCGCGGACAGATCACCATCATCAAGGCCGATCCCGCCGATCCGAAGAAGACCAAGGTCGAAGTCGTCGGCAGCGTGGGCAAGACCGAGGAACTCCAGGCCAACATCAAGGCCGAGGATTGGAACGACTACACCGTCATCGCCCGCGACCACCAGCTCACCCACATCATCAACGGCCGCGTTACCTCCATCGTGTCCGACGAGCAGACCGATAAGGGAGCCAAGTCCGGCATCCTCGCGCTCCAGATCCACGTGGGCGAACCGATGACCGTCGAGTTCCGCAACATCCGCGTCCGCGAGATCGGAGCCGCCTCCGTGGCGAGCGCCCTCGACCAGATGCAGGGTAAATGGGTCGCCTCAGAGATCACCGCCAACGGCCGCGTCTCCGACGATCCCTCCGGCATCAAGCTCGCGATCAAGGGCGACCGTTTCGAAGTCGAAACCCCCGACCAGACCATGAAGGGCGCGCTCAAGATCGCCGGCAAGAACATGGAAGTCGTCATGGACGAAGGCGATCTCAAGCTCTTCTACGCGATCTTCGAGATGAGCGGCGACACGATGAAGGTCTGCTACAGCCCGATTTCGCGTCCCACCGAGTTCTCCGCCGCGGAAGACTCCAAGCGCATCCTCACGGTCTACAAGCGCGCCAAGTAATCCGGACCCAGGCCACCCATGAAACTCCCCCTTCTCCTCGCCACCGCGTTCGCGTTCGGCCTCGCGGCCGCGAACGCCGCCGAGCGCAAGCTCGTCATGATCGCCGGACCGGTCAGCCATCCGCCTCTCATGCACGAGTTCCGTGCCGGCAGCATCCTGCTCCAGAAGCGGCTCGAAGGCATCGCCGGCCTCAAGACCATCCTCATCACCAACGGTTGGCCGGTGAAGATGGTCGATGGCAAGAAGGTGGACGACAACTCGGTCTTCGAAGGTGCGGACGCCGTCTTCATCTACTCCGACGGCGGCGGCGGACACCCCGGCGTGCAGGGCAACCGTCTCGAAGTCCTCGGCGGCTTGATGAAGAAAGGCGTCAGCCTTGGCCTCGCCCATTACGCCGTGGAAGTCGTGACGAACAAGGGCGGCGGCGAATGGAAGGACTGGGTCGGCGGCCACTACGAAAACCAGTTCTCCTGCAATCCCATCTGGGACGCCGACTACACCTCCTTCCCTTCCCACCCGATCACGCGCGGGGTGAAGCCCTTCAAAACGAAGGATGAATGGTATTTCAACATGCGCTTCCGCGACGGCAAACAGGGCGTGACCGACATCCTCGTCTCGAAACCCTCCGACGCCACGCGCAACGGACCCTACGTGTATCCAGCTGGACCTTATCCCCACATCCAGGCCGACAAGGGCCGTCCCGAGACGATGATGTGGGCCGTGGAACGCCCCGATGGCGGACGCGGCTTCGGTTTCACCGGCGGCCACTTCCACCTCAACTGGCAGAACGAACAGCAACGCCGCCTCATGCTCAACGCGCTCGTCTGGCTCTCGAAGCTCGACGTGCCCAAAGGCGGCATCAACTCCGCGCCCGTCAGCGACGAGGAGGCCTACTCCAACCTCGACGCCAAGAAGGGTTCGCCCCCGCGTCCCGTCCCGACCAAAGCCGCCACCCCGCAGTTCGAATCCCCCACCAGTCCGGTGAACAAGGCGAAGTAACGCGGGAAGTCCGAAGCGGATTGGGCCGGACCGAAATGGCGCCGTGGCCAAATGGTTGTCAGGAAAAGCAGCAAAGGCGCGGCATGGGCCCTTGCCCTCCCTTGCCACGTTCTTCGTCGCCTCCTGACGGATTCAGCCGTCGCGCAGATTGCCAATCCGCGAGACAGCCGACTGCCAGTGGACTCCACGGAATACCTCGCCGGACCGTTCACCCTTTCCCCACCCCGTTGAACCCTCCGCAGTTGGCCTGCCCGGACGGACACGGGAGTCTTTCCCGCGCCCCTGTTCAGCGTTCCCACCAACGGCAACCCCACGATCTCCATGCGCCTCAAGATCTCGGTCACAGACCCGTGACCGGCGGCGCAGGCAGGGCGATTTCGTAGCCGCCGATGTGAATCGGCGCACTTCATTCGATCAGCGCGGACTCACGTCTGAGGCCTGCCGCCGGTGACTTCATCCGAAGCCCGGGGAAAGGCGGCATCTTCTCCGTTTGTTGTGCGGCGGGAGTGTGCTTACTCTCGGCGAAGCATTTGAAAGCACTGATTGATACCGTTGTCCGTCGAACCAACCGCGCGTTCCTGGTGGGGGTTCAGCTCAAGGCGGGGGATTCCCTCGACATCCAGGATTCATTGGACGAGCTCGCCGAGCTGGCCAAGACCGCCGGGCTGGAGGTCGCTGAACGGGGCGTCCAGAAGATCGCGCGGGTCACGCCGGCCACCTTCATCGGCCCCGGCAAGGCCAAGGAGTTTGCGGACATGTGCAAGATCCTTGGAGTCGACACGGTCATCTTCGACGACGAATTATCGCCGGGGCAAGGGCGCAACCTTGAGGAGATCTTCGGCTGCCAGGTCATGGACCGGACGGGCCTGATCCTGGAGATCTTCGGCCAACGGGCGCGCACCCGGGAGGGCAAGATGCAGGTCGAGCTTGCGCAGTTGGATTATCTGCTGCCGCGGTTGACGCGCTTCTGGTCGCACTTGTCGCGTCAGCGTGGATCCACGGGGTCCATCGGCGGCGAGGGCGAATCCCAGCTCGAAGCCGATCGGCGCAAGACGCAGGAGCGGATCGACAAGATCAAGGACGAGCTCGAGACCGTGGAGCGCCAGCGCAAGACGCAGCGGGCCGGTCGCCAGCGCAACCAGTGGCCGCTCGCCTCCATCGTCGGCTACACCAACGCGGGCAAATCCACGCTGCTCAACCGGCTCACGGGCGCGGCGGTCCTGGCCGAGGACAAACTCTTCGCCACGCTGGATCCGACGACCCGGCGGCTGCGGTTGCCGACAAACCAGAACGTGCTCCTCAGCGATACCGTAGGGTTCATCCGCAAGCTGCCGCACGGTTTGGTTGAAGCCTTCAAGGCGACGCTGGAAGAAGTCGTCCAGGCCGACCTGCTTGTCCACGTCGTCGACGTGAGCCATCCGCAGGCGGAGGAACAGATCGTGGCCGTGAACCTCGTGCTCGAAGAACTCGGAGCGAGCGGCAAGCCGACGTTGATGGTCTTCAACAAGGTCGATCGGATGCCCGATCCGGCCTTCAAGGCGAGGTTCACCGAGCGGTTTCCGGATTGTGCGATGGTCTCGGCCCGGACCGGCGAAGGGACGGACGCGTTGATGGCGGAGATCGGAACCAGGCTGCGGCCCATCCGTGAGTTCGTCGAACTGGCCGTGCCCTACGGAAGCTCCGCAGTGATCGCGCGTCTCCACGAGGTGGCACAGGTGATCGAAGCGGATTACAACGGAGCCGAGAAGGCGGTGCTCCGGGCGCGGATTCCGCCCAACCTCCATGCGGAGTTCGCGGCGTTCATCGTGAAGGATCTGTGACGCTTCTTGCCGTGCCGGGCATCGGTGTGGCTGACTCTCGCGAAACCGAAAAATCATGGGAGGTCCATCCAACCAACCAAGCCCCACAGGTCCAGGCGACGCCCCCGAGGTGAAGCTGAGGATTTATTTTCTCCCGAACCTCCTGACCGCGGGCAACCTCTTCTGCGGGTTTGTCGCCCTGACGAAGATCGTCGAGGCGAACCTGACGCCCGACGTCTTGGGAGTTGTGAATTGGATGCCGATCAAGCTGGCGCTGGGGTTCATCCTGCTGGCCTGCATCTTC
>CANJSG010000130.1 GCA_947476875.1 Verrucomicrobiota bacterium | reverse complement strand
TTGCCGTGGGGCAGGCGCTCGGCGAACGCATCGTTCTCAACGAGTTCATCGGCTACATGAGTTTGGCGGACATGAAGAAGGCCTCCCTGATCGACGAGCGCAGCTACACGTTGGCGACCTACGCCCTCTGCGGCTTCGCGAATCTTGCGAGCGTCGCCATTCAGATCGGAGGGATCGGTGCCTTGGCGCCAAGCCGCCGCAACGACCTTGCCGCGCTGGGCATGAAAGCCATGGTAGGAGGCTTGTTGGCCTCCTACATGACGGCCTGCGTTTGCGGTGTTTTGCTCTGAGCAAAGCGGGCGATTCGTTCGGAAGGCAACCCTAGTGGCCATCTGCGCGATTGACTTGAATCCCGAAATCGCCGACGTATTTCCGTCCGGTGGCCAGTGTAGCTCAGTGGTAGAGCAGAGGACTCATAAGCCTTTGGTCGGGAGTTCGAATCTCCCCTCTGGCACCATCTTTTCCTCTTCGACTGCATCAAGTTTTCTCGCTTCCAAACCCTTTCGACGATGTCTGTCGTGGGCGCGGCGTCCTTGGTCGCCGCTTGTCTTTGGGTAGGCCTTGTGCGTAATCAGGGGAATGACTCGCCGAGACTTCATCAAGACTTCCTCGTCTGCCGCCGCCGCGTTGGCCGCTGTCAGCTATGTGCCCACCACCTTCGCCGCTGAAAAGTTCAAGCGCGTCGGACTGATCGGAACAGGATGGTATGGCAAAGCCGATCTCTGGCGCCTTACCCAGGTTGCGCCGGTCGACATCGTGTCGCTCTGCGACGTCGACTCGAAGCTGCTCAACAACTGCGCCGATACCGCGATGCAGAAGGGCAAATCGGGCAAACGCCCCCGCCTTTATTCCGACTACAGGAAGATGCTCGCGGAGAAAGACCTGGACGTGGTCCTCATCGCCACCCCCGACCACTGGCACTCGCTCCAGATGATCGAAGCCTGCAAGTCCGGCGCGGACATCTACTGTCAGAAGCCCACGGGCGTGGACGTGTCGGAGAGCCAGGCCATGCTGGCAGCCGCGAGGAAACACAACCGTGTCGTCCAGATCGGCACGCAACGGCGCAGCACCCCGCATCTCATCGAGGCCAAGGAGCGGTTCATCGATTCCGGCCTTCTCGGCAAGATCCAGAGCGTCGACATCTGCTGTTACTGGCACATGCGCAACCGCGACACCATCGCCACCGCGCCCGACACCAAGCCGCCTGAATGGCTCGACTATGAGAACTGGGTCGGGCCCGCCCCGATGATGCCCTACAACAAGATCGTCCATCCCCGTGGCTGGCGGGCCTACATGGAATACGGCAACGGAATCGTCGGCGACATGTGCGTGCACATGTTGGACATGGTCCGGTGGATGATGAACCTCGGTTGGCCGACGCAGATCACGTCGTGGGGTGGCATTCTCAACGACAAGGCGGCTCGCGCGAACATCTCCGATACGCAGACCGCGCAGTTTGATTTCAACGGCCTGCCGGTTGTCTGGAACCACCGCGCTTGGGGACCGAATCCGGAGCCCGATTTTCCTTGGGCGGCCATCTTCCACGGAGAAAAAGGCGTCCTGAAAGCCAGCGTCTTCAAATACGCCTTCATCCCGCATGACGGGAAGCCCGTGATCAAGGACCAGGTCATGGAGTTGGACAAATATCCGGAGGACAAGACGGAGAAGGACTTGGAGACGCACGTCGCTCCGGCCATTCGCGGCCATATGAAGAACCTTCTCGAGAACGTCGCCAGCCGCGGCAAACCCGTGGCCGATATCGAGCAGGGCCATATCTCCAGCGCGTCATGCATCCTCGCCAACATCTCGGCGAAGCTGGGGCGCTCCCTGAAGTTCGACCCGAAGACGCACCAGGTCGTGGGTGACGCGGAGGCCAACACTCTTCTGGCCAGACCTTATCGCGCCCCATGGACGCATCCTGATCCCGCCAACGTGTAGGAAGGCACAGGAAGGTTCCGCCTTGGACCTCCAGGCCCGGATTCAGTCCGGCCTCAGTCGATGGTCGCCGGGCGGCCAGTCCGACGGACTAGACCAATCCCTCGAGTATCGAAGGGAGTCGGTCGACACACCGCATGACGTTGGCCTGCGCGATCGCGAGTTCAGCCGGGTGCTGCGCCGGGTAGAGGATGCTCCAGCCGGATGCTTGGGAGCAGGTTTCCGCCGTGATCGCCGATTTGTTCAAGCTGTCGCCGATCTGCGCATGGCGCACGAGCAGATCCGCGATTTGCACGGCGGCGATGATCTGCGAATGGTGGCTGGCGGCTTCGGGCTTGTGGTGGTGCCGCGCGGTTTCGACAAGGACCTTGGGCAGCATGTGGTTCTCCAGATAGCGCGCGCCGAGTTCGCAGTGGTTGATGCCGAGGATGGTTTCTTCCAGTTCAAGCAGGGAGCCCTGATAAGCGGGTAGTTGCCGATGGATTTCCGAAAAATGATCGGGAAATGCCGATGCCATGACGATTTTGCCGACGTCATGGGTCAGGCCGGCGACGTAGTCGACTTCGTCGGGAGGTGTCTGCACGGCACTGAGGACTTCGCGGGTGACGATGGCGACACCGATGCAGTGCTGCCAGAAATCACGCCATGCGAAGGGGGCATTGCCGGCAAGTTTTTGGAAGTCTTCGATGACCGGGGTGACCATCGCGAGCTGCCGGATCTGGCGGACGCCGAGGTAGAACACGGCTTCCTCGATGCTGTTGATGGGATTTGAGAGACCGTAGTAGACGGAGTTGACGAGGCGCAGGAGGCGGGCTGTCAGGCTGGGGTCGCGGCGTATGACCTCGGCGATCTGTGCGGTGTAGCGCTGGTCTGCGACGAGGAGTTCCCTGAGGGCCGAGTTGATGCTGTTGAGCGAAGGCAGTCGCGGACACTGGCGGATCCGGGTGTTGATCTTGTCCGAATCGAGCGGTTTCAGGATCTTTTCAAGGTTCGCAGTGAGCATCTTCTCCTGTCATCGGCAGGCGGCGACGCGAGTTAAGTCCGGTGAACGGGCAACATCGGGAGAAAGCCGCTCAAGTCACATCCCGGGGAGCCGATGACCTTTCCGATGAAAATTGACCTGGAGAAATTGGTCACGAGCGTCTTTCAGGACGTCTTCATGACCAGTTTCAGGATGAACATGCGGATGGATGGCCCGGGGGCCTATCTGTTGAACGGGGAGGCGCACATCGCAGGCGCGGTGGGATTCATAGGGGATATGACGGGTGTGGCCTACATCTACCTCCCCGTGTCCCTGGCCAGGCGGCTGACATCCATCGTCGTGGGAATCGACGAGGCCGATGTGGATGCGGACGAGATGATCAATGATTCCGTCGGAGAGATCGCGAACATGATCGTCGGAGGGTTCAAGGGGAAGCTCTCCCAGAGCAACATCCTCTGCGTTCTCACCATCCCCTCCATCGTCCGGGGCAGCAATTTCGTAGTGGAACCAGTCAGCGATACGGAACGTTTCGTCTGTTCATTCAGAACGGAGACCAATCAACAGGTCGTTGTGGAAGTGCTGATTAAACCGTCCAAACCCGAGTAACAAGCCATGGGACCGAAGATTCTTACAGTAGACGACAGCAAGACCATCCGCCTCATCATTGGAAAGGCATTCAAGTCCTTCGATTGTGAAGTGCTGGAGGCCTGCAATGGCGTGGAAGGGCTCGCCGTCGCGGCCAAGGAGAGGCCCGACATCATCATCCTGGACATCACCATGCCCGTGATGGACGGCTTTGAAACCCTCACCAAACTCAAGTCCGACCCCGACTTGAAGGGCATCCCCGTCATCATGCTGACGGCGGAAGCGGGCCGCGACAACGTGCTCAAGATCGCCAAGCAGGGCGTGCGTGACTACCTAATCAAGCCATTCAAGGAAGAATTGATCATCGACCGCGTCAGCCGCGTGATCGACCTCAAGCCCAAAGGCGGCGGGGGCAACAAGGCCAAACGCTTTGATGATCCGATCCGCGTTCTTGTCGTCGACGACAAGCCGGCCATTTGCGACCAGATCACCGAAGGCCTCAAGGACACCACCTGGAGCATCGTCGGCAAGTCGACGAACGGTGAAGCGGTCGACTACTGCAATACCCACTCTCCCGAAGTCATCCTCGTCAGTCTTTCGCTCCACGAGAGCGCCGGGTTCACGCTTTTCCAGATGCTTCGCACCAGCCAGAAGACCAAGACGGTCCCGGTGTTCGGACTCTGCGTGAAGACGGCGGTCGAAGATCAGGCCAGGGCCCAGCAGATGGGTTTCACCGGCATCATCACGAAGCCGATCGACATCGAGGAGCTGAAAAACAAGGTCGCCCGATCGCTTTCGCTGGATACGTCCTACAAGTATTTCCAGCTCAAGACCGGCGTCTTGAACATCCTTCTCCCGGTCAACTTCAACAACAACGTCGCCAACGAAGTCTCGGCCCATCTCCGCAGCAAAGTGTCTGAGGCGGTCGATTCGGGCATCGACAAGGTCATCTTCGATGTCAGCCAGCTCCGCGCCGCCGACATCTCGTTGATCAAGCTCGGCCTCGAAGTCATCCAGCTCTGCGCCGAACTCTCCCTCAAGCTCCGCATGCTTGGTTCCGAGATCGTGAGCCAGGAGTGCAAGAAGTATGAGGAGACCGCGGGTTGGCGCTTCGCCTCGTCGTTTGACGAGGCTGTGGCCCAGCTCAGCAACAAGGATCTGACCCACGCCTGATCCGGTAAGGGCGACGTATGATCCAACGGCGACAGCTCCTTGCTCTGGCGATGCTGGCCGGGGTCTGTTCCGCGGAGGCGAAAGGTCCGACGGGCTATCTCGCCATGATTGGTCCGGCTCCCTTGCGTTTCGCGAAGCGGGTTGAACTTGTCGTCGCTGAACCCCTTCCGCCGCCGGAGAAGCCGCCCGAGCCAAAGCAGCTGGAACCGATTGAAACCAAGGTCGAGCCGCTCAAGCCGCCGATCATCCATCCACCGCTTGATGATCCGGCGAAACCGCCTTCTCCACCTCCTATCTTGATCCCGGCCGCCGAGGCTCCCGGACAATCGCCGTATCAGATCATCCCATTTCTTCTAAAGCCGGGATCCACGAATGCCGTTCAGCCCGTCGTGGTCCTGCCGTCCATGAACTTCGCGCCGCCTGTCCAGGTGGTGCCTCCGCCTTCGAGCACGGCCACTTATCAGAAAGGGCCCTAGAGTGAGACCATCCAGTTCGATCCGTCGTTTCGCAGGCTCCGTGCTTGCGGGAATTTTCCTGTGCTCCTTCGTCGTTGCTGGCGTCGCCGCGGATTCCGCTCCGCAAGCCGAGGCGGAAGATTCCATTTCGCGAGCGGCCGCCAAGGCGAGAAACCTGGCTCGAGCCCTCCCTGAGGCGGAAGTCGTGCCCGCCGCAAAGGAGCCTGCCAAACGAGTCCTCGCTGTCGACCAACCGAAGGTCGTCGTGACGCCGAAGCTCACCGTATTGGACGGCGGGAAGCGCCTTGAGAACACGAACCTCTACCAGATCACCCAGGCTCCGATCGTCCAGTCCGTGAAGGACTACAAGGGCGATGTCGAATACGCCCGGGAAAAACGCTCGGCGCGGGAGTTTGCGATCGCCGAGGCAACTCTCCAGAAGCTGATGGCCGCCGATGCGCCCGCCGACATCCACAAGCAGACCATGTTGGAGTTGGCCTTGGTGGCGCAGGACCAGACGAACATCACCCGGGCGATCCAGATCCTCTCCCAATACACCAAACGGTTTCCCGACGACGAACGTCTTCCGGAGATTTACCTGAGGCAGGGTTTGCTCTACCGCGATTCCGGCTCGTTCGACCTGGCTCTGGGACGTTTCTACCTCGTGCTGACCGCCGCCACGCAGTTGAGGCTGGAGGAAATGGAGTATTATCAAGGACTGGTCCTGCGGGCCAAAGCGGAGATTGGCGATACTCTGATGACCCAGGGAAAGGTCGAGGAAGCCGGCGAAACCTACGTCCGGCTATTGGCGGTTGAAACGGATCGGCTCAACCGGCCGCTCGTCCAATCGAAACTGATCCGGTGCTACGCCCAGCTGAACAAGAATCTTGAGGCCGTCACCGAGGGCGAACGGTTCCTCAAGAAGTATCCCGACGCCTCCGAGATGCCGGAAGTCCGGTTCATCATTGCGAGGATCTACAAGCAGACCAGCCGGAATAGGGAGGCGACCGCGCACACGATCAAGCTCCTCCAGTCCCAGCAGGCCGGGGCCGGGGCCAACCCGGAACTCTGGACCTACTGGCAGCAGCGCACGGGCAACGACATCGCCAACCAGCTCTACCGGGAGGGCGATTACCTCAATGCCCTCTCGGTCTACGATGCGATTTCACAGCTTGGAACCAATGCCGGATGGCAGCTCCCTGCAATGTATCAGATGGGGCTTATCTACGAACGCCTTTCGCAGACGCAGAAGGCCTCCGAAATCTACGGGAAGATAGTCGCGACCCAGGCGAAGCCCGGTGCGGCCAAGTCTGACAACTCGTTGGCGTCGGTGGTCGAGATGGCGCGTTGGCGCGGCGACTACCTCAAGTGGATCGAAAAGACGGCCATTGATCGCGAGATGCTTCGGGTCGGCGCCACTACCAACATTGTCGCAACCCAATGAGCGACCTAGATGAAATGAAGGTCGGGCTTCAAGCCCATCTCGGCCTGGCCCGTGAAGTCCTGGCCATGGTCGAACGCGAGGGACAGTCCCTCCGCTCCACCGAAACTTCTGCTTCCTCCGAATTGTTCCCGGCGAAGAAGGCGCTGCTGGTCCGGCTGGAGCAGGCCGTCGCGAAGCTCAAGGAATACCGCTCCGACTGGGTCCGGCATGACGCCACCGCGCGTGAGGCCGACACCGGCATCAACCAGCTCATCCGCCAGAACCAGGATCTCACCATGAAGATCATCGTCCTGGACCGCGAGAACGAGCAGGCCCTCCTGCGGCGCGGGCTCGTTCCACCCAGGTCGATACCGTCCGCGAACCGCCAGCGCCCGCATTTCGTTGCTGACCTTTACCGCCGTCAGACCCGAGTCTAGCGACTGACATGCCGATCGAGAAAATCATCGTGCTTGAGGATGACATGATCATCCGCAAGCACCTCGAACAGCAGCTCCGCAACCGTCGTTACGACGTCGCCTCCGCGTCCACCATCGCGGCCGCCCAAGAGCTGCTTTCCAAAGACACCTTCGACCTCATCTTCGTCGATGTTTCCCTGCCGGACGGCGAAGGCACCGACCTCCTCAGGGAGCTTCAGACCCGGGCCGTCAGGCCCTTGGCCGTGGTGGTCACCGGCAACGCCTCCGTCCAGTTGGCGGTCGATTGCATGAAGGCGGGAGCCTTCGACTACCTCATCAAGCCCTTCTCCTCCGAGCAGATCGACGTCACCCTGAAAAAGGCCGAGGACTTCAGCCAGATCCTCAAGGTCAACCAGTTCCTCACCCGTGACGAACACGAGGACTCGGGCCTTGAGTTGATCGGCCAAAGCAAGCCGATCGAGCGCCTCCGTAATTTGATCAACCGGGTTGGTCCCGCCCAGGCGACGGTCTTGATCCAGGGAGAGAGCGGGACGGGCAAGGAACTTGTCGCCCGCGCGCTCTTTCGAAAGGGCCCGCGAGCGGGGGCTCCTTTCATCAAGCTGAACTGCGCGGCGGTCCCTGAAAATCTCATCGAGAGCGAATTCTTCGGGCACGAACGCGGCGCGTTCACCGGGGCCATGAACAAGCGTGAAGGCCGCTTTGAGCTCGCCCATGGCGGGACGATCCTTCTCGACGAGATCAGCGAGGTTTCCCCGCAGGTTCAGGCCAAGCTCCTCCGCGTGCTCCAGGAGCGCGAGTTCGAGCGCGTCGGCGGCAGCAAGACGATCAAGGTGGATGTCCGCGTGATAGCCACCACCAACCGTCGCCTCGAGGAAAGCGTGGAAAGGAAGGAGTTCCGGCAGGATCTTTTTTTCCGCCTGAATGTCGTTCCCATTCCTGTTCCTCCGCTTCGCGACCGATTGGACGATGTGCCGATCCTGGCCCACGAGTTCATGCTCCGCTTTTCACGCAAGCATGGTGTTCGGGTGAAAGGAATCGCCGACGAAGGCATCAAGGCGCTCATGAGTCATTCGTGGCCGGGCAACGTCCGTGAACTGCAGAACTTGGTCGAACACGCCGTGATCATGTCCGACGAGGGCGGAATGCTGGACCGCGAATCCCTCAGGCTCGGCGCCGGTCCGACGCCGGGCGAATTCCGGAATTTTGAAACGGCTCCGGCGATCATCCCGCTCCATGCCGGCGAGGTGTCGGGCGCTCCTGTGCTGGGCACGGCCGATCAACCGGTCCTGTCGTTGGCCGAACTGGAGAGACGGGCGATTTTCCATGCCTTGGAACACACCAAGGGCAACCGGACCCATGCCGCGAAGCTCCTCGAGATCAGTATCCGCACGCTGCGGAACAAGCTGAACGAATACGGTGTCTCTTCCCGGGAAGACACCGACGCCGCTGTGGGCGAGTAAACCGTCCCCCGGGACGCCGATCCTGCGTGCCTCCGGAATCGCAGGCTCTAGACCGCTTCTGCTTTGAAGATCTCCACGTCCACTCCCGAACTGCAGATCATGTGGTCGGGCGGCTTGGGGAACTGCTTCATGCCGTTCCAAACCATCGGTCCCTGATACCAATGCGCGACGTCTGCGACCGCCAAAGGATAGGGGCGGTGGTGGACCTGCCCGATCTGGAGCCGGCGGCCTTGGCCGACGAAGTAGTGGTAACGCTCCAATAGAAAGAATTCGATCGACCCGGGAACGGCTTCCGGCAGGTCCTCGCGGATCCGGTGGCCCATCTTGTCGGAGAATTTCTCGCCCCGGCGGCACGCGTGCCAGGTGATTTTCTTGCCCGTGCGCTCGAAATCGATTTTCGCCGAGAAGTAGTTCAATCCAAAAAGACCGCGGCCGAGCCATGCAGCCAAGCGGCTGTCGGTATCGAGGGAGATGAACCACACGCCGGGCCTTCCCTTGGAGTCGTGGACGTAGGTCCGGACGTTGAGCTCGTTGAAATTCGAGATTCCGGGAATGGCCGGCGTCCCTCGGAAGCGCACGTTTTTCATCTGGAACGGCACCACTCCGATCCACGCCTTGCCTTCCCAAAGGTCCAGCTTGAGACCTTCTGGCAAGAGGTCCTGGATCCAGCCCGGGTCGCAGGACCAGTGCAGGAATAGCAGGTCAACCCAGCGTTGATACATTCTGGGTTTTCGCTCCGGCCGCTTCCTAGCGGCGAGTCGCTGTTCAAGACTCGGAACCATGAGCCGCGAAGAATCGGGAGGCTGGGAACAAAGGGGAAGCATCAAAGTGGTGTTTCGCCATGCCCATCGGGGGGAGGCGACCCCGGGGCATCGGTGCGGACAAGGTTGCCTACCAGCGGTTCCCGGGTGGCAACAATTTCCATGCGGAGGGGAGGTCGATCTTCTGGAAAACATAGGAATATGGCCGATTCTGCCCGGTGGCATCCCCGTTGCTGAGCGAGGGATCGGACTCTCTATGGTCGAAGGCCTGTTCAACGGAACCAACTACAATGCCGCCAAGCGGTTGCTGGATGCGGCTGCCCTCAGGCATGAGGCGATCGCCAGCAATCTGGCGAACGTCGAGACCCCCGGCTACCTCCGGATGGACGTGGCGCCGTCGTTTGAAGCCCAGCTCAAGCAGGCGATCGGCTCCGGAGACGTTTCCGCCATCAAGTCCGCCAAACCCGCCCTGACCGTCGACCAAACCGCCCGCGCGGTGCGGCAGGACGGAAACACGGTGACCTTGGAAAGCGAGTTGCTGCTGCTGAGCCAGAACTCCGTGGAGCATGCCATGGAGACCCAGATGATCACGGGCAACCTCATGCGCATGCGTCTCGCCATCACCGGAAGGGCCTAAACCCCATGTTGAACCTTATCCCAGGCATCCAGAGCACCTCTTCGGCCCTCAACGCCGAGCGGATCCGCATGGATGTCGTCTCCCAGAACATTTCCAACGCGCAGGTAACGAAAGGCCCCGACGGCAAGCCCTACCAGCGCCAGCAGGTGGTGTTTCAAACCGTGCTCGACGCCCAGGTGCAGGAAGCGGGGGGCGCTTCCGGCGGTTCCACGGTGCAGGTCGCCAAGATCGTGACTGATCAGCGTCCGCCGATCCTGGCCTATCGCCCCGGACACCCCGACGCCGATGCGCGGGGCATGGTCGCCATGCCGAACATCAACGTCCACGAGGAGATGGTGGATCTCATCGCGTCTTCCCGTTCCTTCGAAGCGAACCTCGCCGTCGTGAAGTCGGCGCGTTCCATGGCCATGCAGTCCCTTTCCATCGGAAAACGCTAGAGATGTAGGCCTCGATGGATCCGCTCTCGCTCATTCGCCAGACGATGCCCAACACCCCGGGGGCTGTGGGTGGCAATCCCGTGCTCCAGCGCATGATGGATGCGGCGGGCGAGGGCAATCTAGGAAAGATTCCCGATGTCGAGATGGGGCGGATCGTCAACGCGATGCCCCATCAGATCACGGGCACCGGCGGCCCCGGCACGACCTCGTTCGAAAACCTCCTGGGCGGACTGGTGACGGACGTGGCCTCAAAGCAGGCCCAGTCCAGCTCGATGGTGAACGCCCTCCTGGCGGGCGGCAACGTGCCGCTGCACCAGGCGATGATTTCTTCGGAGGAAGCCAGCGTGTCCTTCCAGCTCATGGTGGAAGTCAGGAACAAGCTTCTGGAGTCGTATCAGGAACTAATGCGGATGCAGGTGTAAGCGATGAACAATCTCACGCAAATCGGCCGCCAGTTGGCGGCCATCTGGAAACAGATCGGGCTCAACCAACGCATCAGCATCGTGCTGGCGGGCGTGGCCGTGGTCGCCGGGCTTTCGTCGCTCGCCTGGTTCTCGGGCCGGCAGGACTTCTCGCTTCTCTACGGCCGGCTCGACGACGCCGAAGCCGGCAAGATCGTGGCCGCGCTCCAAGACGCCAAGGTCCCCTTCCAGATCAAGCCCGGCGGCAACATCTACATCCCCGCCGACCGCGTTCACCAGATGCGGATGCAGCTCGCCGCGAAAGGCCTCCCGCAGGCCCAGGGCGGCAGTGGATACGAACTCTTCGACAGGGCTAACTTCGGCATCTCCGACTTCGCCCAGCGCCTCAACTTCAAGCGGGCCGTCGAGGGAGAACTCTCCCGCACCATCGGCCAGTTGGAGCAGATCGAATCCTCCCGTGTCCAGATCGTGTTCCCTGAGAACCGCCTCCTCGTGGACCAGCAGCGGAAACCCACCGCCTCCGTGTTCATCAAGATCCGCGGCAGCAGCGACATGCCGTCGTCCGCCGTGAATTCAATCCGGTTCCTCGTCGCGAACGCCGTCGAAGGCCTTTCGCCGAACTCGGTCTCGGTCGTCGACCATCGCGGCAACGTCCTCTCCGAAAACCAGGACGACAACTCCGTCGCGGGCCTCTCCAACGGCCAGTTCGCCGCGCGGCGCAACGTCGAGCAATACCTCACCAAGAAAGCCGAAGGCATGCTCGCCTCGGTCCTCGGGGCCGGCCAGGCGGTCGTCCGTGTGGCAGCCGAGATCAACTGGGATTCCATCAACCGGACGGAAGAGAAATATGACCCCGATGGCCAGGTCATCCGCGAGGACAACACCACCGACGAAACCACGATCACGTCGACATCCCAGCCCACTGTGGCCTCGCCGGGAACACCCTCCAACGCGAACACCGGCGAAACGAACAACGCCTCCGCCTCGAATCTCAATACCTCCAACACCAAGAAGAAGGTGGGGACCAAGAAGTATGAGATCAACAAGTCCACCAGCACCATTCTCCAGGCTGCGGGTGG
>CANJSG010000129.1 GCA_947476875.1 Verrucomicrobiota bacterium | reverse complement strand
TCTGCGTCTTTGATGCTCCAATGGCTCCGGGTGGCATCCTAGAGCGGGCACGGGCAGCAATTGAGGCGATCAAAGGAAGCCGAGTTGCTGTCGTCGTGGAGCACGTCGAGTGCAAGGGTTACAACCATGCCCTCGAGTTTTTGTTATCCATGCATAAGTCCAACGGCGAGGGTGTGATGCTCAGGGACTCTTTAGCAGCCTACAAATCAGGAAGGTCTTCCAGCCTGCTCAGGTGGGGCCGCAGAGGAGCTGTATACAGGCGTCATGATGCTTTCATTAAAAAAATCCAACGCTCCAGGATGCCCCAGGATCGATCCTGAGGTCGTGGGCAAGGTGATCGGACCATCTTCTTGACGGCATCGTCCTAACGGCTCGCGGACAGCAAAAAGCCCGTCCGGCGCGACGGGCTCAGTGGGATGTGGATGCTGTGTCTCGACCACGAACGCCGTCGCGGGAGAATGTTACTTTGATTGCGTGGCCATCGCGTTGGCGAATTCGGACAAGGCCATCCGGTGCCGGTAGCCCTTCGGTGCTGACAGCGCCTCGAGTCCGCCGAAATGTTCAGCGGCTTCGTCCAGTGTCATCTTCTCGGCCTTCGCAGCCGATTCGAGCCAAGGACGCCAGTGTTGCTCCGCTCGCTTGCCATTGGGCAGAAACAGGCGGGCGCGTTTAGCTGCCTTCTCGGCGGCGATAGCCTGGGGATCTCGGGGTGGCGTAGGCGGTGGCGGGTTCAACCGTCGAGCTTCGCGGCGTCGGACGATTTCAACCTTCGTGATGATGTCCCAGAACGGCCAACGGCTCGACTTCTTGGGGAGAGTTGCCGACGCCCCAGCGATGTTGGGCACCGGGGCGACGGAACCGGACGCGACGACAGGGCAGGCGCCGCGAGCGGAAAGTGAAACAGGCTTCGTGGGCGTGGCAGCCTTGGGCAATGCTTGAACCTGGGACTGCTTGGCCACTGGACCGCAATGCTTCTTGGCAGTGGGGCCCGGCGTGGCGTCGATCAGGCGGACCGTGAAACCATCGGCCTTGAACGAGGCAATGACGGCCGGTGATGCGGTGCTCAACAGCGTGACCGACTTCGGCTTCTTCGCGTGTTTAGCGGGCGTGGACTTGTTAGTCGCGTTCACTTCGAGGCCTCCACTTCGGAAAGGATCTCAGCGGGCGTCACGGCGAGGTTTTCGCTGTCGAGAGGCAGGGCGAGCTGCGCGGCATGGCGGGCGAGTTCACTCAAATCAAATCCGTTTGCGGCACGCGAATCGCGAATCGTTTGAACGAGGCCGGCAATCTCCGAGTCGATGACGCCAATCATCCTGTGGGCGCTTTTCACGCGAAGTTCGCGGCCTGAAAGTTCAGCCAAAAGCGTCCAAATTTTGTCACCGTAACGGGAGTCGGGCGCTTCCATGTTTCTCTCGACAGGCATTTCAACACGATGCGGCGGCCCAAAGCGCCGGGACGACAGGTTGTAGGCCTCGCGTTGGTCATGGAACTTCACCAACATTTCACCCAGCAAGCCTTCGGTGCTGTCATCGATGGTCGCTTCGGTTTCGAGAACCATCCATTTTCGCTCCAAGACCAAGCGGGCAAGTCGATTCACGGCTTGGGCGCAAGCGGTGTGACGGCCGGCGTGGCTCCTGCGGTATTCGTCAGCCTTGTGGGCAGCGGCGACGGCCTCGGCTTGAAGCGCGTTAGCCTTGGCTTCGATCTCGCGGAGCAAGTCGGCAGAGGTTAGCTCTACGGAGCTTCGCAGCGGGGTGCTGTCCAGGTTGAGCGGCTCGACAAGCGCGAGGTCATCGGCCAGTTCAACGGAGGTTTTCAATTTTGCCATGGTGGGGTGCGTGTTGTTAGGCGGGTTCAGGAGCAGGTCTCGGGCTTGTGGAAAGATTCACGGATCGACTCCAACTTGTCGGCGCTGATAAGGATCGTCGTGCCCGCGAGGCCGTCAGGAACGATCAGGCCTTGGGCGACACGGCGGAGAAGAGTCGGGAGCGCGACGTTCAGCGCACGCGCGGCCGCGGAGGCGCTCAAGAATTTTATGGGGCGAGTGTTCATCTACTCATACGTAGATACGTCAACCCAGCCGGCAGGTGCCTATGGGGGGGGGGCTTAAGGAAGCGCGCAATCATGAGCAAGTCGCTCATGTTAGTAGGGAATAAGGGTGGAACATCAGGTTTGTCCCATACGTGGACATTTATGCTTCGATGTCGCTAAACCTGCTTTCCTTTAACGCTAAATAGTTTCCTTTGACGGGGTGGGGGTAGGCGCCTTGGCCTTCCGTCTTCGCCAGTGACGCGAGCCGGTCTGCGCGATGGCCGAAGCCAGTCGCGCGCCGTCGCTGGCTTGGATGTGACGCCGCAGTCCAAGCCGTTGCTCGACCTCGCGGACCCGCGCATTGACGGCCGCCTTCGTGATCCCCTGAGCATCGCCAAGTTGCTGCATCGTCGCCTCGCCCGTGAACCCACTGGCGTAAGCGATGGCCAGCAGTTGTCGCCCAATGGCCTTCGCGTCTCGAATGGCGCCGTTGCGGTCGAAGATCAAACTGTTGATGAGACGCCCAACCACGATGCCGAGCGCCTCGCGGACCTCTTCGGGGTGGTCGAGATCCTCGCCGTCCAGGTTTTTGAAGATCGTTTCAAAGTCGAAGCCAGCGACATTGGTCTGCCGCGAAACTCCGAAGTCGTCGGTTTCAAAGGCCATGCCGGCGGATGTAGCGTCGCTGAAAACTTGGTCATTGAAGTGGTCCATGTAGAACCACGTGGCGTCCACCTAGGCCAGAACCGGCTCCCGAAGGCGGTCCAGTGGGGGGGAAGAGCGAAAAGAGGCACTTTTTATCACAGTTTATCTATTCCCACCAAGCCTACCAAGGGTAGACAACTTTCTAAGAAAGGGTGGTTTCTAAAAAGTTCTTACCCCTTGGTTGGGTGGGTTGGGTGGGTCGGAATTGAGGTTTTCGGTGTTGCCCTCTGACAACTGGACAGCAAAAGACCGCCCAAGTAATCGGGCGGTCTCGTGCGTTCGATATGGCAGTTTAGGTGGTGAAAGTGTATCGCGGGACGTTCCGGCTCAACTTCATGTCCCAATGCTCTGTCCGCGTGACAATGATGTGGTCGATGGTCGATGTAGTCGTTTCCTTGAAGAGCGGCCGCATAATCACGCCTACGGTTTTGCACCCGGCGTCAACACCTCCGCCTCGGTAGCCCGGCAGCGTTATCCCATGATCATCGCCAAGATCGAACAAGGCTGACGCCGAGAACACTTCGCCGCCGCGATTATCTTCCAATACAGCCAGCCCGATAGCGCGAACCCAGTTCAGTTGCGGGGAACACGCCCTGGCCTGTGCATCCTGATGGCCGTCCAGCAACGGAGCTTCCCCAAGGATCTCAACCACGATGTAGTTCAACGTCGCGGCCCATGCCCGGAAGTCGTGCCTGTTGTCGGGCTTGGTCGGTTTTCCACGTCTGTGCCACTCGCGGACGATGGCGAACACGGCCCCTAGGTAGAACGGCTGATTCGCCCGGATGTGTTCTTCTAGGTCGCCTTCGGGCCACGTCATGTAGGTGTGCCCCACCTTTTTTCGGATGCGTGTGATGCAACTACGGTTCACTAAGTCACGGGTCGTCTCGACTGAGTTGCTAGTCATTTGGACCGTCACCCTTGAGCAGTCACAAACCACTTCGCCGGAATAAGGAACACGGATTGAAACCTTCAACGGGTCGGTTAGGAACGCTTCCAGCGATTGTGAATCCAGTTTGCCTCGCATGTTGTCCAGCCGGATGAACGGTGTTCCCCCGAAGAGCGCGGAGCCTATGCTTTCATCCAGCGATCCGACTCCGCCTTCGCGTTTCGAGATTACACGAGCCCGCTCACCATAGATGGCGCAGACGCACTTCTGCCTAAATGTCTTCCCTGACTGGCTCGCGTCGGCTTCAGCCACGTCCTGCGGTGTAAGGCTCTTGAATAGCCCGCCGAACTTTAGCGCGGGAGTGATGAACGACGCCAACGCCCGGCTCCTATCTCCTGGAGTCTGGAAGTCATATTCGGCGATAAGTCCGCGTAGGGCCTCAATCGCCAAGTCGAGCGGCACCGTCTCCGCGTCCGGCCCGTTGACCATCGTGGCCAGATCCTCGTGGTAGCCGTTCCCGTATTCCCGAAGGTTCCCATCCTTGTCCTCGCCGATCAGAGCGGCCTTTGTGAGAAGGTTTATCTTTGGCAGCAACTCCCGTGCGGCTGTTGTCGCCATTAGCCGTTTGGCGTCGTCCGTGGTGCATGATTTTTGCGTCGTCATGATGTTGTTCTCGGTCAGCCGTTTCTTGAAAAGCACTCCCACTTTCTCAACCCGGCTGGCGAACCCTTCCGGCTTTACCAATGCAAGATGGCCCTCGCCGTCGTCGTTGATCGTCTCGACGAAAGCGCCACCACGTATGAACATGATTCGTTGCTCGCCTAGCCGCCGGAATATGTCCTCTGACGATTCGGTGAGGCTCGTAACATCTGAGGGCAGGAGAATCATCGTGTCGCCTGATTGGACTTCCCGCTTCGCCGGCCCGTGCTCCGCCGCGAACTCTTCGCCAGAAATTAGGGGCATAGCGCGAAGGGGTTGATGGTTTTCCCGAATTTGTAGGTCGAATCCGGCGAGATAAAGTTCAGGCCGTTGAAGTCTTTCACGGGCTGGCCGTCGTTGCGTAGAAGTCCTGACAGGTCCAGAACGTCCACCTTGCTGGCAACGCGGCGTAGGGCCTCAATCCAACGGAGCGCACCCTTTACGCCTGCGGGATCGGCGTCTGGCACGATGCGGACGTGCTTCCCGGCGAAGCTGTCGAGCTCCTCATCTGGAATGCCGATGCTCGCGCCTAGCATGGCCACGGCGGCAACGTCGTCCTGCCGCCCCTCCTGCCAGATGAACTGGTGCGCGGCCAGAAGGTCAGGTCCGCCTTCTACCAGCCACACCTTCGGGAATGGTGCGGCCTCCTTTATACCGATGACGTGTTTCGCTTTCGATCCGGCCAGCGTCTTGGCCTTCACCATGCCGCCCTTGGTCGATAGCAGGGCACCGTCCATTGTGCGGACCTGAGCGCAGAGCCTGGAGCTGTCGGTGATAGCCCACAGAAGCTGGCCACGATCTTCGCAAACCCGGAGCAGGCCACGATCCGCCGCGAGCTGGACGCCCTCGGCTTGGATGAACCTCAAGTCCGCTATCTGGCGAACATGATGCGGCGTTGGTGCGTGTAGCGTCGGCCATGGCTTCCAAGTCGGAGCGGCCTTCGTCACAGGAGCCCCATCCCGATCTCCTAGAAGCCAGCCACGAGGCTTTTCCGGCGTAGCTTTCGCGGCATCGCGGACCTTGTGAACCAGCTCGGCCACGGACCATTCCGGCTGGCAACCGATGTTCCACTGAGCAAGGACACCCATCGCGTCGCCTTCGTTGAGGTTGAACCCGTGGACGAGCGCAACCGCGAGTTTGAAGAGATGCGAGGAACCGCCCTGTCCCTGAATAGCTGGTCCGGCCGCCTGTGCGTATTGGGACGCTCGGTCGAGGATGGAAGAACTCACAGTGCCTCCTTTTTAGTATGCCGGATCTCGTAATACGGAATACCCATGAGTCCTAGCACCCCATCCAACTTTGAAAGCTGCGCGCATGCGGCCTTGGCCTTTTCAACGGGAAGGACGAAATGAAAAGGCTCGTAAAAGCCATTTCCGCTCTTCGGTGTCCCGGCGATGGCAAAAATTCGGCGATCAAGCTCAAGGTTTGCTGGCGCGTGGTATTCGACCCAAAACTCGGCTTCGCGGCTCATCGGACACCTCCGATCGAAGGGCTGGACAGCCGGCCAGGCAGCAACTGGCTCAGCATTTTCTCGACAGCGGCGACGCTATAAAAGCACGGCCCGCCGCCTCGTTTCGCGTGGGGGTTTGTCTTAAGCCTCGGCACACCCGCTTTGTCTAACCAGATGCGAAGTGTGGCATCGCTCGGAACAGGGTTGATGTAGTTCGGGAATGTCGTTACCCGCAACGTGTTTAATGTAGAGCAACGCGACGCGCTGCTTGCGATGTTTGATTTGTTTTCCACGTCAATGTGGAGACCGTCCACCTGACTCGTGACTCCCAAGCGATTTAAGCCTACATTGAGTGAAATAATGGGCCTCTTAGCGAATTGTTCCCAAGCGATTTATCTTGCAAGGTAAAGCTCGTGCTGATAGAAGCAAGCCATGACGACTACTCAGCTTGCGAAACTGGTCCAGCTAAGCCCCGCGAGGATGCGAGCGGTTCTAATTAGCCACCGGCCACCCTTTGCGCGTAGGACTAAGGGCGGTCACTGGCGCTTTCGTGATCCTAAGAAGTTCCGTGAGATACAGTTGTGGATTGATGACATGCAACCGGGCCGCCCACTAAGGGCAGAGGTCTGCGGCCGGCAATCATGGAAGGAAGTCGTCACAGAGGGGATGGTCACGCCAAGGGCGACTGGACTACTAAAGGACACGCTGACGCAGGCAGATATTCTACGCGATGCCGCCTTGACGGAGCGGGAATTTACCATGCTCACCCAGGGATGGGGCGCTAGCAGGAAAGAGGCCCGGTATGGGAACAGGTCGGTCTATCTCAACACCTTGCACTTAAGGAAATGGATCCATCGGATGCGGACTGACATCGATTTCAAGCGCGAAAAGTTGGCGATAATTGAGGCCGAGCATGAACGATCAAAGCTCGCGGCCGCTAACCGGAGACGGTCCGGCCCTGCTATTGGGCGTGATGAGTTTGTGGAGCTACACCGGGTCACCTCAGCCATGTGCGTCCAACTGGAGCGCATCCGCAGCAAGTTCCCCAAGCTCGCGGACCACCAAGCTTTCACAATCAGCCGGGGGATAGGCCGTATCGTCGCGCTGTGCCGCCTTCAGGGCGTCGAGCCGCTTGGCATGAGCGCGTAGAACTTCGCGGCGTCCTCACTCGTGACTCGCCCTTGGTAGTGCTCGCGGATGACGGCTTCACTATTACCCGCCCATGCCGCGGTCAGGCCGTAGGAGCCCGTCTGTCGCCATTTGTGAGAGATTGCCGTGTGCCGCAGCACGTCCGCCGGCCACGGTTTCAACGGTGTTCCGTCTGCCATGAACTTGCCCTTGCCACCGAAGCCTGCGGCTAGTTTTACGCGTTGCATGACGCCTTGTGGAAACACGAATGGCAGGCCCTTGTAGGCTCGGAGCCACGCGACAAGGTTGCGGTCCATGTCGACAACTCGTGGCCTCTCGGTCTTGTTCGTCGAGAGAATACGGATCTCCCCGTCGTCCAGATTCACGAGAGACCAATCTAGCCGCTTTGCCTCACTGTCAGGCCGTAGACCTCCGAACAAACAGACGGCCAGCCACGGCACGGCGGCACCGTTGGCGACCCTCTCAGCAGAACGGAGCAGGGCATCGCACTCGGCCACGCTCAGGATCTTTGGTCCTCCATTGGCGAGTCGTTCAGCCTTGAGGCCTGCGACCTTCACGCCGGCGCAAGGGTTCGCCATGATCCAATGACGCGGCTTCTCCATCGTCCACGAGAAGAATCTTGAGATGGCCCGCAAGTCGTTATCCTTGCTGACCTCACTCGTGGTCCGCGAGTCCAGGAAGCCTTCCACAGCTTCGGGCGTGATGGAGTGGAGAAAGGTTCGTCCCATCTGCGCGGCGAACTTGGCGACCCGGTTCCGAAGGTTCTTTTGTGAGATTTCACGAAGGCCGCTCTCGCCGGCGAGCCATGCTCCGAACTGGGCGAAGGCTTCGTCGATCCGCACGTCGTTCCGGCGCCCAGCGGCCTGCTTGCCGGTCCTCAACCAAAGCTCGATGGCGTCCATCATGTCCTCGTCACGGGCCAGCCTTGGGAAGCAGAGCTCCGCGATCTGGACCTGCGACTCCGACATCTTCGTGGCGCGGATGTGCGGCGCATCTGGTTGACGGGCGAAGAACTCAGCTTCCAGTTCGATCTGTTTCATCTTTGCGGCGTCACTGTCTGCGAAGTTAATGCGGACTCTCTCGCCACTACGGCGGATGCCGGATACCCTCCAGCTCGACGTGGAACTCCTGTTTTTAAACTCTGCGATTTTGAACCGTTGGCGCATTGGATTTCCCATGCCTCAGATTAAACATCTTGACAGGAAACTTTGTCAACCGCGTGGCAACCGCTAAAAAAAGCATCGAAAATCCCAATGAAAAGGCACCAGAAATTTGGCTCAAGGAGCCGCTGGCGTTGGCTGTGGCGTTTTCGCTCCTCCTTCATGCCGGCGGCTACGGGACCTACCTCATCGGCAAACGCCTCGGATGGTGGCAGCCGAAGGGGATGCCCGCTTGGATGCAGGCGTTGCAGAATTTTCTGACCCCAACCCAGAAGGCGGTCCAAGCGCGATTGGCGGCCCAGCAACAAGCCCAGGCCGCCCCGGCTTCTGCACTTACCTTTCTTGATGTTGATCCCCTGGCGTCGACGAGCCCACCGGAGAAGCCCAAGTTTTACGGAGCCGTCGACCAACGGGCGGCAAATCCCGACCTTACCAAGGCGTCAGAAGATCCGAACGTGAAGGGACGTGAGCAACCGCTGGTCAAGGTCACCGAAAGCAAACCGCGCGGGAAGCGGTCGGCCGAAGAGGCGAAGAGCGTCCCGCTCCAACCCTCGGTTGCCCAGCCTCCGACAACCGCTCAGCCCGACGTGAAAGAGTCGGACGTCACGTCGCCGACCAAGGCGGGAAAGAAGAGCCAACAGAAGCAATCAGGTGAAACCCTGATGGCAAAGGCCGAGCCCAGGACAATTGAGGGAACCGCGACCGGCGAAATCGGGGAAGGCCTGGCCGAGTCGGCCCAGCAGCCGAGACGCCCGCGTTCGATCGCAGAGGTGAAGGCGCGGCAACAGGGCGGTGATCCGACCGAGCGGACCCAGATCCAGGGCGGCGTCTCGAACAAGGGCCGCCTCGGATTCGATGTGCAGGGTTCGAAGTTCGGGTCCTACGACGCGGCGTTCATCGATGCCGTCCGCGAGCGGTGGTTCCAGATTCTCGACAGCGTCTCCGTCAACCAGGTCGGTGAAGTGCAGCTTGAATTCAACCTCGCTTCTGATGGCCGCATCACCGACATGACGGTCAAGAAGTCGAACGTCAACCCGGCTCTCACCCTCTACTGCCAGAGCGCGATCATCGATCCGTCGAAGTATCCGGAATGGCCGCGTGAGATGCGGCGCGAAATCGGCTCCGACCTGCGGAAGATCACCTTCACCTTTTACTACCTCCAATAAACGATCCCGAAAGTTAACGAATGGAAACCGTCATCATCATCCTGCTCATCCTGACCTCGATCGTCGGCCTCACGCTCATCATCGAACGCGCCATGGCTCTGCGTCGCGGCAAGGTCCTGCCCGAAGTCGTCATGACCACCGCGAGGAACTGCCGTTCGGCCAGCGATCTGCCCATGCTGCGTTCGGTCTGTGAACAGAACTCTTCGCCCATCAGCCGCCTCCTTCTCTTCGCCGACACCCATCGCGACTGGCCGAAACCCGAGACCGCCAGCGCGCTGCAAACGCGGGCCCGGCAGGAGATCGCCGGGATGGAGCGCGGCCTTTTCGTCATGGAGATCGTGGTCGGAGCCGCGCCGCTGATGGGATTGGTTGGAACGGTCTACGGCCTGATCCTGCTCTTCGCGAGCATCGGCAAAGGCGGCCCGACCAACGACAACAGCGAATTCGCCCGGGGCATCTCGACCGCGCTGAACGCGACGATGTTCGGCCTGATGGCGGCGATTCCCTCGCTGGTGGCATGGAGCTTCTTCAACCGCCGCGTGGAGACGCTGGCCATCGAGATGGAGAACGTCTGCGACGAGTTCCTGCGTCGTCACGGAGCCGGTGAATCGGGCAACCGCTGAGGAATCACCATGCAGTTCGTCGCCAAAAAGAAGAGGACCACGCCGGGCGTCATCATTGTTTCGTTGATCGACGTGCTGATGGTCGTGCTGATCTTCATGATGATCTCCACCACGTTCAAGAACCAGCCGGCCGTGGCGTTGACGCTGCCGGATGGCCGCAGCGCGGAGAAGGCCGGCTCTGGAGATGCGCAGGTGGTGATCACCGTTCCTAAATCCGGTCCGATCTACTACGGGACTCAGCCGGTGACGGCGGAACGCCTTCAAGCGCTGCTCAAGGAGAAGGCGGTTTCCGGAAAGAAGATCCCCGTCTTCATCCGTGCCGACACCGAAGCGCAGTGGGGAACGGTGCTCAAGGCAACCGAAGCCGCACGTGCTGCCGGATTCACCGACGTGAAGGCGTTCACCAAACCTGGAATCACGGCGCAGTGAGCGACCAGAGTCCGATCAACCGAACCCATCGATGAAAGACAATCGCCGGATCCTCTTTGGACTTCTGCTGGTTCAGGTCGCGTGCATCGTCGGTGCCTTCGCGACACATGGAATCGTTTCGATCGCCTGCTGGGTGGTTTTCGCCGCGCTGTTCATCTTCAAGTATGTGGTGATGTTCCGACGCTTGAAGAGCCAGGATGGCAATTCGGCAAAGCCCTCCGATCCGACGGGTCCGTCGAAGTGACCGCACCGTTGGCTAGGCTTCTACCGGCGCGACATCCACGCTGACTTTGACCTCGTGCTGGCCGCCGCCGGTGATGATTCCGCTTACCGGACTGACGTCGCTGAAGTCACGTCCGTAGGCGACGGTGATGTGTTCCTCGGCGGGCATGAGGTTGTTGGTGGGATCGAAGTCGATCCATCCAAAGCTCGGACAGAAGACGGAAAACCAGGCGTGGGACGCATCCGTTCCGACCAGGCGGGCTTTGCCCGGCGCGGCATGGGTGCGCAGGTAACCGCTGACGTAGCGGGCGGGCAGACCGAGCGAACGGAGGCTGGCGATGGCCAGATGCGCGAAGTCCTGGCAGACGCCGCGACGGTGCTTGAGGACCATTTCCAGAGGCGTGGCGACGGTCGTGGCGACGGGGTCGTATTTGAAGTCCTTGTGGATCCGCCTGGTCAGATCGAGCACGCCAGCCAGGAGAGGAATGCCTGTCTTGAAGCTTCCCGCCGCATAGTCCGCCAACTCCATCGACACCCGCAGCAGCGGCGAACTGAAGCAGTATTGGTAGGGCTCCACGACTTCGGGAGAGACCGGATCGCGGAAGAGATCGGCGACATTTTCCCATTCTTGGGAGAGGCCCGGCACCGGCGGCGTCTGGCGTCTCACGGATACTCGCGAAACGGCGGTGATCTCCAGACGACGATGGATCTCCTGGATGCCGAAGAAGGCGACGCGGTTGCCGAAGTAGTCCGTCCGCCGGTTCCAGACGGTGGGCTCGGGGAGGATTCGCAGGGTGAAGTCGTGCCTGTTCTGGACCTCCGTCATGCGTGGTTTCAGCCGCGCCGCATGGTGGGAAACGGTGACCGCTTCGGAGTATTCATAAACCGTCGTGTGGGTGATGACGTAGTTCATGAGCCTCCTGCGCGGGAGATGGCCGAGTGGGCGAAGTAGTTCACGGCGATGGCGTCCGACAGTTTCGGCATGGCGTCGATGACATCCTGGAGGACCGCGCCGACCTCGCTCTTGTGCCAGTCGCCGGTCTGCCTGCTCAACGGTCGCGGGTCCATCAGGCGCAGGCGGGTCAGGCACTGCAGCAGGACTCGCTGGGTCTCGCTCGGTAGCGCGTTGTCCTTTTGCGTGGGCAGGCGTTCGACGTGCTGGGACATCTGGTCGAGCTGGAACCGGAGCGAACGCGGGTTCGTGTCGTCGAGCATCACGAGGTCGTAGACCGCCGCGATGTTCGGCATCAGATTGTAGCGGCTGCGGAAGGTGATCGTGCTGTCGGCCACTTCGAGCACGGCTTCGAGCACGCTTGGG
>CANJSG010000128.1 GCA_947476875.1 Verrucomicrobiota bacterium | reverse complement strand
CGACGGTCGCGCCGGCCGTCGTCTCGAATGACAGCCGGGGCGGAGTGGTGATTTCGAGATACTCCAACAGCAGGCGTGCGCCGAAGAGGCCCCGGGCGATCCCGCTGATCGCGGTGATCTCGCAGCCCGTGGCCTTGGCGACGCTCGGGAAGTGGGCTTCCAGCTTTGACCAGGCGGCCAGGTATTTCCGGTCCGCTTCCAGAACCCGATCCGCCTGCATCTGGGGCAATCGCTCCGACAGCCTGAAGATTTCGAGTATCCCGTCACGCGACTGCGCGTCCAAGGCGGATGCCGCCGCGACGTCGGGCAGCAGGCTGTGGCGGTCCACCGGAGCAACCAGGATGGACGCCAGAACGGATCCGGGCAGAAGCGGATTAACCTGTCCTTGGGCTGCTGACATCGTGAGGGGATAAGACCCGGCATTGGCTCCTGCCGCAAAGCCGATTTCATGGCGAAATGGAATCGGCTCCCCGGATCGGCGCACAAAAAACGCCCGGAGAAGCGGGCTTCTCCGGGCGATGATTGATTGGTTGCAACGATGCGGCTCAGACCTGCTTCGGCACGATGAACGGCGCGCGATAGTCGCGGGTGAGAAGCGCGTTGGCCTTGGCGTTACCGGGGAAGGTCTCGGTTTTCGGATCCATGGTGAGCACGGGTCCGAGGGTGATCATGTCCTTCGCCACATCGACCTCGTTGGACTGGAGGTGCGAGAGCATGCGGTCGAACGATTCCTCGGCGCCGACGTGCTTCTTGAGCGCCTTGCGGATGCCATCGGCGCCGGTTTTCTGGCCGAGGCGGTAGGAGATGTTGCCGGTGTGGCAGAGGGCGCTGGAGAGGTGGCCTTCGAGGATGTCGGCCTTGAGGTCGGAAACCTTGCGGCTGCGGACGGCCTTGAAGAAGTTGGCCATGTGGTTGGACGTGCCGGACCATTTCTGGATTTCCTTGCCGGCCTTGTCGAAGGCGGTGGCGCCGGTGTAGTTGGGCACGAGGATGTGGCCGCCTTCGCACTCGATGATCACGGCGACGCTGCCGCCGCGATACTTGTCCATCTCCTTGGAACCCTTCTTATCGGGCAGTCCGCGGACCTCGAAGATGAGCGGCGCACCGGGGAAGTCGTGGTAGACGACCTGGGTATTCGGGGTCTCGCCGTCGTCATCATAGCCGAGGCGTCCGCCGAAGCTGAGGACGCGCGGGGAGAGTCCCTTGTGGCCGAGGAACCAGCGGGCGATGTCCATCTGGTGGATGCCCTGGTTGCCGAGATCGCCGGCGCCGTAGTTCCAGAACCAGTGCCAGTCGTAGTGGACGGGACCGTTGGCCTTGTTGTTGCGGCGGGGCTGCGTCAGGGGAGCCGGTCCGCACCAGAGATCGTAGTCGATGCCTTCGGGCACCGGCTGGTCGCCGCTGGTCTTGCCGATGCTGGGACGGGGTTTGTAGCAGAGGCCGCGGGCGATCTTGATCTTGCCGAGGTTGCCGGCGCGAACCCAGTTGATGGCCTCCTGGATGCCGGTGCTGGAACGGCTCTGGGTGCCGGTCTGGACGATGCGCTCATACTTGCGGGCAGCTTCGACCATCTTGCGGCCCTCGAAGACGTTGTTCGAAACGGGCTTCTCCGTGTAGACGTCGAGACCGGCCTGGCAGGCCCAGACGGTGGCGAGCGCATGCCAGTGGTTCGGCGTGGCGATGATGACGGCGTCGACTTCCTTGCTGGCGTAGAGGTCGCGGAGGTCCTTGAAGCCTTTGACGGGCTCGTCGCGCTTGTGGGCTGCTTCGACACCCTTGGCGAGCACGGTGGCATCGACGTCGCAGAGCGCGGTGATGCGGGCGTTCTCGCCGTCCTTGATGGCCTTGAGGGCATCGCCGATGAGGGCGTTGCCGCGGCCGTGGAAGCCGATGACGCCGACGCGGATGGTGTCATTGGCGCCGACGACGCGGCCCCAGGACTTGGCGGAGAGGCCGAGTCCGGCGGCGGCAAAGGCCGAGGTTTGGAGGAATCTACGACGGGACAGGATGGTGGGTTTGGTGCTCATGAGTGGTGAGGAAAGGTGGGTCGTTGCTCTCAGCGGGCTTTGGTGGTTCCGACGTAGCGCTTGTAATGTTCTTCGATGCCGGCGGCCTTTTCGTCACCGGCCGTCAGGACGATGCGGTAGCGGAAAGTGACGCTCTGGCCGGAGGCGATCTTCAGGTTGCCGGCGCCCTTCTCCTTTTTCTCGAAGTCATGCACGCCGAAGGGATTCGCCGCGAACAGGCCGTAGTCGCGCACGTGCCACCAGGTTGGGAAGCGGGGATTGGACGGATGGTCGAACATGGCCGCTCCGACCGTCTTCTCGCCGACTGGGCCATAGTAATAGACCCATTCGGATCGCTTGCCCCACGTCTGGTCGTCGGTCACTCCGGCCCGGTTGACGATGTGGCCTTTGCCCGGCGGCTGACCCTTGGGCTGCTTGAGGCGCATGGACTCGTTCAGGCGAAGCGCCATGGAACCTTCCTTGGTGTCGCCGAACGTCACGTCGCCGTGGTCGGCGCGGATCGTGACTTCGAAGTCGACGAACTTGGCCTTGCCGTCGCCGCTAAAGCGCATCGTCCGGACATCGGAGCAGACAGTCTTGCCGTCGGCGGTCACCCAGTCGTTCTCGCTGGTGATGACGCCCATGCTGCCGGAAGCGGTCTTGAGGAAACGCTTGTGGACGACCTTGCCGAAGGCCTTGTCCTCGCTCCAGAAGTCGACGCCGTTCACGTCGCCGTGGGTGAACCAGAGCGACCGGTGGTGTTTGTGGTCCGTCTCCTCGCCCTCGACCTTCTTCATCGGGAAGTTCCGGGTCATGGGCGTGTTGTCGACGCCCAGCAACGGATAGAAGTAGGGCCGGGGCGTGTCCTGATAGAAGTATTCCGTGAAGAGTTGGCCGCCGATCTCGACCCGGATCTTGCCGTCGACCTCGGCCACCTTCACCGGCAGCGCGCCCATCGGCGGAGGCGGTGGGAGCAGGGAACCATTGACGGGATTGGCGAGGACCGGGGTTGGCGGTGACGTCGGAGACGTAGGGGTTTCCGCTGCACGGGCGGCTTGGAGCAAAGGAAGGCCGGCTGCAAGCGCAGCCACCGCGAGGAAAGTCCGGGAGTGCATGGACCGCAGTCTCAATTCACCGGCGCGGAGGTCAAGGTGTTTGGCTGTGGGTTAAGTCTCTCCGCACGCCTACGCCGCCAGCCGTTTCAGCAGCTTGTCGTGGATGCCGCCGAATCCCCCGTTGCTGAAGACGCACACGACATCCGTCTCCTTCGCGCCTTCGGCAACGTGTTCGACGATGGCCTCGACCGTGGGCAGGTAGCTGGCGGGGCGGCCGCGCAGGCGGAGTTCCTCCATGAGCTGATGCGGGTTCAACCGCTGATCGACGGGCAGCTGCTCCAGCCGCGCCACTTCGGCCACGACCACGGCGTCGGCGCGTTCGAGGGCATCGACGAGTTCGTTCTGGAAAGTGTTCCGGCGCGTCGTGTTCGAGCGCGGCTCGAAGACGGCCCAAAGCTTCTGGCCGGGGAACATCACCCGCAGCGCACGCAGGGTTTCGCGGATGGCGGTAGGGTGATGGCCGAAGTCATCGATCACCTTCACTCCGCGCGCTTCACCGCGCATTTCCAGCCGCCGTTTCACCGGCATGAAGGTGGTGAAGGCGGACTGGATCTGGGCGTCGCTGAATCCGCAATGGCGCGCGCACGCGGCGACGGCCAGGGCGTTGCGGACGTTGAACTCGCCGATGACGGGGATGGTGAATTCCGTCTGGCCCAGCTTGAACGAGGAGCCTTCCGGCCGGAGCTCGATGCCTTCGGCTCGGAAGTCGTTGCCGGCTCCGAGGCCGAAGCGTTTCACCGGAAAATGTTTCACGTCGAGCAACGGCGTGATGGCCGGATCGTCGCCATTGGCCAGGAGCAGCCCGTTGCGCGGGATGACGTTGATGAAGCGCCGGAAACTCAGCTGGATGGCCGCCAGGTTCTCGAAGATGTCGGCGTGGTCCATCTCGACATTGTTGATGATTGCGACCTCCGGCAGGTAGTGGATGAACTTGCTGCGTTTGTCGAAGAAGGCGGTGTCGTATTCGTCGCCCTCGATGATGAACCACGGGCTGTCGGTGAACCGGGCGCCTTGGCCGAGGTTCGGGGGAAGGCCGCCGATCAGGTAGCTCGGGTTGGCGCCGTTGTGTTCGAAGACCCAGGTGAGCAGGGAAGTCGTGGTGGTTTTGCCGTGCGTGCCGGTCACGACGAGCGAACGTTTACCCCGGATGAAATACTCCTTCAGCAGTTCGGGCAGGGAAGTGTAGCGGAGCTTCCGTTCCAGCGCGGCCTCGGCCTCGGGATTGCCGCGCGAGACGGCGTTGCCGATGACGACGAGGTCGGGATTGTGCGCGAGGTTCTGCTCCGCGTAGCCGGCCATGACCTGGATCTTCCGCTCGGCGAGGAAGGTCGACATGGGCGGATAGACGTTCTGGTCGGAGCCGGTGACGTGGAAACCCCGCTCCTGCATGGCCACGGCGGTCGAGGCCATGGCGGAACCGCAGATGCCGACGAAGTGGACCGATTTGATCTCGCGAAACATTGGTGCGCAAAGAGTGGCGGTGCCGCGCCGCGTGCAAAGAGGAAACTCGGTCAGACTCAAATTCTGTCCAATCAGCCGACGCGTTCCTGCCAGTAGCCCGGCCGCCGCTTCAAGTGCATCGCCGCGCCGATCCAGATGCGGTCGGGCTCATCCTGATAGATGACGGAATCAGGAAACACGTTCGAGAAGTGACGATGCGCCGGCGGGTCAAAATGACGAAAGCGCCCCGGATGTTGGCAGATCTTCAGAATCAAGTCCTCGATCTCATCAAAAAAGCGCCCTTCGAGAACTGGATCAACCCTGGCGTAGTAGCGGGCTGCTTCTATGTATTCTGCTTCGGCTTCCGGATGGAAAACGCGGTGCTTCCCCGGCCCACGATTTGGCGGATATTGCCTCTCACTTCTTCGCCGGGGATTCCATGAACGATGCCCTTGCTGATTTCATCCAAGCGTCGGCGGGTTTCCTTTTTCCAATCCGCTTCCAAGACCGGATCGACGGTCTGATGGAGATCCATGGTGAGACGGTCGACCAGCTCAACCGCCTGTTACTTGGGCAGCCGGCGGGTTTCTTCGACGATTTGGTCTACCGTCGTTGTCATGGCGGGAGTGGGCATTACTCAGGGGCGGATTCAACCTTCGCGAGAGCAGTGCCGGCCGTCGCATCCTTCTCCGCCAACTTGGCCTTGATGGTCTCGATGTGTTCGACGGCGACCATGTAGCCGAGGCAGTTCGCCGCGCCGCAATTGCAGACGTGATCTTCCCAGTCCACCAGGTCGTAGCCGTAGTTGAAGGTCAGTTCCTCGCCCTTGCGGAGCGGCTTCCGCGCCTTGATGTAGATGCGGCCGTCGTCGTCCTGCTCGGCCTCGCAGTTCGGGTCGCAGCAGTGGTTGATGAACCTCGCCGGATTACCGTCGATGTTGCCGTCGAGGTCCCACTGTTCATCGATGTTGAAGATGTAGGGATTCTGCGCCTCGCAACGGCGGTCCGATTCCTCCTTGCCGATACGTTCGCCGACATACTCGATCACGTGGTCGTCGGGTTCGAAATCGGCGGCGGCGAAGAGGCCGGTGCCCGCGATGCCGGAGGGTCCGGCCACAACTTTGGGTTCAGGGTTGGTCGTGAGCATGCTGGGGAATTGGGAAATCATCGGGCAGGGAACGTCCGGTGGCCTGCGAGACCAGCCGCCGATACTCGGCTTCTCCGACGCGGACCGGAATCGCGCGGCAGGATTTCTCGGAGCCCGGATGGGTCCAGAGGTTGGGAAAGTCCCGGCACTGCTGGGGCTTTACGGGTTGGACGGAGCAGAGGTCGCCGTCGAGGAAGGCGCATTCGCCGTTGGGTTTGTCGAGCAGGGCCAGGCCGCGTCGGTCGGAAGTGAGGCGGGTGTGCCGGTCGATGAAGGAGGTTTCGGCCATTCCAAGGTGTGCGGCGATTCGCGAAATCTCCGTGTCTGTGATTCGGACCTGGCCCGGCCAACGGCAGCAGGCCGTGCACCGTTGGCATTCGAGGAAGACCGGCATCGCGTCGGAGCCGGATCAGTGACCGTGTTTGGAGTGGCCGTGATCGTGGCCATGACCGGCGGGTTCGTCGGCGTCCGGTTCATTGCGGCCGGCATCGTAGCCGTCGCCCTTGAGGAACTTGTGAACCACGATCACCCACACCACGCCGAGGAGCGCGCTGAAAACCATGATGAAGATGTCCAGACCGGTGAGTGTCGCCAAGATCATGTGGGGTAATTAGGGGGAAGGCTGCGAAAGCCTCAAGCGGGAACTTACTGAGGGACTGTCGACGGCGAAATGGCGCTTCCCACGAGCCCATGGATTGGTCCATCTATTTTCCATGCGCCCCGTCCTCGCCCTGATGCTGCTCCTTGCCGTGCCCTCATGCCACGCGGCCGACGAGGTTTACCGGCTCTTCGCGAGGACCAACCTCATGGCCTGGTGCATCGTGCCCTTCGACGCGAAGAAGCGCGGGCCGGAAGAGCGTGCGGCGATGCTCCAGAAGCTCGGCTTCGGCAAGTTTGCCTATGACTACCGCACCGAACATATCCCGACCTTCGATACCGAGGTCGAATCCTGCCAACGCCACGGCGTCGAGCTTTCCGCGTGGTGGTTTCCGACCGAGCTGAACGCCGAAGCCAGACAGATCCTGGCCGTCCTCAAGCGCCACAACCTTCGCAGCCAACTCTGGGTCATGGGCGGCGGTGGACCGGTGAAATCGCCCGACGAACAGGCCGCTCGTGTCTCATCGGAAGCCAAACGGATCAAGTCCATCGCCGAGGCCGCCGCCGCGATCGGATGCACGGTCGGCCTCTACAACCACGGCAGTTGGTTTGGTGAACCGGACAACCAGATCGCGATCATCGAGCTGCTGCGGACACAGGGCGTCGGCAATGTCCGGATCGTCTACAACCTCCACCACGGGCACGACCATGTGGACAAATTCCCGGAGCTGCTCGCACGGATGAAGCCGCACCTCGCTGTGATCAACCTCAACGGCACCGTCCGCAACGGCGACAAGCTCGGGAAGAAGATCCTCCCGCTCGGGTTGGGTGAGCTGGATTTCCAGCTGTTGAAAACAATCCGCGATTCCGGCTGGCATGGGCCGATCGGGATACTCAATCACACCGATGAGGATGCCGGAGCCAGACTGGCGGATAATCTCGACGGTCTCGACCAGCTCGTCGCGCAGTTGGAAGGCAAACCGGCTTTTCCGAGACCGGCGCTTCGTTCGTGGAAAGAGCCGGCGAGATGACTCTTTTGGCCCGGATGCGGGCTCAAAACCGGTCGCCAATCTCGCTTATGGCTCCTCGTGGAGCCGGGGTTACCAGTTTCTGTGTCGGATGATTCTTGGTCCGCCGCGTTGGACGTCGATCGATGGCCCGGCGACCACTTCCGATCCAGGGTGCCGCCCTCCCGAAACCGCGTGTGCGCCGGCGGCTTTTTTTCAGCGGATCAGACGGTCGGCTTGTGCGTTTCCAGATTCGAGCGCCGGGCTTCTTTCGGCCTTTGGCCTTTGCGCTTCGGACTTCCTGTTCACAGGAGTGGCTTCTTCCAGATCGGCACGATGCGTTTCATCTCGTCGATGAGCCATTGGCAGGCGGCGAAAGCTTCGCTCCGATGGGGCGTAACCACTTCGACCCAGAGAGACGGTTCGCCGACCTTCACCACGCCGACCCGGTGGACGAGCCGGATGGATTCGACCACGGGCCAACGCTGCCCGGCTTCGGCGAAGAGCAGCTTGAACTGGTGTTCCACCATTGGGCGAAAGGCTTCGTAGTCGATGGCCGAGATGGCGTCCGCGCCTTCCTTTCCGCGCACGATGCCGCTGAAGGAAATGGCCGCGCCCATGCCTGCCGAAGCGCGCCGTCGGGCTATAAGTGCGGCTTCGTCGATCGGGTCGGTGGTGAGGATCAGCTCGGTGGTCATCGGACGTCGGGATCAACCGCCTTGGACGGGAGGGAAGAGCGAGACTTCGTCGCCGGTCTTCAGCACGTAGCTGCGGCCCTGGTAGTCCACGCCCACGGCGATCAAGGTGGAGTTCCGCATGGCGGTGAGCTTGGGGAATCGTCCGTAAAGCTGGCCGAGAAGCTGGTCAATGGTCGCGCCCTCCACGACCGTTTCTTCCGTTGAGGGACAGCCAGTCAGCTCCTTGAAGTAGGAGTAGAAGTGGACGCGGACGGTCATGGGGTTGGGGAGAACCACAGATGGACACGGATGAACACAGATCCGGCAGGGACAACGCCACGGATCTTGGCCGACTGCGGGACCGCATTGGGTGCACCACGTTCAATTGTCAGGCAACGCCCATGGCCCAAATCCGAGAGGCTGCTTCCTCCCGAACCCTTTCCCCATCTGTGTTGATCTGGGTCCATCTGTGGTTCTCCCGCTTAGGGCTTCTCTTCCGGCCACAGATAGATTTCCGGGCAAAGCACGCCGACGAACGGCAGGTTCCGGTAGCGCTCCGCGTAGTCGAGGCCGTAACCGACGACGAACTCGTTGGGGATCTTGAACCCGACGAAGTCCGCCTGAACTTTTTCGGTGCGGCGCTCTGGCTTGTCGAGAAGCACGCAAGTGCGGATGCGGCGGGGCTTGAGCTCGCGCAGCTTGGCGAGCACGCGGGACATGGTCTTGCCCGTGTCGAGGATGTCGTCGACGAGGAGGACGTCGCGGCCGGCCACGTCGATCTTGAGTTCCTTGGTGAAGACGAGTTCACCCGACGACGTGCCGCTCCCGTAGCTGGACACGCCGATGAAATCGAGCCGCAACGGCATGGGCAGGTGCCGGATGAGGTCGGCGAGGAACATGACAGTGCCGTTGAGCAGCGAGACGACGACCATGTCACGCCCCTTGAAGTCCCGCTGGATGGCGCGCCCGAGCGCCTTCACGCGCTTGGCGATCTGCGCCTCGGAGATGAGCACGTAGTCCACTTCCTTGCGAAGGCGGGGAGGGACGGGGGAGCGTTTCGATGAAATGGCTGGTGGCATGGCAGGGTTAGTCGTTGTTCACCGTTCCGATCTTGATGCCGGTATTCCACAATACGCCGCAGTCTTTGCACGGAAAGACTGCGGGTGAATCATCACGTTCTCTGGACGGCTCCAATCTCTGTCCGCACGAAGGACAGCGGTAGAAGCTCGTCAGCAGGGCCAATGAAGCAATGCACGCGGCTACGGCAGTTACGACGACTGAAACAGCACCCGAAGTCCCGGCGATCTTCCACGCCACTAGTCCAAGCGGGCCTGCAACGACGCATAGAGCAATAAGGATGCGGACGTATCTCCTATCAGCTTTTTCCTGCAGTGGAGGTTGTTGGGACATGTTCTGCCAGCTACCTAGATATGCTTCGAGTCCTCGTGGTCCTTGGTGGTGTAGCCGGAGTCCTGGCGCTTGAAGTTGACCTCGTTCTTCTTGAGGTAGGCTTGGAAGACGTCGTCGGCGCTCATGCCGAGGACCTGGGCCATGGAGATGAGGAAGTGGAACAGGTCCACGACCTCCACGCGGGCGTTCTGCTCGTCGAACTTCTGATACTTGGCCCACCATTTCCACGGGACGCTGTCGGTGAGTTCGGCCATCTCCTGCTGCATGGCGCGGGTGTAGTTGAGGAGCCATTTGGTCTTTTCCTCCTCGGTCATGGCGTCGGTGTTCACGCCGATGCGCTGGTTGAGCGCGTGCTGCATCCGGAAGAGTTCACGAAGCTGGTCGGGTTGTTCCATGGCCCGAAATGTCCGGGACGGGGAAAGGGCAGGGCAAGAGGAATGACGAGGTGCAAAGGCCAAAGGCCGACGTGCGGGAACCGGAACGATGCGGAAGTTCGGGTTGGTTGGCGGTCGGGATTGGGCAACCGTCGGCGTGGGTTTCAAATTCGCCCCTCGCGTCCCGTCCGGACCGGTGACATACTGCGATCAACAGAATGCAAAAGCCCAACTATCAGTTCGAGAAGCGCCGCCGGGAATTGGACAAGAAAGCCAAGAAAGACGCCAAAAAGCGCGAGAAGCAGGAAGCTGAGCGGGCGGCCGCTGCAGCCGGGGCCTCGGGCGCGGCACCCACCACTCCTCCGCCTGAGGGATGAGGGTGGGCCGGTGCTGACGGAGCCGCCATCAAAAGGCTCCTCAGCAGGGAACGGCCTCAACGGGCTGGAAACTGAGCGGTCCGTGCTGGTGCCGTTTCACTCGTTGTAGGCGTTTTCACCGTGTTGGCTCACATCGAGCCCCGTGTGTTCTGATTCCGCATCGACTCGAAGGCCGATCGTCGCGTTGATCACCTTGAGCAGGATGAAGGTCGCCACGCTGCTGAACACGAAGGTGACGACGACTCCGATCAACTGGTTCACAAACTGACCGGACCCGCCTACCAGCGAGATCGTTACGCCGTTTTTCTGGAACGTTGTGGCGATCAGGGGGTTCACCTCGGCGCTGGCGAGGAACCCCAGCAGGAGCATGCCCACGATGCTGCCGACGCAATGCACTCCGAAGACGTCCAACGAGTCGTCGTAGCGGCAGGCGGCCTTCAGCTTTGTGACCGCCAGGTAGCACGCCATTCCCCCGCAGAGGCCGATGATCACTGCCGACGGCACGCTGACGAAACCCGACGCCGGGGTGATCGTCGCCAAGCCGGCGACCATTCCCGAGGCGGCTCCAAGGACGCTGGGTTGCCTCTTTTCCACCCATTCGGCCACGGTCCAGGCCAGACCGCCTGCGGCGCCGGCAAAGTGGGTCGCCGCAAAGGCGCTTGTCGCAAGGCTGCCGCTTGAGAGGGCGCTGCCGGCGTTGAATCCGAACCATCCGACCCACAGGAGACCGGTTCCGATGAGGCTCAGGACCACGTTGTGCGGGAGCATCGCTTCGCGTGGGAAACCGCGGCGCGGACCGAGGACGATGGCACAGACGAGGGCTGCGGCGCCCGAGCTGATGTGCACGACGGTTCCACCGGCGAAATCCAGCACGGGAACGCGTCCCCCCAGGGCCCAGTTGAAGAGCCCTCCTTTGCCCCAGACCATGTGGGCCAATGGAAAGTAGACGATCGTCACCCAACCGATCATGAGCGCGACGTAGGCGCTGAACTTGATCCGCTCCGCAAAAGCGCCGGTGATCAGTGCCGGGGTGATGATGGCGAACATCATCTGGTAGAGCATGAAGGTCTGATGCGGGATGGTCGGAGCGTAGTCCGGCTGTGGCGCGGCTCCGACGCCTTGGAGGAACAGGAAATGGGTCGGGTTGCCAACGAAGGCGCTGCCCTCTCCGAACGCCATGCTGTAGCCGAAGATGAACCACAGGATGCTCACCACCGCGATGAGGAAGAAGCTGTGCATCATTGTTCCGAGGACATTTTTCTTCCGGACGAGCCCGCCGTAGAACAGGGCGAGTCCGGGACCGGTCATCATCAGAACCAAAGCCGAGCTCGCCAGCATCCAGGCGTTGTCGCCGGAATCGATCTTGGAAACGGGAGCCGTCGCTGTTTGAGCGGCCGCAGCCATTGAAAAGGCGAGGAACAGTCCGATCAGAATTCCGCCTCGGGGCACACGAATGGTCGATGGCGTGGCTGTTCTTGTCATGGTTGGCTAAAAAGAAGCTATGGCGAAGGGTTGAAGGGTCGCGCAGCGTGGTAACCATCTGGCGGCTCCATTGGAAGCGAATTCTAGTCTGGTTGCCGCGTTCAAACCCCTCGTGATGTGGAAGGTGGGAGCGAATCGGCGGACACGATTGTCGTTTCGGGACGTGGACAAAGGCAGATTGCTGGACGATTAAAGCTCGGCGGTCGGCCCAACTCCGGCCCCGGGTCATCAGCCGGGAACCCTGCCAGGTGG
>CANJSG010000127.1 GCA_947476875.1 Verrucomicrobiota bacterium | reverse complement strand
GTCGGTGGTGAATCCCATGCGTTCGAGCACACGAGTGGCGAACAGGCAGTTGGTCGCGTTGTCCTCGACGAGCAGGATCCGCCCAAGTTGACCGGTTTTCTTGGTGGCGAACGTGGTGTAGCCGGAGGCGGTGCGACCACGGCGGGAGGGGCGCCCCGAGTTCCACTCCTCGAGGGCCCGGGCAATGGCGCGGACGAGCATGGCCTCCCGCGCAGGTCTGTGCAGTGCGCCCAAGGCTCCGGCGGCCCGAGCCTCTTCCAACAGGCCATGCCGAGCGGACGGTGTCAGGAGAATGACCGGGGCGTCGCATTCGGCCGCCACCTCGGCGAGGCGCTTGATCCGGGCGGGCGCTTCTCCGGCCACGGGGCTGAGTTGGCCGATGACGAAGCTGAACGGCCTGCCGGTGACGTGGGCTTGCCGCAGGGTGGCCTCGGCCTGGCCTTCCGGCATTTCGGCGATCTGGCATTCGGCGCCAAACCGGGCGGCGAACTTGGTGAGGATGTCCTGCCAAAGCCGGTTGGGTTCGAGGATGAGGAACCGCTTTCCCTTGAGCACGGATCCCTCGGAAGGGACGGGCATCATCTCCCTGGCCTGGACGGGAAGGCGGATGTTGAAAGTGAAGGTGGATCCGCGTCCGGGGATGCTCGTGACGCCGATGTCGCCGCCCATCTGTTCGACCAGTTTGCGGCTGATCGCAAGGCCGAGTCCCGTGCCGCCATAGCGACGAGTCGTCGACGAGTCGGCCTGTTCAAACGCGGTGAAAAGCCGCTTCTGCGCATCCATTGGAATCCCCACGCCGGAGTCTCGGACGCTGAACTGGATCGTCGCTACGCCGTCGACCAGCGCGGTCTGGCGAACCTCCACCGCGATGCCTCCCTTGTCGGTGAACTTAACGGCGTTGCTGAGCAGATTGAGAATGACCTGGCGGACCCGCGTCGAGTCGCCGACCAAGCCGGTCCGGATGCTCTCGTCGATGAGGCAACCCATGTCCAAGCCCCGGGTGCGCGCCCGTTCGGCGATCAGGTCGACGCTGGATTCGACGGTTTCGCGAAGGTCGAAATCGGCCTCCTCGAACTTCAGCTTGCCGGCCTCGATCTTCGAGAAGTCGAGGATGTCGTTGATGATGCCGAGCAGCGCCTGCGCGCTGTCCTGGACGATGGAGGCGAACTCGCGCTGCTCATCGGTGAGTTTGGTCTCGATGAGCAGGCTGGTCATTCCGATGACGCCGTTCATGGGCGTCCGGATCTCATGGCTCATGTTCGCGAGGAACTGGCTCTTCGCGAGGCTGGCCTCTTCCGCCCGGAGCTTGGCGCTCCGCAGGCCCAGCTCCGCTTCCTTCTCCGCGGTGATGTCCCAGAAGATTCCCTGGACGCCGACACCCTTCCCGGCCGCATCGAGCAACGGCACTTTGATCACACGGACGAACTTTCTCCGGCCATCCGGCCCGACAAAATTCTCCTCCTGGTCCAGCGCCGCCTGGGTTCGCATGACGCGCTCGTCGTCCGCCCGGTAGCGGATGGCGAGCTCCACGGGCGAGAGGTCGAAGTCGGTTTTCCCGATGATCTCCGGAACGGACAACTTATAGGATGCAGCCATGCCACGATTGGCAAAGGTGATCTTCCCCGAGAAATCCTTCTGGAACACGCTGACCGGCATGTTCTCCACCAGAGACTGATACTCCTCTTCGGAGCGTTTGACCGCATCCTGCGCTTCCTTGAGCGCGGTGATGTCCTTGGAGATGCCGAACGTGCCCGTGATTTTCCCGTCCGAATCGCGCAGCGGCATCTTGGAAGTCAACGCCCAGGTCACGGTGCCGTCCGGCCAGACCTCGCGTTCGGTGGCGCCGAGGACGGGTTCTCCCGTCTCGATGATGCGGCGCTCCATCGCGAGGGCGTTCGCCGCATGCTCCGCCGCAAAAAGCTCCCCATCCGTCTTTCCGATGATTTCCGCGGGCGATGAACGGCGAAACCTCCGCGCCACCCGTCCGCTGCAATGGATGAACCGGCTCCCGAGATCCTTGAAGTAGATCATGTCCTCCGAACCCTCCATCAGGGCGTCGAGGAGTCGTTGGCGTTCCTGAAGTCCCAACTCGGCGGCCCGCTTTTCCGCGGACGCCGCCTTGAGCTGGTCCGAACGTTCCTGGACCCGCGACTCCAAGTCGTCGCGGATCCGGTCGAGTGTCTTGGAGGCGATGCGCAGCTTTCGCTGGCGATCGAAGAGGACAAACACGAGAAACCCGATGGCAAGCAGGCAGGCGAGGACCTGGGGCGAGGACAGGTTGGAGGCGGTCGCTGAAAGGTCCGGCGACGAGGCTCCGGGAAGAATCTCCGCTGCCTGCACAGACGCCAGCAAGAGCGTGATCAGGACCAGAAGCGCCCCGAACAATCCGCACACTCCCGAAGTCCTGCGCCGAAGGGCGCGGAACCCGGAGATCTCATCGATGTAGGTCGCTGACGCGGCTTGAGATGCCATGGATTTGTCAGGCTTGGAATCGGGCGAAGACGGAAACCGGTTTAGCTGAAGCGTAGGCAACCTGCCTCCGACTCATGACCGGGAGGAGCCGGGATGGTTCGATGCCGATGGCGATTTCCGAGCATTGAACTTAGCTCCGTCCACCATCAGCCTTCGGCCGACTGGATCACAAACACACATTGCAGGACGGACATTTCATCGTCAGGGCGCTGAGGCTTTTGACCAGGGCGGTCTGCACCCATCGGGCGTGGTTCGTCTGGCCGCAGATCATCCTCTTCGGACTATGCGTCTGGTTCACGATCGCGAAGCTGGAATTCCACACCAACCGCAACGACCTCGTCGGAGCCGACAAGAAGTATCACCAGAACTTCCTGCGGTTTAAGAAGGAGTTCCCGGCGCAGGACGACCTGGTGGTCGTGGTGGAGAGCGAGTCGATCGCCCGCAACCGGCAGTTCGTGGAACGCCTCGGCGCGAAGCTGGAACTGGAGACCAACCTTTTCAGCGACGTCTTCTACAAGGGCGACCTGAAGATGATGGGCCCCAAGGCGCTGCTCTTCGTCCCGGAACCCGACCTGAAGGAGCTGCACAGGGCGCTGAGCGACTACCGGCCGTTCATCCAGCAGTTCTCCCAGGCTTCGAACCTCGCGTCTCTCTTCGGACTGGTGAACACGCAGTTCCGCACGGCGAAGCAGGAAACCAACGCCGCCAACGACTCGCTCATCAAGGCGCTTCCGGCCCTGCGCCGGTTGATCGAGGAGGGCACCGACATCCTGAAACGCCCGGGCACCCCGCCGTCGCCCGGGGTCAACGCGCTTTTCGGAGCCGGGGAGGAAGCGGAGAAGGCCAGCTACATCACCTTCGCCAACGGGAAGATCTATCTCGTAACCGCTCGCGCCCGGACGGAGGAATTGAATGCCGACGCGGTGACGCGGATCCGCGAGGTGATCGCCCGGACCCAGACGGAGGTGCCGGGAGTGAACGTGGGACTGACCGGTGAAACGGTCCTCGAAGTGGATGAGATGGACCAGTCGCAGAGGGATTCGACCGTCGCCTCCATCGTCTCGCTGATCGGATCCGCGCTCATCTTCATCTACGGCTACAAGTCGACCGGCCGTCCCTTGAAGGCCGTCTTCGCGCTCCTGATCGGTCTCGGCTACACGATGGGTTTCACCACGCTGACGGTCGGCCACCTCAACATTCTCACGATCACGTTTGTCCCCATCCTCATCGGCTTGGCCATCGACTTCGGCGTCCATCTCATCACCCGCTACGAGGAGGAACTACGCAACGGCCGGTCCGAGCTTGAATCGATGGAACTGGCCATGGTGAACACCGGCCAGGGCATCTTTACCGGTGCGCTCACGACGGCCACTGCGTTCCTCGCGATGGGCCTGACGGACTTCCGGGGCATCCAGGAAATGGGGATCATCTGCGGCGGTGGCCTGCTGGTTTGCCTTGTCCCGATGATGACTCTCCTGCCCGTCCTGCTCCTCCACGGAAAGCAGAAAATCATCGACCCCGTTCGTCCTCCCGTTGATCGCCGGGACAAGCTGGAACGGCTCTGGCTGGACCGGCCATGGACCGTGACCGGACTGACTCTGGCCCTGAGCGGAGTCGCCATCCTCGGCGGCCTGCGGGTGAAGTTCGACTACAACCTGCTGAACATGCAGTCGGCGGACCTGGCTGCGGTCGAATTCGAGGAGAAGCTCATCAATTCGTCCGATAAATCCGTCCTGTTCGGTGCGGTCGTGGCGAATTCGTTGGCCGATGCGAAGCAACTGGAAGCCCGCCTCACCGCGTTGCCGGCCGTTTCCAGCATCGATTCGATGGCCAAGTTCATCGGCGATGATCAGGTATCGAAGCTCCGCATCGTTTCCCAGGTCAAAGCCGAGACGGGAAGCATCACCTTCGCGCCGGTGGACCGTGACCCGGTCCGCGCAGACGATCTCACCCGCACGCTGTGGTCGTTGCAGGGTTACCTGGGGCTCGCGCTCGGATCGGTCGGCGACGAGGACAAGGCTCTTTCCGCAGAACTGGCTTCACTCCGCAAGGCGATCGGGGATTTCCGGAAGGGGCTGCTTGATGAAACCAACCCGGAGCGCATCGCCCACGCAACGGAGTATCAAACCGCGCTGTTCGACGATCTCCATGCGACGTTCCGCTCACTCCGGGACCAGGATGATTCGGCCCCGCTGGGCGTGGCCGATCTGCCCCAGTCCCTGCGCAGCCGGTTCGTCGGCGTCACGGGCAAGCACCTGCTGATGGTCTATCCCAGGACCAACGTCTGGGACCGCGAACCCCAGGCCGAGTTCGTCCGCCAGCTCCGATCCGTTGACGAGAACGCCACCGGCACGCCGGTGCAGCTGTTGGAATACACCTCGCTCCTGCGCAGCAGCTACGAAAAGGCGGCTTGGTATGCCCTGGCCGCCATCGCCTTGATGGTTCTTTTCCATTTCAAATCCCCGGTGTGCGTCGTGCTGTCGCTCATCCCGGTCGGGCTGGGCTTCTTCTGGATGGCGGGATTCATGGGCTGGAGGGGAATCGACTTCAACCCGGCCAACATCATGACGCTGCCCCTCGTCGTCGGCATCGGCGTGACGAACGGCATCCACATCCTCAACCGCTTCGCCGAGGAGCAGGATCCGGGGATCCTCGGCAAGAGCACCGGCAAGGCCGTGTTCGTGTCGGGCCTGACGACGATCGCCGGCTTTGGCAGTCTGGTGATCGCCAAACATCGCGGCATTTCCAGCCTCGGTTTTACGATGGCAGTAGGCGTCACGACCTGCATGGTCGTGGGCCTGACGTTCCTTCCCGCGCTGCTGAAGCTGCTTGGACGGGCCGGCTGGAAAATGAAGAACCCGGCACCCAATTGAACCGGATGCCGGGCTTCGGAGGAACCGAGGAGGACACCTCAATTTGCGGCAGAAGTGGCAGTTCAACGCATGCCGTCAATCGAGCGTTTCGCCCGCCACAGGGGCAAAACCACCTTTCGCCTAGGGTCCACTACCGTTAACGGAAGCTTTTCCAGAATCAGCTTTGGCAACGGTTTCTCGGTTCGATTCGGCGAACCATGACATCACGAACAGAAGACCTACGCCCACGCAGATGCCCGAGTCGGCAATGTTGAAAGCCGGAAAGCCGATCTCTTCACCGGATCGGGTGCGCAGATAGAACCGGATGAAGTCGACAACGTGGTTCAGAAACAGCCTGTCGCAGAAATTGCCGAGAATGCCGCCGAACACCAGACCGAGCGCCAACTGCCCGAGCCTGCTTTCGCTCCCGAAATGCTTCCGGAACCACAGCAGCGCGACAAAGGCGACCCCCGAGACGGCCGCCAGCACCTTGCTGCTCCCGTCCATCGAGCTGAACAGGCTCCAGGCCGCACCGGAATTCTTCCAATGCACGAACTTGAAGAACCCGACGATCACTTCCCGCTCCTCGTGCGTGCCGAGGAAACGCAGGACGGCCTGCTTCGTCAGTTGATCGAGTGCAAAAACCAAAAAACCGATCCAGAACAGGCGTTGGTTGGCCGTGAGTTTCATCGCTGCATGACCACTTTCGTCCCAGCGATCAGGTCATGGAGGGCACGACGTTCCGGGTGCCAGAGGACCATCAGATATCCGATGCCCAAAGTCAGCCCGCTGACAAATTCCCCGATCCAGCGCAGCAACGCCCGGCTGAAACCGACCTTTTCCCCGGACACCGAGACGATGCGGAGGCCCATCATGAACTTGCCGGGGGTCGCCCCCGACGAAGCGACGAAGAAAACCGTGTAGGCAAACGAAACGGCGAGATCGAGCGCCATCATCTTCACGAACAGGGCGGACCCGAAAAACTGCGGCGTCAACGCCTCCGGCGGCTTCCAGCCGAGCGCGGAGTTGAGGAGCATTCCCAGCGTGTAGAGCATGAACCAGTCGAGCACGTAGGCGCAGAAGCGCGGAAAGAATCCGGCGTTCTCGACCACGATCGCGGCATCGGCGGCCGGTTCGTCGTCCGAATCGACGAGAAGCGCTTTCTTCAGAGCCTGGTTCAATTCGAACCGTAGCTCCAAATAGTCGTCCGCCGGTTTGGCCGTCGAAAGGTCCGACCGGAGAACCGGCGTTTCGACCACGACGCGGCCGGCGTGAATCCAAACGATCAGGTCGTCCAACGACACGGGTCCATACTCCCGGCCGTCGCCGCCAACGATCTTGTAGGTGAAGTCCATCAGGTCTCGAGACGCTATCTTATCGGGCTTCGCGGGACCAATGACGAAATCCGCCGGCCGAACCCGGCCACCGATCCCGATTCTCCCCGTCATCTCATCGTGACGACGATCTTGCCGAACTGGCCGCCCCGTTCCATCAGCGCAAACGCGTCGGCCCCTCGATCCAACGGAAACACTTCGCTGATGGTCGGCTTGATGCCATGACGATCCACCGTCGCCATCATCCCGGCGAAGTCGTCAGGCGAACCCATCGTCGTTCCAAGAATGCTGAGCTGCTTCCAGAACACCTTGCGCGGATTGAACTCCGGCACATTTCCCGTCGTCGCCCCGAAGAAGACGATCCGCCCGCCCGGAGCCGCCAGATCGATCAGAAAATTGAAGCCCGGTCCACCGGCGGAGTCGACCACCACGTCGAATCCTCCCGCAGCTTTGGCCAAACCTTCCGCCCAACCGGCCTCTTTGTAGTTCGCTCCACCTTTGGCACCGAGTTCGCGGGCCTTGGCCAGCTTTTCGTTCGAGCCCGATGTCACCCAGACTTCCGCGCCGGCCGCGATGGCGAATTGCAGCGCGAACAACGCCGTGCCCGCACCGATGCCCGTGATCAGCACGCGTTCGCCCACACGCAGTTGCGCCCGGCTGAACAACGCCCGCCACGCCGTCAACGCCGCCAAGGGCAACGCCGCCGCCTCTTCCCAGCCCAGGTGCGCCGGCTTGGCCGCCAAGTTCGTCACTGGCACGGCGATCTTCTCGGCCAAAGTTCCCTGCCGGGGATTACCAAGGATGGTGAACTTATCGCCAAAGGCCTTCTGGCAAATGCCCCAGTCGAGGCTCGGATTGATGATCACATCCCGGCCGACCCAGGCCGGATCAACATCGACGCCGACGGACTCAACAACGCCCGCCCCGTCGGATCCCGGCACCACCGGGTATTGGATCCCGGCGTAAAGACCGAGCTTGATCCAAACGTCGCGGTGATTCAGCGCCCCGGCCCGAATCGCGACGACGGCTTCACCGGGGGCTGGAAGCGGATCAGCGACCGTGTCGACTCCGGGAGCGAGATCTTTGCCGGACAGAAGAAGGGCTTTCATGGCCGGAGAGAAGTCGGACAGGAACGAAGGCTTTGCAAGATTTCCCGCGGCAAGAATTGCGCCGCCACTCTCTCGGAAGCGAGCTGGCCAGCCCGGCGACAACCCCAGAACGCAATCAAACCGGAACCGAGATCGAGACCCGATCAAGCCGATCCAAAAAATCGGCACTTGCCACCATTTTGGAAAGCGGACTACCCTCCGGGCCCTTTAACAGAAGGAAAATTTTATGTCTCGTATCTGCGAACTGACCGGCACGAAGCCCATGAAGGGCTCTAAGATTTGGCGGAGTGGTAAAGCCAAGAAGAAGGGCGGCATCGGTATGCACGTCACCGCCATTACCAAGCGCCGTTTCTTCCCCAACCTGAAGCGCGTGAAGGCCCTCCTGCCCAGCGGCGAGGTCCGCTACATCCGGGTCACAACCCGCGCGATCAAGAAAGGCCTGATCGTCAAGGCACCGCCTGGAGCCCAAGCTCGCTCGCGCGCCAAGGCCGCTGCCGCGAAGGCCACCAAAGCCAAGAAGTAAGCAGGTCTCCAATTCAATCTCCGTAAAGGCGCCCTTTTCTGGGGCGCCTTTTTCATTGCCCACCAGACTGCCGACCGCCAGGTCCGGTTGCCATCAGCACGGCCAACGCCCGTCACCGGCCCTTCAGCACCTTCATGGTCGCCTGGCGCATCTCCCGCTCGTCGTCCCGCTTACGGATGTCGTCCCGCTTGTCATACTCCATCTTGCCCTCGCACACGGCGAGGGAGACCTTTACCCGGCTTCCCTTCCAGTAGAACGAGAGCGGCACCAGTGTGCGGCCCTTGATCGACCCGAGGCCGGCGAGCTTGTCGATCTCCGAACGGTTCAAGAGCAGTTTCCGGGGCGTCTTCGGAAGGTGGTTCAGCCGATTGGCGAAGGTATACTCGTCGATGTGGGCGTTGTGGAGCCACACTTCGTCCCGGTCCACACGGGCAAACGCATCGGCGATCTGGGCCTTGCCGGCCCGGAGCGACTTCACCTCGGAGCCGTGGAGAACTATTCCAGCCTCGAATGTTTCAAGGATGTGGAAGTCGCGGCGGGCCTTGTGATTGGTGACGATGTCAGCCATGGCGGAATCTACCCAAGATCGGATCCGAAAGTTGGCCTGATCCCGGAAAAAAGCCAGCCGCAGACTGTGAAGCCTGCGGCTGGGAAAGCTTTTTGCTTAAAGTCGCGGACAACTCAGGCGGCAGAGCGATCGTCCTGCTCCTTCATCATCGGCTCGCCTTCCTGGCTCCACGTAAGCTTTTCTTCGATGATCTCGAGAAGCGCGATGTCCGCTGCGCCCATGTTCACTGTGTCGGCGATGAGGGGACGGCTCGAAGATCCGCCGCCGGCATTGAGCTGGCGCACCCGGCGGGAAACGATGTTGATCAGAATGTTGGCGTTCCCAACCTTCTGCATGGCCTGTTTGACGTATTCGCTGGTCACAATTTTTTCTCCGATTGCAAGGCCGAGCAAGATACGGGCAAGCATTGAACCAGCAATAGAATTCTACCGGCCTGCCGCGTAGTTTTAAAAGTAGGACATTTTGTAGTTAGCAAAGCAGAAAAAGTTCTCGTAGTGTCCCATTCTTGTAATGGCATCGCCCACCCCTCAAAACGAGTCGGCCCGACTAGAGGCCCTCCGCCAGTATCAAGTGCTGGATACCGGCAGCGAAAAAGCGTTCGACGACATCGTCGAGTTGGCGTCGTTCACCTGCGGGGTGCCGATCGCACTGGTATCCCTGCTGGACAAACACCGCCAATGGTTCAAGGCAAAGGTCGGATTGGAAGCATCGGAGACCCCGATAGAGCAGGCATTCTGCGTGCATACGATTTCGGGGAACGGCTCCATGGTTGTCGAAGACGCGCGAAATGATGCCCGTTTCTCAGCCAATCCGCTCGTTACCGGCGCCCCGCATATCCGGTTCTACGCCGGAACGCCGCTTGTCTCCCCGGAGGGGCACGCGTTCGGGACACTGTGCATCATCGACCGCTACCCAAGAAAGCTTTCGACCGACCAGCGCAAGGCCCTCGAATCGCTTGGCCGACAAGTTACCCTGCTCCTCGAGTTCCGGCGGGTGTCCTATGACCTCGCCACCGCGTTGGAAAAGGTGAAGACCCTCGATCCACTGGTGCCGATCTGCGCCTACTGCCGAAGAATCCGCGAAGATGACGGATTCTGGAACCACATCGAAAAGTTCATCAAGAACAACACCGACTCCGAATTTTCCCACGGCATCTGCCCGGATTGCGCAAGAACCCAACTCTCGGACCTCGATACCCTACTGAAGGAGTAGGCCGTCATCCCAAGACAGGTTGCAGCTGCGGATTTCGCCTGACAGTTTCCCGGCGCATCTATGCCTGACTCCGAATCCCTGCTGCTTGGAAAGCCCCTGGTCGTGCCTCCGCTCGACCAGGATTTTCGGCCGATTTCCACAGGCTCGCGAAACTACCTCAAAGCGGTTCGTGCTTCTGGCAGCGGCACCCCGGTGGCGATCGCGATCGAGCGAAACGACGGTCTGACTGCGGTCCACTCTACCGAAATTTTCCCGCCCCTCTCGGCCCATCAACCGGACACCAACGCCTTCATCGAGCGGCTGGTAAAATTCCTCCTGTGGCAGATCGGCGGCTGGAAAGTGACGATCTGCGGGCCCAAAGACCTCGCCGACCACATCGCCGCCGTCTACTCGAAGACGGGTGCCCGCGCCTTCGACGTGAACCTGATGGAGACGGTCTACGAAAAGCCTTTCACAGTTGCCCATGCACCGTTTTCCCACGCCCCCGTCGCCAAGGAAGCGGCGGTGTCCGTGGGGGGGCATCTGGACGGTTGCCGGATCGGGTTCGATCTTGGCGCGAGCGACTACAAGCTCTCGGCGGTGAAGGACGGCGAGCCGATCTTCACCACTGAAATCCCCTGGGATCCCAAGATCGAGTCCGACCCGGACTGGCACTACCAGAAGATCAACGAAGGGCTGAAGCTGGCGGCGTCCAAGCTGCCCCGCGTCGATGCCATCGGCGGAAGCTCGGCGGGAATCATCGTCGACAACCGCATCCGCGCGGCGTCGCTCTTCCGGGCCGTTGCACCGAAGGACTTCACCGAGCGCGGCACGAACATTTTCCTTCGTCTCCAAAAGGAATGGGGCGTCCCGTTCGAGACAGCCAACGACGGCGATGTGACCGCGTTGGCCGGAGCGATGTCCCTCAAAGCGACGGGCGTCCTCGGCATCGCCATGGGTTCCAGCGAGGCCGCCGGGTTCCTCGACAACGACGGCCGCATCCGTGGATGGCTGAACGAACTGGCCTTCGCCCCGGTGGACTACTCCGAGACCGCCGCGATGGACGAGTGGTCGAGAGATCGCGGTGTCGGTGCGTTGTATTTTTCCCAGCAAGCCGTCGTGAAACTGGCACCCGCCGCCGGGATCGCGCTCCCCGAGGGCCACATGGCCGAACAGCTCAGGCACGTCCAAGACCTCCACAAAGCCGGCGACGAACGCGCGGTCAAAATCTTCGAAACCATCGGGGTCTACCTCGGCTACGCGCTCGCCCAATACGCGGACATGTATGACTTCCGGCACGTGCTTGTGCTCGGGCGCGTGACCAGCGGAGCCGGCGGCGACCTCATTCTCGCCGGCGCGCGGAAGGTTCTCGCCACCGAGTTCCCGGACCTCGTCGACCGCATCGCGATCCACACGCCGGACGAGAAAAACAAACGCCACGGCCAAGCCGTCGCGGCCGCGAGTTTGCCTAAGATCCTGAAGTGAACTGATCCGCCCAAAAAGGTCGTCAAGAGCGGCGCGGCGCCATTCCTTGGCCTCTCTTCACGCCGTTATCGGGCAACTTCCCCCATGAAGTTCCACCACTCGACCGCCGACATCTTCGTTCCGGACAACCTGCCAACGGAACCAGCTCTCGGCCGCACGACCCACTTGGGGATCGGCGCCCACCAGGACGACCTCGAGTTCATGTGCCTCCATGGGATTCTCGCGTGCTTCCAGAAGGCGGACCGGTGGTTCACCGGCGTCACCGTGACGGATGGCCGGGGCAGTTCCCGGGCGAACGAATACGCCCACTACACGGACGACCAGATGGTCGCGGTCCGCCGCGTCGAGCAACGCAAGGCGGCCTACGTCGGGGAATACGGGGCGGCGCTGCAACTGGATTACCCAAGCCGCGAGGTGAAGGACCCGCACTCCCGCC
>CANJSG010000126.1 GCA_947476875.1 Verrucomicrobiota bacterium | reverse complement strand
CCACCATCTCGTCCTCCACTACCCCATCGGTTTCGTCACGATGTCATTCCTCCTCGAGATCCTCTACTGGCGCCGGCCGTCCCAGGATCTCCGCAGCGTCACGCGGTTCGTCACGGTGCTCGGCGCCGCCAGCGCGGTCGCCGCCGCCGGCCTGGGACTCATGCGCGCGGCCGAAGGAGGCTATGACGAAACGACGCTGGGCCTCCACAAGTGGTTCGGCATCGGAGTCGGCGCCATGTCGATCCTCGCGGGAATCGTCGTCACCGGCGTTTGCCGGCACCCCGTGTCCAAGGCTTGGCTCTGGACCTATCGGGGGATCCTCGCAACCACGCTGGGGGCGCTCGGCATCGCCGGTCATCAGGGCGGAAATCTGTCCCACGGTTCGAACTACCTCACGAAGGACGCGCCGGCCTTCATCCGCGACATCTTCGAGGAAAGCCACCCAGACCCCGAAGCCTCATTGAACGGACTTACTCCCGGCGAGGTGCTCTACTCCGAGAAGGTCCAACCGGTCCTCCAGAAGCAGTGCTACCAGTGCCACGGCACCGACAAGAAGAAGGGCGGCCTGCGACTGGACGTTCCTGATGGCTGGGCAAAGGGCGGCGACAGCGGAGATCCCACGATCAAGGCCGGCAGCCCCCTCGAAAGCGAACTCGTCCGCCTGATATTGCTGCCGAAAGACCACGAGGACCTGATGCCGCCCGCCGGCAAGGGTCAACTCACTCCCGCCGAGATCGTCGACATCATCCACTGGATCCAAGCAGGCGCCCCGGTCCACAAGCCGAACTGACCCGGCCACGGCGACACCCCTTCAGCTCATCGCCAAAGCAGGGCGGCGACGATCGCCGCGACGATCAGCCAAAAGCCGATCCAGATCAGCGTGCGCTTCGGGCGGGCAGGCTCCTTGCCCCCGAACTCTCGTTGGGTGAATTCCTCGTAGTCGAACTCCTCGGTATCGACCCCGATCCGCCCGGAGGTGTCCCCATCCTCGTTCCAGCCGGTCTCCCAGTCGGAACCGCAGTTCGGACAGGCCGAAGCGTTCCGGGGAACCGGCTCGTCACAAGCAGGGCAAAGCGGGGGCGGCGTTCTTCGTGATGCCATGGCCCGGAGCCTAGCCGGATAAGCGCGATGATGGAATCCCCGGAATGAACCGGCTGAAACTGCCTCTTGTCATATCGGCATAACACGATATGAAAGACACATGCAGCGGGTTCTCCAACTGGCCAAAGCCCTGTCCGACGAGACGAGGCTCCGGGTCGTCCGCGCCCTTCAGCAGGGCGAACTCTGCGTCTGCGAACTCTGCGACACGCTCGACGTGACCCAGTCCACGCTGTCGACCCATCTCCAGATCATCCGCGATGCCGGACTCGTCACTGTTCGTCGCAAGGGCAAGTGGAACTACTACGCGCTGGAAGCGGGCATCGTCCGCCTGCTCGACCGTTTCTTCACCGACGCGGCCCCGGACCTCGGCTCCGACAAGACGCTGAAGGCCGACGCGGCCAAACTCCGGAAACGGCTGGCCCTCCGGACGGACGGCCAGTGCTGCGTCGGTTTCACCTGCTGCCCGCCCAGAGGAAAGACCAGGCGATGATGCGACGGCTTGTCAGCGAAGCCCTCGGAACCTTCGCCCTCATCTTTGCGGGCACGGGTGCGATCGTCGTCGACCAGCAGATCGGCGGCATCTCCCACCTGGGCGTCGCCTTGATCTTCGGACTTGTCGTCATGTCGCTGATCTACGGCTTCGGCGACATCAGCGGCGCGCACTTCAATCCGGCCGTGACGATCGCATTCGCCATCGCGAAGCGGTTCCGGTGGCCGGAAGTCCCTGGCTACATCATCGCGCAGCTGATCGGCGCGCTGGCCGCCAGCGGGGCGTTGAAGCTTGGATTCCCGGCCAACGAAAAACTCGGCGCAACCCTGCCGTCCGGCTCGGCCCTGCAATCCTTCCTCTTCGAGTTTGGCCTCACCTTCTTCCTGATGCTCGTGATCCTGAACGTCTCCACCGGGGCGAAAGAAAAGGGCGTTACCGCGGCGATCGCCATCGGCGGTGTGATCGGACTGGAAGCGATGTTCGCCGGCCCGGTCTGCGGCGCCTCGATGAATCCCATCCGCTCGCTCGCCCCGGCCATTGTCTCGGGACACCTCGAGCATCTTTGGCTCTACCTAATCGCGCCTGTCGCCGGCGCGGCCGCGGCTGTTCCCATAAGCTCCTATCTGCACGGCCAGCCGTCTCCAAAGGACTGACCACTCTCGCCTCCTCCCATGAAACTCTCCCAACTCAAGACCGGGCTCGCGTTGCATCCTGACAAACCAGTTCGCTTCGTCCTGCCCACCGGTTCCGCCATCCCGCCCCACGCCCACATCACTGAAGTTGCGCGCATCTCCAAACACTTCGTCGACTGCGGCGGGGTCCGGCGCGAGGACGCGTTCTGCCGGATGCAGGCATGGCACGCCGATGACACGTCCCACCGCCTGACCGCAGGCAAACTTCTCATGATCCTCGAGAAGGCCGCGCCGCTCTTCGGCGATTTGGATCCCGAAGTGGACGTCGAACACGAGGCGCCCTTCCTCTCCATCTTCCCGGTCGAAACGACGACGCAATCCGACACCGCGTTCGTCCTCCGCCTGGGCATCCGCCATGCCGACTGCCTGGCCCAGGACCGCTGCGGTGTGCCGCCGACCAACTTCCAAGCCCTCACCTTCAAACCCATTTCCAGGAAACCATGACATCCCCGGCCACGAAGCCGCTCATCCTCATTCTCTGCACCGGCAACTCCTGCCGCAGCCACCTGGCCGAAGGCCTCCTGCGCGCCGCATCGCACGGACTCTTCGACGTGGCCAGCGCCGGATCCAAACCCGCCGGCTACGTCCATCCGCTCGGGATCGCGGCGATGCAGGAGATCGGCCTCGACATCTCGGCCCACACGTCGAAGCACATGAACGACTTCCTCGACCGCGACGTGGAGACCGTCATCACCGTCTGCGGCAACGCCGACCAGGCCTGCCCGATGTATCCCGGCCAGCTCAACCGGCACCACTGGGGCTTCGACGATCCCGCGCACGCCACCGGCAGCGATGAGGAGAAGATGGCCGTGTTCCGTCGCGTCCGAGACGAGATCAAGCGGGTCTTCGAAGCCTACGCCCAAGGCCGCCGCGATCAGGCCAAGCGGAAGTCCTGAGGGCGGCAAAGTTGGGCGAAGGCTCCCGCCGTGCCGGCTCATGGCGAACGGATGACGAGCCGGTCTCACGCGGGAAGTTTGTGGTGATCAGTCGACGTGAGCATTGCCGCAGAAGCCCGAATGGTTTCAGCAAGCGCAGCGGCGGCTCGGCAGGAGCCTTCACCCTACCTGCCTAAATCCTGTCCGACCTGCCATCAGCCCGCCGCGGATGCGTTCCCATCCTTGCCTCACACGCTCCGTCCCGTGACGCTCCGCCCATGCGACTGCGTTGCATCGTCACCGCCGGCCCGACCTGTGAACCGCTCGACCACGTCCGGCGTCTGACCAATTTCTCCACGGGCAAGCTCGGCTCCAAGCTGGCCGCCTATCTCGCTTCACAAGGCCACGACGTGGTGCTGCTCCGGGGTGAAGCGGCGACCTATTCGTTGCCGGTCGAGGGCGTCACGGCGGAGACCTTCTTCAGCACGGGCGACCTGGAAGCGGCGTTCGTCCGCCATGCCAAGACGGGTGCCGACGCCGTGTTCCATGCGGCGGCGGTGAGCGACTTCAAGTTCGGCCGCGTCTTCGACGGAACTCCGGAGGACGGGTTGACGGAGATTCATTCGGGCAAATTCTCCACCCGGACCGGCCGCCTCTTCGCCGAACTGGTTCCCACTCCCAAGATCCTGCCGCAACTCCGCAGCCTCTTTCCGAAGGCCTGCATCGTCGGCTGGAAATACGAAGTCGATGGCGGGCGGGAAGGTGTGCTGGCCAAGGCGCGCCAACAACTAGCGGACGGCAACACCGATGCCTGCGTCGCGAACGGCCCCGCATTTGGCGAAGGCTTCGGAATTATCCTGCCCGACGGATCCATGCGGCCGACGACGGCGGAAAAGCTGCCGGAAGATTTGGCCGCGTTGGCCAAGGAACGCGCCGTGAGGTGACTCGGAACTACACCCCCGCGGGCGCGGCCACGAACGGTCTGAGCTTCTCGGCGATTCCGTCGGGCAACCGTTTGGGGCGTTCGTTCGTGCCGGTGCAGACGTGGCTAGTGGATCCGTCTAGCAGCAGCTTGTCGCCGCAGAGGATGCGGTAGGCGAAGTTGAGCCGCACTTTCCCGGCCTCGGTCAGCCATACTTCCACCGTGAGCATGTCGTCGTAGCGGGCCATGCCTTTGTAGCGGAGGTTCACTTCGATCACGGGAAAGAACGTGTCCGCCTCCTGCAACTGGAGCAGCGGCGCTCCGAGCGAACGGGAGAATTCGCCACGCGCCGCTTCGAGAATGTCGAGGTAGCGCGCGTAGTAGACATGGTTGCCAACGGTGCAGTCGGCGTAGGTCACCCGGTAGCTGTGGCGATAGACTTCGGACATGGAAAAGCGGGTATCGGGTTTCAGAAATCGGATGCCGGATGCCGGCGGTGTTCAAGGGGAGACCGCAAGCCGTTCTTCGTTCCGTTCCTGGTTCATGAGCACGCCGGCTTCCTTGTAGGGTTTGAGCATGAAGTGGGTGGCAGTGGAGACGACGCCCTGGATGGTGGCGAGCTTCTCGGCGACGAAGGTCGCGACGTCGCGGAGGTTGCGGCCTTCGATGATGACGAGCAGGTCGTAGCCGCCGGACATGAGGTAGCAGGAGGTGACCTCGGAATACTTGGCGATGCGTTCGGCCACGCGGTTGAAGCCGCCGTCTCGTTCGGGGGTGATCTTGACCTCGATGACGGCCTTGACCTGTTCCATGCCGAGCTTCTCCTCGTTGAGCACCGTGCGGTAGCCGAGGATGACCTGGTCGGCCTCGTAGTCCTTGATCTTGGCCACGATCTCGGCCTCGGGCAGCCCGAGCAGGCCGGACAACTGGGAGGGCTTCAGGGCGGCGTTGTCGCGGAGGAGCTTCAGCAGCGGATCAATCATGCCCGGCGTTGTAGCAGCGGCACCCGGATGCGGGAAGCGTGATCAGGCGTTTCCTTGATGGAGAAAGATTCCGTCGGACCCACTGGAATTCCGGATTTCGCCCGCTAGCTTCCCGCCGGCCAAACGCCCATCGCCATGATCAACCGCCTGCTTCTTCTCGCTCTCGCCGCCGTTTCCTCCATTCACGCCGCCGATTGGCCGCAGCGCCGCGGCCCGGATCACAACGGCATTTCGACCGAGACGACATGGAAGGCGGCCTTCCCCGCCGACGGGCCGAAGCAGCTCTGGAGGGCGAATGTCGGCATCGGCTTCTCCGGCGTGGTCATCGCCAACGGGCGGGCTTTCACCATGGGCAGCGCCGCGGGAGACAAGGACCAGGTCGTCGCGCTCGACGCAGCCACGGGCAAGGAGCTGTGGCGTTTCGCCTTCGACGAGCCGCTCAATCCCAAGATGTATGAAGGCGGCCCGAACTCCACGCCCACGGTCGACGGCGACACCGTTTTCGTCGCGAGCAAGACGGGCAAGGTCCACGCGCTCGACGTCGCCACGGGCAAGGCCCGCTGGTCGCTCGATCTCCAGACGGTGGCGGGCAAAACCAAGAGCGATTGGGGCGTGTCGGGCTCGCCGCTCGTTGTCGCGGAAAAGCTGGTCATCAATTTCGGCAGCGGGCCGACGGTGCTCGACAAGGCCTCTGGCAAAAAACTCTGGTCGGCCGGAGGAGGCGAGAACAACAGCTTCAACACGCCCGTCGTCTCGAAGGTCGGCGGGGCCGACGTCGTGCTGGCGCACCAGAAGAAGGAGTTGATCGGCTTCCGGTTGAGCGATGGCAAAAAACTGTTCGGCCACGCTTTCGGCAAGGGCTACGAGACCCATTGCTCCGATCCGGTCCTGACACCGGCCGGCCTCTTCATCAGCTCGGGCGACGACGGCGGCGAGTTGCTCGATCTCGCCACCGGCAAACCCAAACGGGTGTGGAAGAACATGAACCTCTCCACCTTCACCTGCACGTCCGTGGTTCTCGGCGACTTCCTCTTTGGACACGACGCGGCCGGCTACAAGCGGCCGAACCAGGAGTTCCGCTGCGTGGATCTGAAGACCGGGGCGATCAAATGGGGCATCACCGGTTTCGGCCAGGGGAGCGTCATCGCCGCCGGCGACCGACTGGTGGTCCTGAGTGACAACGGCGAGCTCGCCATCTTCAAGGCCACGCCGGACAAGGCCGAGATCCTCTCCCGCACCCAGGCCATCGGCGGAAAGACATGGACCCAGCCCGCGCTGGCCAACGGCCGCCTCTTTGTGCGCAACGCCAAGGGCGATGTCGTCTGTCTGGACCTCAACGGCTGAAACTTCTTCCGAGTCTTCCGCCGGCGGATCCCCTAGGCTTTGTCCGAAGTGGAAACGACAGCCGAATACAAACTCATCCATCTGCCCTACGGGGCCTTCAGCATCCGCTCGCTTGCGTCGGCTGAGACCTTCCATCCCGTCGTCGGCGCGGCCGAGGAAGCCCGCACCCTCTACGCAGAACAGCTCCAACTCGCGAAGCGCCTGAGCGAGACGACGGGCGAATTTGTCGTCTGGGACATCGGCCTCGGCGGGGCCGCCAATGCCTGCGCTGCGTTGACCGCGTTGAGCAAAGCCGCGGCAAATTCCGGGCCCCGGCCAGTCCGCATCCTCAGCTTCGACCGGACGGCGGGCGCGCTCGCATTCGGCTTCCAGCACCGGATCCAGCTGGGCTATTTCCGCGGATTCGAGCCCGCCATCGAGAGCCTGCTGGCCACGGGTGAAGCGCGGTTCCAGATCGGCAACTGCCCGGTCCACTGGACGTCGACGCTCAGCGAGATCCCGACATTGCTTGCCCAGCCCGGCGATCGCCCGGCGCCGCATGCCATCCTGTTTGATCCGTGTTCACCCGGGAAAAATCCCGAGATGTGGACGCTGCCGTTCCTGACACTGCTCCATCGGCATCTGGATCCGGACCGGCCGTGCAATCTGGCGACCTACTCGCGTTCGACGATGATCCGCGTGTCGTTCCTGTTGGCGGGATTCTACGTCGGATCGGGCCAGTCGATCGGCGACAAGGAAGAGACGACAGTGGCGGCGAACGACCTTTCGTTGCTGGCGGCTCCGCTGGATCTGCGCTGGCTGGATCGCGCGAAACGCTCCGGCGCGGCGGAACCGATGCACGAGCCGATCCATCGGCAGGCGCCGTTAAATCCGGAGACGTGGGAGAAGCTGAAGAGCCATCCGCAGTTCAACCGGTAAGACGGCCATGCGTGTCAGCCGAGGCAAACGCCGGGGGGGCCGCTGCCGAGGAAAGATGAATCGGCCATTGTGCGGGCTCGCCGGGCTATGGAAGCCTTCAGGTATCCCACTCGCTTGAACACATCGCACGCCATCCGACTCCTCCTATCGACCATTGGCTTGATGGCGGCGTGGTCCGCCGTGGCCGCGCACCAACCCGACGCGGCGGGGTTCGAGCGGATCGCCGAGCCCTACTTCAAGGAACACTGCATCCGCTGCCACGGTCCCGAGAAGTCGAAGGGCAAGCTCCGGGTCGACACGATGGTCCCGAACACGTTCCTCGATGGTTCCACCCGCTCGAAATGGGCCGAGGTGCTCAACGCGGTCAACAGCCACGAGATGCCGCCGGAGGACGAACCCCAGCCCGGTCCGGCCTCGGCGGGAAAGTTCGCCGACTGGGTCACCGCCGAACTGGGCCGGGCCGAGATCGCGAGCCGCAGCGCCTCGGTGGTTCTCCGTCGGTTGAACCGCACGGAATACAACAACACGGTCCGCGACCTGTTCCACGGGCTCGATTTCCGACCGGCCGACCGTTTTCCCGAAGATCCTCCCGCCGGTGGATTCGACAACATCGGCAAGGCCCTCACGCTGTCGCCGCTCCAGATCGAGCTCTACTACCAGTCGGCGCGCCAGATACTGGACCGCGCCTTCGTCGAGGGACCGAAGCCACCGGAGATGCGTTGGCGGTTTGATCCCGAGGAAAACACGGCGGGCGAAGACCGGCTGCGGGTGAAGCGCGACGGAAACAACATCCTCCTGAACCGCGGAAAAAACCTCTCGACGAACGGGTTCACCGTCATCCACCACAATTCCTGGGACAGGTCGGTCGGTTTCCGGGATTTCCGGCTCAAGGACGAGGGCGACTACATCATCCGGTTCCGCGCGGCCGGCCGGATTCCTTCGCGGGCCGAAGTCGTCGCCGGGGCCGCGATCCATCTCGGCAAGCGCCGCGACGAAGCGAAGGCGAAGAATCCCAACACCCGGGGCGCCGACCAGCAGTTCACCAACGATCTAAAGCACTTCGAAACCCACCGGATGTATGACTACGGCCCGCCCCGCGCGAAGGTCACCATCTCCCTCGGAGGCCAGCCCCGGGTCGTGGCCGAGATGGATGTGGACGCGCCGGAATCGGCCCCGAAGACCTACGAGATCCGCACCCGCCTCACGCGCGAGAACGCGGGTGTCAGGTTCGAAAACGCCTACGACGTGCCCTCGGTCCTGGAAAATTTCTGGATGCAGGGGAAGGACGACTTCGCGCGGCCTGAACTGTTGATCGACTGGATCGAGCTCGAAGGCCCGCTGAATCCCGCGTGGCCGCCTCAGAGCCATTCCGGCGTGCTGGGCGCCCTCGCCGGGACGGCGGCGGATGAACGTGCCGAAGCCCGTGGAATCCTCGACCGCTTCATGGCCCGCGCCTACCGTCGGCCCGTCGCGCCGGCGGAGGTGGACGGCAAGCTCGCTCTCTTCGAACGGGCGAGGAAGGACAAGGGATCGTTCATCGAAGCGGTGAAGGCACCGCTGGCCGCCGTATTGGCTTCGCCGAACTTCCTCTTCCTGGTCGAACCAGCCGCGCCGTCCGAGGGCGGTCGTGGATTGGATGCTCATGAACTGGCCTCGAGACTTTCCTATTTCCTGTGGTCAACGATGCCGGACGAGGAGTTGTCCCGGCTCGCGCGCTCGGGCGAGCTGCTGCAACCGGCGGTGCTCCGCGCCCAGGTGAACCGGTTGCTGGGCGACCCGAGGAGCAGCCAGTTCGTGGAGAACTTCGCCGGGCAATGGTTGGGACTCCGGCGCGTCGGGGCCAATCCGCCGGCCAAGAATCTCTATCCGGAATATGACCGGCACCTGGAAATCTCGATCGTGCGCGAGACCGAGGCGTTCTTCTCCGAGATCCTCCGCCACGACCTCGACGTGCGGAATCTGATCAGGAGCGACTTCGTCACGGTCAACGAACGGCTCGCGCGGTTCTACGGAATCCCCGGTGTCCGGGGCGACGAACTGCGCCGCGTGCCGTCGCCTCCCGACAGCCACCGCGGAGGCGTCGTCACGCATGCGTCCATTCTGAGCATCACCTCGAACGGCACACGCACGTCGCCCGTTTCACGCGGCGTCTGGGTCTTGCGGACGCTGCTGGGGACTGATCCCGGCCTGCCCGTGGCGAACGCCGGCGAGATCGCGCCGAAGGTTCCCGGCATCGACAAGGCTACCGTCCGTCAGCGGTTGGAGATCCACCGCTCGCTGGCGGCCTGCGCGCGCTGCCACAACAAGATCGATCCGCTCGGGCTGGCGCTGGAAAACTTCAACGCCGCCGGCGAATGGCGCGAGCAGGAAGGCCACGGCTACAACGGACGAATCGGCCAGGGTGATCCCGCGATCGACGCGTCGGCGCGGATGCCGGATGGGACGAAGTTCACCGGCGTCGCCGGCCTGCAGGATCAGCTGCTGCGCCAGGAGGATCTTTTCCTGAACGCCCTGGCCGACCGGCTCTTCACCTACGCGCTCGGGCGCGAACTGGGATTCTCCGACAAGCCGGCCGTGCGCGCTGCCGTCGTTTCCCTGAAGGCCGGCGACCGTTCGCTGAGGACCCTCATCCACGCCATCACCGCCTCGGAAGCCTTCCGGACCAAATAACCCTCCAACACCATGATCCCGCTTCTCCGCCAACCCATCTCGCGCCGGACCATGCTCCGAGGCGCCGGCGTCTGCCTGTCGCTGCCGTTGCTGGAGGCGATGATGCCGCGATCGGTTTTCGCAGCGCCATCGACCTTCAAGCCGGTCGCGAAGTCGGCCAGCAAACCCCTTCCCCGGGTCATCTTCTGCTACGTGCCGAACGGCGTGAACATCCTCGAATGGATGCCGAAGCAAACCGGTCGCGACTATGAACCTTCCCCCACTCTCGCGACGCTGAAGGAGCACCGTGGAGATTTCTCCGTCATCACCGGACTGGGCCATCCCCGCGCAACGGGGGGCCACAGCGGGGCCGACACCTGGTTGACCGGTGCGGATCTGAAAGCGGTTCCAGGAAAGGACTACACCAATTCCATCTCGGCCGACCAGGTCGTGGCGGAATCCATCGGACGGGCGACGCGGGTTCCCTCGCTCGAACTCTCCGACATGTCGGGAACCGGGTCCGCCGGCCACAGCCACACGCTCGCCTTCGACCGCAACGGGACGCCGCTGCCCGCCGAGAACAGTCCCCAGCGTGTCTTCGAACGACTCTTTGTCCCGGACGATGCCGCATCCCGCGAATCCACGCTGCGACGCTACGCCGAAAAGCGAAGCATCCTCGACGACGTCCTCGGCGAGGCGAAGTTCCTGCAATCCCGCCTCGGCCAAGCAGACCGCGCCAAGCTCGACGAGTATCTCGGCGCAGTCCGGGAAACGGAGACCCGGGTCCGGCGGCAGGAGGAATGGATCGACGTGCCGAAGCCGCAGGTCGTGAAGGACGGCCTCCAGCTCGGCAGCCTCCCGATGAACGGCCACGATCGGCCCATGTGGATCGACGTGATGATGGAGCTGAGCTACCTCGCCTTCGTCACCGACACGACGCGGGTCATCAGCTTCGAATGGTCCCGTGAGGCCGGCGGCTACGGCGGCGGCGGGGAGAACCACCACGAACTCTCGCACCACGGCGGCGACGCGGGGATGCTTTCCAAGCTCGCGGCCATCGACCGTTTCCATCTTTCGCGGCTGGCGAGGTTCATGACGTTCCTGAAGTCCACCGACGAAGCCGGCCGGCCCATGCTCGACAACACCATGGTCGTCTTCGGCTCCGGCATGAACAGCGGCGAACGCGGGGATCATTCGCCGGAGAATCTTCCGCTCCTCGTCGCCGGCGGGTCCGCCTGGGGGCTCAAGCACGGCCAACATTTGGGCTTTCAGAAAACCGCCAAGGCTCCCCTTTCGAACGTGTTCCTCACACTGATCCAGAAAATGGGCGTCGAGACCGCGACGTTCCGGGACGCGACCGGGACGCTGACCGGCCTCGTCTGAAGCCGTGGTGAAACCGCCTGCCCCCGGCGGAATGACGAGGCCCGAAGACCAAAGGCCAATCCGCCGCCAGGTAACGAATGCGGCGGCGGGTGGGCGGGCGACTTCGGCATGCTTTTACGGTTTGGAGACAGCCTAGTCGGTTGTGTTGAAGGCCGGTGAACAAGGGATGCCGTCCGTCCTGCGAACATGGTGCAGATGGACCGGCCAACCTTTGATCTTGGCGGGGTGATCTGGAGCGGGTCGGAGATGCCGGAGCAACGGCACCAGGCGGTGAAGCAGCCGAGGATGCGCCGGCGTTCGCGGGCGGAGAGCGTCATCAAACCAGCTCGGGAGGCGCCGAGGCAGGGCGCCTGTCGCTACCCAAGAGCTTTTGACCATCAGGAAACCCAACCCACCGCCCACGCTACAGGCTGCTTTAATCCGCCCCTCCGTTGCTCAGAATCGGTCCACCCAGGCGAGGGCGAGGGGAAAGAAAACGGCCGCAGCGAACTGCGGCCGTCGTCGTCGAATTCTTGTGCCGAACAAACCTGGTCAGCGCCGGAAGGCGATGCCCGAGGGCTCCGGCGCATGGGAGGCGCCGGGCATCTCATGGGCGCAGGGCTGGTTGGTCGGCGCTTCGGGAACGATGTCATTGGCGGTGACGAGTCCCTGCTTG
>CANJSG010000125.1 GCA_947476875.1 Verrucomicrobiota bacterium | reverse complement strand
TAGAGGAGGTTTTCGCCCTCGATGTCGCGCGAGCTCATGTCGTTGCCGATGGTGAAGCCAGCGAGTTCGCCACGGGAATTGAGCACGAGGGCCAGCTCCGGCTCGGGCACGTTCCACTTGGCGTCGGAGCGGATGCCGACCGTGTCGCCGGTGCCGACGGCCTTTTCGGGCATGGATTTGAAGAAGAGTTCCGGCCGGGGCGCATCATACACGCGGTCATAGGCGGTGGCGCTGAAGTCGCTTTCCTCCATGCGGGCGGTCTTGCTGCGGAGGTAGGTGACGCCGACGGCCCAGATCTCCTGCCGGTCGACGGGCGGGAGGAGCTTCACGTCGGGATCAGAGAGGAGAAGGCGGCGCGGATCGCGGCGGGTAAAGCGCTGGACGGCGGCGGCGATGTCCTTGGCTTCCAGAAGCTCGGTGATGGAGACGCAGCCTTCGGAGCTGAGGTCGACGACGTGCTGGCCTTCGACGAGGCCGACGCGCATGGGGCTGTTCTTGAGGGAAAAACGGCAGAGATTCATATCGTGTGGTTCGAGCGTGACGCGCGGGGCGTGAAACGTGAAGCGTGAAGCGTGTCCGGCATCCGGTATCGGGTAGCCGATGCCAGATCCCGGAGGCCGATCTGATTCGCCATCTTTTGATTCCGAACAGTTTTCCCCTTGGGTTGTCCCTTTTCCCGTAACTATCTTCCCGCGCATGAACTCTGGAATCACCGCCATCAACGACGAGGTCAAACGGGCCTCGGCCTTCGTCCAGCCGCTCCTATCCGAAATGGCCAAGGTCGTCGTCGGCCAGAACTACCTCGTCGAACGCCTCGTCATCGGCCTGCTGGCCAACGGCCACGTCCTGCTCGAAGGCGTGCCCGGATTGGCCAAGACGCTTTCCGTCAAATCGCTGGCCCAATGCCTGAGCGTGAAGTTTTCGCGCATCCAGTTCACGCCCGACCTCCTGCCGGCCGACCTCATTGGCACGCAGATCTACAACCCGCAGTCTGGGAATTTCACCACCCGACGCGGCCCGATCTTCGCCAACCTCGTCCTGGCCGACGAAATCAACCGCGCGCCCGCCAAGGTCCAGTCGGCTTTGCTGGAGGCGATGCAGGAGCGGCAGGTGACCATCGGCGACAACACCTTCAAGTTGGACGAACCGTTCCTCGTGCTGGCCACGCAGAACCCGATCGAGCAGGAGGGCACCTACAACCTGCCTGAAGCGCAGGTCGACCGCTTCATGCTCAAGCTGCGCGTCGACTACCCAACCCGCGCGGAAGAACGCCTGATCCTCGACCTGATGGCCCGGACGGGTCCGCCGCCGGAGACCCATGCGGTCGTCACGCCGGAACAGATCTTCGACGCGCGTCGCGTGCTGAACGAGATCTACATCGACGACAAGGTGAAGGACTACATCGTCGATGTCGTCTGCGCCACACGCGATCCGAAGAGCTACAAGATCAACCTCGAAGGCCTCATCCAGATGGGCGCCTCGCCGCGTGCCACCATCGCGTTGACGCTGGCCGGCAAGGCCCACGCCTTCCTCAGGGGCCGTGGCTACGTGACGCCGCAGGACATCAAGAGCATCGGCATGGACGTCCTCCGCCACCGCGTGACCGTCACCTACGAAGCCGAAGCCGAGGAGAAGACCAGCGAGACGGTCATCACCAAGATCTTCAGCGAACTGCCCGTGCCTTGAGTCGAGTTGGACTTCGATCGCCACTCGTCAGCTCGAAATGATCCCCAAGGAAATCCTCAAGAAGATCCGCCAGATCGAGATCCGCTCCAAGCGGCTCGTGACCGAGTCCGTCGCGGGCGCGTATCACAGCGTCTTCAAGGGGCAGGGGATGGACTTCGACGAGGTCCGCGAATACCAGCCGGGCGACGACGTGCGCGCCATCGACTGGAACGTGACCGCCCGGACGAACACACCGCACATCAAGAAGTTCGTCGAGGAACGCGAGCTGACCGTCATGCTGCTCGTCGACCTCAGCGGCTCCGGACGCTTCGGTTCCGTCAACCAGTCCAAACGCGAAGTGGCCGCCGAGATCGCGGCCGTGCTGGCCTTCTCCGCCATCCGCAACAACGACAAGGTGGGCGTGCTGCTCTTCACCGACCGCGTGGAGAAGTTCATCCCGCCGAAGAAGGGCCGCCGCCACGTCCTGCGTGTCATCCGCGAGATCCTGTTCTTCGAGCCGCAGCATCGCGGCACCAGCATGGCTGAGGCGTTGAGGTTCCTGCAGCGCGTGACATCGCGGCATTCCATCGCCGTCGTCATCTCGGACTTCTTGGGCAGCCATGTGCCGGAACCCGGCATAATGCCCCGGCAAAGCCTCTTGTCCCGCGAGTCGTTCATCCACGCGGCGCTGCCCGCTCTCCGGCAGACGAACCGGCGCCACGACGTCGTCGCCATCCAGATCGTTGACCGCTTTGAAACCGAGTTGCCCGCGCTCGGAATTCTGGAACTGGAAGACGCCGAGACTGGCGAAGTCATCGAGCTGAACACCTCGGTGGCGTCCCTGCTATCGACCTTCCAAAAGCGCCAGATGGAAGGCTTCGAGGAGACGAAGCGCCAGCTCAGTTCCGCGCGGATCGATTCGCTGCTCTTCCGCACCGACCAGGACTACGGGCCCGTCCTGGCCAAGTTTTTTGAGACCCGCGAACGCCGCCGCCGCCACGGTTGAACGCACAATGCCCACGAATTCCTCAATCCTTGGCGTTCCGCCCCCGGGCGCCCCTTCGACCAATTCGGCCGTTGAGGCCATGAAGGACCTCGTCGACATCCGTGCACCGGTCTACGTGTTCGACCAGTGGTGGCTGCTGTTCACGGCCATCGGGATCGGCCTGATCGCGGTGGGCTTGTTGATCTGGTTTGTGCTCCGTCGAAAGAACCAGCCGCCAACCCTTCCGGTCATTGTTCCGGCCCACGAGCGTGCGCGGCAGAAGCTCCAGGCTGCGCTCGACCTTTTGGACAAACCGAAGCCGTTTTGCATCCTCGTGTCCGACGCCGTGCGCCTCTATCTCGAAGAGCGGTTTGAACTACAGGCCCCCGATCGCACGACGGACGAGTTCCTGGACGAGCTGCGGTGGCGCCCGGTGTTGTCGTCTGGACAGAAGGATCTCCTGCGCGACTTCCTCGTGCGCTGTGACCTCGTGAAGTTTGCCAAAGTCGAACTGGCGCCGAATGACCTCCAAGGGCTCTACAATTCGGCGCTGACCTTGATCGATCAAACCGCCGCGACCGAAGCCCCGCCGGCGCCGGTTGCGGCAGCCACTCCGCCACCGCTTCCGATCAGCACGAGATGAATTTCGCCCATCCATTCGTGCTTTTCCTGCTGCTTGGCCTTCCACTCCTGGCCTGGTGGCGTCGTCGGCTGCGGCTACGGACGGCCTTCATCTATTCGTCGGTGCAGTTGGTGAAGCCCATCGCCGGCCTCAAGCGTTCCCCGGCGAGCAGGGTTTTGGCGGCGCTCCGTTGGACGGCTTTGGCCTTGGCGATCCTCGCGTTGGCCCGGCCTCGCCTCGTCGAAGGCCAGGCACAGGTGAAGGCCAGCGGCATCGACATTGTCGTCTCGATCGATCTGTCGCTCTCGATGGCGGCGGAAGACTTCGTCGAGAACGGCCAGCGCGTGAACCGACTCCATGTCGCGCGCGGGGTGTTGAAGAAGTTCATCGAAGGCCGTCCGAACGACCGCATCGGCCTCGTCGCCTTCTCCGGCAAGGCCTACGTCGTGACGCCGCCGACGCTGGACCACGACTTCCTGTTGCAGAACGTCGAACGGCTGAATCTCGAGACGATCAAGGAAGCCGGCACCGCCATTGGCCTCGGGCTGAATGCGGCGGTGAACCGGCTGCGCGAACTCGATTCGAAGTCCCGCATCGTCATCCTCATGACGGACGGCGTGAACAACACCGGCAAGGTCCCACCGCTGACGGCGGCCGACGCGGCCAAGGCGCTTCTCGTGAAGGTCTACACCATCGGCGTCGGCACGCGGGGCATGGCGCCGATGCCCTACACGGACGCGTTCGGCCGGCGCATCATGCAGAACGAGCCGGTGGAGATCGACGAGGCTGTCCTCACCGACATCTCGAAGCGCACGGGCGGCCGCTATTACCGTGCCGACACGACGGAGAACCTGAAGGGCATCTACGCGGAGATCGACCGGCTGGAAAAGACCGAGATCGAGATGAAGAAATACCAGCGATACACCGAGCTCTTCGGCTTCGTCATCGCCGGGGCGATCCTCCTGCTGTTGCTGGAACTGACGCTGCTGAACACCGTCTGGAGGAAACTGCCGTGAACGGAGTTCCGAAGACCGGAGGTCACATGTCGAAGGAAGGGCCGAATGAGCAAACTCGAAGGCACAACTTCGACAAGTCGTGTAGCGTTCTAATCACCGTTTTTCCTCGGAATTTGGCCTTCGGATTTCGTCATTCCATTTGGCCTTCGGCCTTCGGCCTTCGTCATTCATAGAGCCATGCGTTTCGCCCATCCTGTATTTCTCTGGTTCGCGTTGGCGGTGGTGCCGTTGCTGGCGCTGTTCCTGTGGTGGTCGTGGCGGCGGCGCATGCGGTTGATCCGGCTGTTCGTCCAGGAACGGTTGTTGGCCGATTTGACGGTCGGTTTCGACCAGACCCGCGAGCTGCAACGCGTCTTCATGACCGGCGCCGCCGCGGTCCTCCTGCTCATCGCGCTGGCCCGGCCGCAGTGGGGTGTTGTCTGGGAAGAAGCCGTGCAGCAAGGCCGGGACATCCTCGTGGCCGTCGACACCTCGCGAAGCATGCTGGCGGTGGACGAGCCGCCGAACAGCCGTTTGACCAAGGCGCGGTTGGCGACGCTTGATCTGGCGCAGTTCGCCAAGTCCGACCGCCTGGGGCTGATCGCGTTCGCCGGGTCCGCTTTTCTCCAGTGCCCGCTGACGCTCGATGAGTTTGCCTTTTCACAGAACGTCGCCGGCGTCGACACCGAGATCATCCCGCAGGGCGGAACCGCCATCGCCGAAGCGATCGATACTGCGATCAAGGCCTTCGAAAAGAGCGGTGAGAACCACCGCGTCCTCGTCATGATCACGGACGGCGAAGACCATGAAGGCGACATCGAGGCGGCGATCCGCCGCGCGCAGAAAGCCAAGCTCCGCGTCTTCACCGTCGGTGTCGGCACCCCGCAGGGCGAAGTCATTCGTGTGCCCGATGAGCAGGGCCAGATGGCGTTCCTCAAGGACGAGTCCGGCAACGTCGTGCGCTCGCGCCTGAACGAACCCCTGCTGAAGAAGATCGCCGAGGGAACGGGCGGTTTCTATCTCCGGCTCGTCGGGGCCCGGCCGATGGAGGTGCTCTTCAAGAAGGGCATCGACACGTTGCCGAAAGGCGATTCCGCGTCCAAACTCACCCGCAGCTACCGCGAACAGTATTACTGGTTTGTGCTGCTGGCGGCGGTTCTGCTGGCGCTGGAAATGTTCTGGATGAAAAGCCGAGCCCCACGATTGGTCCGCCCGTCCACCGCCACCAAGGCGGCGATGGTGTCCATGCTGCTCATCACTTTTGGCTTTGTGTCGTCGACGAGCGCGGCCACTGCGGATGCGTTGGAGGACTACAAGAACGGCAACTACACGAGGGCCTACGAGAAGTTCAGCCGCTTGGCCGAAGAACAGAAGGACGACCGGCAGCACTTCAACGCCGGCACTGCGGCCTACAAGGCTGGCGACTTCGAGAAGGCCCGCGACCACTTCGCCGCTTCGACCCTGGCGGAGGAGCTCGCCATCCAGCAGAAGTCCTATTTCAACATGGGCAACACCCTGTTCCGGATGGGAGCCAAGAGCGAAGATCCCGAGGATCGAGAGGCGTTGTGGGAGGACGCCATCAAGGAATTCGGGAAAAGCCTGGAACTTGAAAAGACAGACCGTGATTCGAAGGCCAACCTGCAGTTCGTCCAGAAGCAGCTCGAACTGCTCAAGAAGCAGATGGAGCAACAGCAGAGCCAGGACGGAAAATCCAAGAAGTCGAAGAAGAAGAAGGACTCCAAGGGAAAGCAGAAACAGGACGGCCAGGGCCAGGACGGCGACGAAAGCGATCCATCCGACAAGGACAAGGATTCGAAGGACGGCAAAAAGAAGAAGGACGAGCGTCAGGCAGGCAACAAAAAGGACGAGGACAAGAAGAAGGATTCCAAAGGCGCCGGGGAGAAGAAGGACAAGAAACCCGGCGGCAAGGACAAGGACGGAAAAGAACCTCAGGACGGTGGCAGCTCGCGCGAGCCGAGCCAGCAGGAGCTTGAGCAGATGGCGGCTCAGCTGAAAGTGATGACCGAGAAACAGGCCATGAACGTCCTCGACGCCACCAAGTCCGAGGAGCGAACCATCGTCTTCCAACCCTCCGACAAGACGGCCAAGCCCAGCAACTCCAGCAAGAAGGACTATTGAGGGGGGCGCAGTGTCCGGGCCGTTGACGGCTGGTGGCGGTGGGTCGATTGCTGGTTCAGCTTTTGAAATTTGCAGTTTGCAGGGCTCCCTCCTAGCCTCCGCGCCATGTCAGATTTTGACGTCAAATACGTCGCCAACCTTGCCCGGCTCAGCCTGACCGAGGCGGAAGAACAGAAGCTCGGCTCCCAGCTCAACAGCATCCTCGGCTACATCGAGAAGCTGAAGGAGGTCGATGTCTCCAATGTCGAACCAACCGCCCACGCGTTTCCCATCGTGAACGTGTGGCGCGCAGACGAGATCAAGCCCGGCCTGACCAACGAAGAGGCCCTCCAGAACGCGCCTTCGAAGGCCAATGGCCTGTTCGTCGTTCCGAAGATCGTCGAGTAAACGCCTCCTCCATTCCGCCATGCTCCATTCCCTGACCATTTCCCAGCTCGCCGCCAAGCTCGCCAGCCGCGAGGTCACTTCGCGTGAAGCGACCCAGGCCTGCCTCGACCGCATCGCCGCCGTCGACGGCCGCATCCAGGCGTTCACCAGCTACAACGCCGCCGATGCGCTGGCCCAGGCCGATGCCGCCGACGCGAAGATCAAGGCCGGCGCCAGTCACGCGCAGTTCCCGCTGCTCGGCGTGCCCATCGCCATCAAAGACGTCCTCAACGTCAAAGGCCATCCGCTCAATTGCTCGTCGAAGATCCTCGGTGATTTCATCTCGCCCTACGACGCGACGGTGATCGAGAAGCTCAAGGCTTCCGGCGCCATCATCTTCGGCCGGCTGAACATGGACGAGTTCGCCATGGGCAGTTCGACCGAGAACTCCGCGTTCCAGACGACGAAGAACCCATGGGATATCTCGCGCATTCCCGGCGGTTCATCGGGCGGTTCAGCGGCGGCCGTCGCGGCGGATGAGGCGTTCGCCACGCTTGGCAGCGACACCGGCGGTTCCATCCGCCAGCCCGCCGCGCTCTGCGGGTGTGTCGGCCTCAAGCCGACCTACGGCCGCGTTTCGCGTTATGGGTTGGTCGCGTTCGCCTCGTCGTTGGACCAGGTCGGGCCTTTCACCAAGGACGTCCGCGACGCCGCGACGATGCTCAACGTGATCAGCGGCCGCGATCCGCGGGATTCGAGCAGCGTCTCCGAACCCGTGCCCGACTACACCGCCGCGCTGGGGAGCAGCATCAAGGGCCTGAAGATCGGTCTGCCGAAGGAATACATGGTCGGCGGCCTCGATCCCGAGGTGAAGGCGTCCGTCGATGCGGCGGTCAAGAAGCTGACGGAACTCGGGGCCGAAGTGGTCGAGATCTCGCTCCCGCACACGGACTACGCGGTCGCCGTCTACTACATCATCGCGACGGCCGAAGCGTCGTCGAACCTGGCGCGTTTCGACGGCATCCGTTACGGCAAACGGGTCGACGGTGATTCCCCGGAAAAACTCTACGGCAACACGCGCGGCCAGGGTTTCGGTCCCGAAGTGAAACGCCGCATCATCCTCGGCACCTACGTGCTCAGCAGCGGCTACTACGACGCCTTTTACCTGCGCGCCCAAAAGGTCCGCACGCTCATCCGCAACGACTTCCTGAAGGCCTTCGAGACGGTGGACGCCATCGTCACGCCGACCACGCCGACGGCGGCGTTCAAGATCGGGGAGAAGGCCGATGATCCGTTGCAGATGTATCTCAGCGACATCTTCACCATCTCGTGCAACCTGGCGGGCATTCCCGGACTCAGCCTTCCGTGCGGTTTCACCAAGTCGCCGAAACTACCGATCGGGCTGCAGCTTCTCGGTAAGCCGTTCGCCGAGGAGACCATCCTGAAGATCGCCCACGCCTACGAGCAGGCGACTGACTGGCACACCCAGCGGCCTGGGCTCTGAGAGGAGCAGGGAGTGGATGGTCAGAACCGGGGATTCGGCTGATCCACGAAGAACGAATCCAGCTCCTCCTTCGAAGGCTGAGGAGGGAGTGTGGCTCCGACGGCTGCGAGGTGCGGCCCCGAGGTTTTGGGTGCCTGGGTGGGGCGGGCCTGATGCGAGGTGCTCGTGGAGGTTCTGGCGGCCGACTTTTTTGGCTGGTCGTGGGGTTCCTCAGTATCGGATGAAGCCCGGGCCGTCTTCTTTTTCGATCCATCGAAGGCGAGGGAAAGACTGTTCACGAGATTGTCGAGCTGGGTGGCCTGCGTCCGGAGTTCCTGGGCCGCTGCGGCGCATTCCTCGGCGTTGCCGGCGTTGGCCTGGGTTACCTGGCCGATGTCGATGACCGCCTTGTTGATGTGGCCAACCCCGGAAGACTGGTCCTTGGACGCCTGCGCGATATCGGCGACGAGCGACTCCATGCGGCGGGCCTTCTCGACAATCTGATCAAGGCTTCCGGCCACTTTGGTGCTGATTTGCACGCCCCGAGTGCTCTTGGTGATCGAGTCGGCGATCTTGTCCGACGTCTCGCGTGCTGCGATCGCGCTGCGCTGGGCAAGGTTGCGGACTTCCTCGGCGACTACTGCAAAGCCGGCTCCGGCTTCACCAGCGCGGGCTGCTTCGACAGCGGCATTGAGCGCGAGGATGTTGGTCTGGAAGGCGATTTCGTCGATGGATTTGACGATTTTGGCGATGTTGTCGGACGCGGACTTGATCGCGTCCATGGCGCCTTTCATCTCCTGCATGTCGGTCGCCCCGGTTTCGGCGGAAGAACGTGTTTCCACGGCAAGGGTTCGGGCGGAGTCGGCGTTCTCCGCATTGCGGGCGGTCATGCGGGCCGTCTCCTCGATGGAGGCGCCCGTCTCCTCGACCGCGGCTGCCTGGCGGCTGGCGCCATCGGCCAGTGTTCCGCTGGACGAAGCAAGCTGCTGCGAGGATTCGCCGACCCCCTTGGAGATGACCGTGAGCCTTTCGGTCACCGTGGATTGGATGCGGACAAAGCGTCCGATCTTGCTGGCGATGATGGCGGCCGGGACCGTCTCGAAGACGACGAAGCCCGCGTGGAGGAGCACGATCCCAAGCGATGCCTCGTAGTTGAAGACGCTGGCCGGGAGGAAAAAGAAAAAGCCGAGATGGTGGACGGCGATCGTGACCGTCGCGGTCAGGACGACGCCGATGCTTCCGTAGGCGCAGAGCATCGCGAGCGTCGTAAAGACGTGGAAATGCATCTCGATCATTCCCCGGCCCAAGTGGATCAGGAGCCCGCTGTAGCACATCGAAGCCATCGCGACCGCCATTGCCGTGATGCGACTGGAAGGCGCGACCAGATAGCTGATCAAAGGCCCCGCCAGGATTGCCGCCCAGCCGGCCGCCGCGGTGGCATAGCCGGTTTTGAAATGCCATGCGGCGACAAGAAGGACGGGTAGATGGCCGGCCAGAAGCCAGAGGAATCCCTGGCTGGTCCGCTGCAGATGTCTCTTTTCAAAATCACTCATCGTGGCTGGTCATCGGAAGTCTTGCGGGTTTGCTTTAGTGAAAACGGGTCTGTGATCTTTTTGAGCTGCAGGCTGGTCGCGCATCCGTAGGCGGGCAGGGGCGTCAGTCCCGAGGATCCTCCGGCGAGCTTCCGCCACAGGGCGATATCCTGAAATTCCCCGCCTGGTCTGGGTGGAGTGGACGAATAGCCGCCCGAGTAGGTGGCTTGGCCGGCTGATTGCCGGAGGAGCAGCCAAGGCACCCCCTGGATTCCTTCGGTGAGCGCGAGGGATTCTGCATCCCGGTGCTCGACCTGAAAGCCGGCTGCGGTCAACGCCGGTTCCCACTCGGCCTGACCGTCCAAGACCCAGACGGTTTCATTTAATCCCGTTGCCGTCCTTCTTGAAGCCAGATAGTCGGCGACGACTCCGGAGCAGCCGCATTCCGCCGACAGGATGTGGATCGCTTCCCATGGATTCGTGGATTCCGGCCTGGCTGAAACCGTCGGGCCCGGCAGGGCCGCGTAGTGCCCTCCCATCTTGACCATCAGCGGCACGCTGATGCCGACGAACCAGACGGAGATGATCGATGCCAGAAGCCAGTTGGGGAATCGGGATGCGGCGGAAGCATTCATCAGCAGGCTAAGATGCCCGCTGGTGGCATCGTCAAATGCGCGGCGGGCTTGAGGTGGTTCCGGGGCTTCCCAGTGAAAGGGGCGTTGCAGCCTTCGAATTGGAGTTCGGTTCACCGAACTCCGCGGAGTAGTCCGCGCCGCACTTCGCACAACGTGCGGTCTGGAACTCGATCGTGCCGTTCCAATCGCACGTTTCGCCGCACGCGTGGCAGCCGACGTAGTAGCCCAACCTTCTTGCCGTATGGTCTTGGAAGACGCGTTCCGCCGGCGATTCGAGGTCGGCTCCTTCGAGCGTTTCCAGCAGTTCGGTTGAAACGAGGGCCACGTTGGCGAGGCGTGAGGCCTGGCTGTTGATGACCGACTCGAAGCAGTTCCTGACCAGGCGGGCGTTGCCGAAGTTGTCGGTGCGCTGTCCGCTCAGGAAATGGAAGTGGTGGATGACCTTTTCCCGCAGCGCCGGCATCAACCGGAGCCCGTGTTTTCGGCACATGCCCGAGAAGATGCGACACAGCTCGCGGGCATCGTAGTCGGGGAACTCGACGAACCTCGAGAAGCGCGAGTGCAGGCCGGGGTTCGAGTTGATGAAGCGCTCCATCGGTTCCGGGTAGCCGGCCACGATGACGATGAGGCGATCGCGGTCGTCCTCCATGCGTTTCAACAGGGTCTCGATGGCTTCCGAACCGAAGTCCGTCTGGTCCTTGGCAAGGCTGTAGGCTTCATCGATGAACAGGATGCCATCGAGCGCGGAATCGACCACGGAGTTCGTCCTCGGCGCCGTCTGACCGACGTATTCCGCGACCAGGCTGGAGCGGTCGCATTCGACCAGGTGCCCCTTCTTCAGCAGGCCGAGCGCGCGGTAGATGCGGCCCATCAGGCGCGCCACGGTCGTCTTGCCGGTTCCTGGATTGCCGATGAAGACCGTGTGGTAGCTCGTCGGAATGGCGGGCAATCCCTGGCGCGCCCGCATCTGTTGGAGCCGGGCGAAGTTCGTCAACTGCCGGACCTTTTCCTTCACTGTCGCCAGGCCGATGAGTTCATCCAGCTCGGCCAGCAGCGCACCCAGTTCGTCGAGACCGCCCGCCATACGCTCGCCGGACCTCCGGGCGCCGGCGGCTGCGGCGGTGATCTGCTGGGAAACGTATTCCGTGATGCGCGTCTCGCGGGAAGTGGCCGGGCCATCGAGCACGGCGAAGGAATCACAGACCTCCCTCGCGATGGTCTCGATGAACGCGACGGCGTGGGGCGAGAGTTCGAGTTTGGCCGCGATGCGCATGACCTCCGCGAACTGTCGGTCCATCCCTTCGCGCACGTCCTTGGCCACGGCTTCGTGCATCTGCGCGACCCGTTCGCGGGACTGGGTGACGAACGTGTCCAGCGCGTCCTGAATGCGCACGCCCTTGGGCGCGGAATGGTCGGCGTTGAGCACCTGCAAGCGGTCGCGGTGTTCTCCCCGGAACAGACCGACGAAGCCGCCGGTCATCTCTTCGGGATCGCGGTTGTAGAGGCAGGCCACCCAGAACTGCGCGGCCGCGTGCTGGGCCACTGTCTGGTCGCCCCGTGGGAAATAGGTTCCCCACGCCGCTCCCGCGAACTGTTTGAAGGCGTCGGTCAG
>CANJSG010000124.1 GCA_947476875.1 Verrucomicrobiota bacterium | reverse complement strand
GACCTCATTCTGCCGCAGGGCGACAACCTCGAGGACCGTTACAGCTGGCCCCAGGCCTACCATGGCTGCGTCTGGCTGGAGAACACGGGCAACGGCACCTTCAAGCCGCACCAGATCGCGCAGTTCGGCGGCACCTACGCCGCGGCCGTCGCCGATTTCGACGGGGACGGCGATCTCGACATCGTGCTCGTCAGTTATCTGACCGATCCCATGACGCCGAGCATCGTCTGGCTCGAGAATGACGGGCACCAGAACTTCACCACCCACCAACTCGACACCGCACCCGTCGGCCTCGTGACCGTCGCCGCCGGCGATCTCAACGGCGACGGCAAGGCCGACATCGTCGCGGGCGGCCTCCATCTGCCACCGATGTCAACGAAAGGATTCGAGCGTGTGCCCGTCTGGATGAGCAAGGGAGGTGCGAAGTGAACCGCCTGACCAAACTCTTCGCCTTCCTGCTCGTCGCCGAAGCGATCGTCATCGGGATTCGTTTCTGGAACCGCACGCCGCTGCCCGAGGTTCCCTGGGACCAGCTCGATCCCGCCGTCGCCGCCGAGATCCGGGTCATCGAGGACAGCCTCAATCCGCGCCAGGCCGCCGACTGGTCGGAGATGGGCGACGTCTACCGGACCTTCGGATTGTTTCCGCAGGCATCGCACTGCTACGGCAAAGCGGCCGCGCTTCAGCCCGACAATCCCTACAACTCCTACACCTGGGCCATCTGCCGTGAACTGATGGGCGAGATCCGTCCGGCCATCGACCTCTTCCAGCGCGCCAAGTCCGGCTTCGAAGTCGCCACCGGTGATGCGAACGCGCCCGCGTTCTCCGCGTATAGCTCGCTCAACATCGGCCAATGCCTCCTGAAGGAAGGCCGCCTCGCCCAGGCTGAACAGGCGCTCAAGGAAGCGCTGCCCCTCCCGAAAGCCGGCCTGCTCCTCGGCCGCATTCTCGCCCGCACCGGCCGCGCCGGCGAGGCGACCACGATCCTCAGCGACGTGCTCAAGGATTATCCAAACGACCTCACGGCCAATCTCCTCATGAGCTACGCCGAGGCGGAACTTGGCCGGGGCACTTCGGCCTTGGACTACCGCGAACGGGCCCTTCGTGGTTCACCGCTCATCCCGGTCTGGGACATCACCTACCCCGCCATCCGCAAGCGCCGCGAGAACATGGGCACTCTCGGTTGGTTCGCGCGAAGCGAAACCTTGCAGGCCAAAGGCAATCTCGCCGGCGCGATGGAGGAATCGAAACGTGCCCTCGACACTCTCTGGACCGAGGACTACGCCCTGCTTCTCGCCCGTCAGCATCTCATGAAAGGCGACGTGCCGGCCGCGCTTGCGCTCGTGACGAATTGCTTCAACTCCGTCGGTGCCGGCCCGGAATCCCTCGGGGTCCTGGGAAGCGCCCTCGCCCAGTCCGGCAAGGCCGCCGAAGCCCGCACCGCTTGGCAACAGGCCTGCGACATGGGCGGCAATTTCCATGGCGAACTCGCCGAGTCGTTCGAGAAATCCGGACTGAAGGACAAGGCCGCCGTGCAGGCAGGCCTTGCGCTTTTCGCCCGCGGAAAGGGCGCTTTCCTGAGGAATGACGTGGCCGGCGCGCTTCGCGACCTTGAGCCCGCCGCCAAAGCCGCCCCCGACTTCGCCATCGTGTGGTTCTACCTTGGCGAAGCCCGGCGATTCACCGGGGAAACGGCCGGGGCGCGCGACGCCTACCAGCGTTGCCTTAAGCTTCAGCCCACTCACGGCAGGGCCATCGCCGCACTCCAGCGCATCCCTCGGAACTAGGCGGCGATCCGGCTACTTCCGGGCTTCGCCCACGTCCTTGTAGCGATAGGCCATCGCCACGAAGACGAACACCACGGCCACGGCAAAGGTGATCATCGAATACTGCGTGAAGCGTTCCGGCGTGACCGAGGAATCGCTGGCTCCACTGCTGCCGAATTTCGTGATCAACGCCACCAAGCCGTTGCCCACCGCCACCGTCAGCAGCCAGAAACTCGTGATCATGCTCTTCATCGACTTGGCCGCCTGCGTGTAGGCGAACTCCAAGCCTGTGACCGACACGAGCACCTCGGCCGCCGTCAGGATCGTGTAGGGCACCGCCTGCCACAGGACGCTCATCGTTGCGCCGCCATCGATCTGGCGCTGGATCCACGCGACCACGAGATACGAGCCGCCGGCGACGAACATTCCCAAGCCGATCCGGCGCAGCGGAGTCACCAACTTCCCGCACAGCGGATACACCCCCAGCGTCAGCACCGGCACGAGGATCATGACCAGCAGCGGATTCAGCGACTGCATCTCCTCGCCGCTGATCGAGTAGGTCTCCGTCACCTTGTAGGGGATCATGGCCTTGGCCTGCATGATCCACGTCGACGAATGCTGGTCGAACATGGCCCAGAACGGCGGGATCAAGGCGAAGACGCTCAACACCGGCAGCACCGACCTCGCGGCCTCCACTTCGTCCTTGGAGAACTTCCCGAGGGCACGATCCCAAAACGGACGGTCCTTCGCCGGACTGCCCAGCGCGGCGAACAGGACGGGGAAGAATCCGGCCGCCTTCGTTTCCCTGGCGGGCGGCACTTTCACGTAGCGATTCCGGCCCAGCCAGAAGATGAACGTCGCGATGGCCATGAGGACGCCGGGAATGCCGAAGGCCCACGAGTATCCATACTTCTTGGCGATGAAGGGAATCGTCAGAAAGGCGAAGAAGGAGCCGAAGTTGATCGAGAAATAGAAGGCTGCATACGCCTTCTGGTAGAGCCGCGACTGGCTCTCCTTGAACTGGTCGCCCATGAACGCCGAGACGCACGGTTTGATGCCACCCGCGCCAAAGGCGATCAGCGTGAGACCGATCCACAGCATCCACGTGCGGGCCTCGGTTCCGGAAAACAGATCGCTCGCCGCCAGCACGCCGTGGCCTGCGCAGTAGAGCAGCGAGATCCAGAGGATGGTTTTGTAGCGGCCCCAGATCCGGTCGGAGATGTAGGCGCCCAGCAGCGGCGTGAAGTAGTTCACCATGATGAACAGGTGAATCCATACCGTGGCCGTGTCCTTCTGCTGGCCCAGACCGCCTTTCAACACCTCGCCGGTGATGTAGCCGGCGAGGATGCCCTTCATCCCGTAGAAGCTGTAGCGCTCGCAGGCCTCGTTCCCGACGATGAACGGGATCTGTTTCGGAAACGTGTCGTCCGCCGGATCGGCGGTGGGAGTCGCGGAAGGCATTGGCGATTAGCTAACCGACCCGCCTTCCAAGAACCAAGCGCAGAACCTTCGGCCGCGACGATCAGGGTTGCGCAGCACCGGCGCCCCGTCTTCCCGCCGGGTCGGAGAGCGGCGCTCCGGTTCCACAGACACACGAACCGGGCGGAACGGGATAAATGGGCTGAGCCAATTCAGTCGCGACTGTCGGCGGCTACGGAGGCGGTTCAACCAATCTTGCCGGCCAGCTGCGCCGCAAGTTTGCCGAGCCATTCGGCGGGGTGGGCTTTGGCTTCTTCGGGAGTGGTCAGGCGGACGAGTTCGTCGGTGCCGGTGAAGATGTCCTTCTTCTTGGCGGGTTGGACGACTCCGGCGAGGCCGTAGACGGGGCGGTTGAGTTTGGTGCAGAGAAGCGCGAGTTCCCCTACCCCTTTGCCCATGCGGGTCTGGTCGTCGATGGAGCCTTCGCCAGTCAGCACGAGGTCGGCGGCGGCGATCTTCTTCTTCAGATCGGATTCCTTGGCAAAGACCTCGAAGCCGGAGACGCGTTTGGCGCCGCAGAAGGCCATCAATGCGTAGCCCAAACCGCCGGCCGCTCCGGCGCCGGGCTCCTTCGAGTAGTCGGGCCCGATCTTCTTCATGGCGGCGACAAGTCCCTTCAAGGCCGCTTCCGCCGTTTCCATGTCCTCGGGGCGAAGACCCTTCTGGGGGCCGTAGACGCGGGAGCAGCCCTTCGGTCCGAGAAGCGGGTTGGCCACATCGGTGGCGACGATCATCTGGGCGAAGGGTTTTCTTTTCGCGGGAGGAACGACAGTCGCGACCTTGTGGAGCAGCGGCCACGAGCCGATCTCGCCGCCGTCCTTGGAAAGGAATTTCCATCCAAGCGCGCGGGCGAGGCCCATGCCGGCGTCGTTGGTCGCGCTGCCACCCACGCCGATGATGCAGCGTTTGGCCCCGGATTTGACCGCCCCATGGATGAGTGTGCCGAGCCCGAAGGTATCGAGGTGGAAGGGATGGAACTTGCCCGGCGAAAGCATGGCCAACCCGATGCACTTGGCCGACTCGATGATGGCGGTGGAGGTCTCAGGCTCAAACCACCAGACGGGTTCGCAGGGTTGCCGGGCGGCGTCGAAGGTCTTGACCGAACGTTCCCGAGACGCGTGCAACTTGCTCAGGACCTCACCGAATCCGTCTCCACCGTCGCTCATCGGAACGAGCTCAAGGGTGTCGTCGGGCCGGACACTTCGCCAGCCCCGGGCAATGGCATTGGCGGCCGCAGTGGCGGAAAGAGTTCCCTTGAACTTGTCAGGAGCGATCAGGACCCGCTGGCTCATTGGGCCGAAAGAAGCGTCAGACCCCGCCCCTGCGCAAGGGACAAAATGCAATCAAGGGCACAAACACCGTTCCAAACTCCACATCGCGGCAGATTCGGGGGAAACGACCCAGCCGAAGAAGACTGAAGCCGTCCGTTGCGTGCGTCCTACTTCTTCGTCGCGGCTTTGTTCTTCCCAGCCGTGGGCGCGGTTTCGGCCGGATCGTAGCCGGGGTTCGCGGTGGGCATCTGGGCACCAACCTGATCGCGCCAGGATTCGAGGGATCGTTTCAACGTCGCGGTCACGTGGGGCATCATCTGGGCCGCATCCTTCCGCTCTCCGGGATCTGTCGCGAGGTCGTAGAGTTCCACGTGATGGTCTTCGAGGAACTCGATGAGCTTCCAGTTGCCACGGCGGACGGCGCTGTAGGGAGTCGCTCCACCGGGATGGTAGTGCGGGTAGTGCCAGTAGAGGGAGTCGCGGCGAGGGTCGAAGCCCTTTGCCAAGGCGGTGGTGAGCGAGATCCCGTCGCGGGGCAGCTTGGCCGGGAGAGGCGCTCCGGCCATGTCGGCGATGGTGTAGAACAGGTCCTGCGTGATCACGGGCGAATTCACGGCGCTATCGGCCCGGGAATGCCCCGGCCACCGCACAAACAGCGGCACGCGGATGCCGGCTTCGTAGGCGGAGCCTTTGCCGGCACGAAGCGGGAGGTTCGAGGTCACCGGGATCAGGCCGCCGTTGTCGGAGGTGAAGACGACCACGGTGCGGTCGTCGATCTTGAGCTTCTCCAGCGTTTCGAGGATCCGGCCGACGCTTTCGTCGAGGCTTTCGATCATGGCGGCGTAGGTGGGATTCGTGTGGATTCCTCCAACCTTGGCCGCCTTCTCGCGATACTTGGCGATCTTCTCCGGCTTGGCCTGGAGCGGCGTGTGGACGGAGTAGCGCGGCAGGTAGAGGAAAAACGGACTGTTGGTGTGGGACTGGATGAACTTCACCGCCTCATCCGTCTCGCGGTCGGTCAGATACTCGCCGACGGGGCCGTCCTTGAGCGTGGGAATCTTGTAGGGCGAGAAGTAGCTCGGAGGCTGCCCCTTGTCGGTGCCGCCGATGTTCAGGTCGAAGCCGTGATGTTCGGGCGTCGAGTTGGTGCCGCCGAGATGCCACTTGCCGATGAGCGCGGTGGAATAGCCGACGCCCCTGAGCACTTCGGCGATCGTTGTCGTTTCCGATGGCAGCTCCTTCGTCCAGTCGGGCACGCGCAGTTTCGCCTTCGGCCGGACGTGGCCGGCGATCCAATCGGTGATGTGGAGGCGCGCCGGATACTGGCCCGTAAGCAGAGCGGCCCGGGTCGGCGAACACACGGTGCAGGCGCTGTGGGCCTGCGTGAACCGAACCGCCGACCGGGCAAATTTGTCGATGTTCGGCGTCTCGTAGAGCAAACCGCCACCGATCCCGAGATCACTCCAGCCCAGATCGTCGACGAGGATGACGATGAAGTTCGGCCGGATCGTCGCGGGCTTGGAACCCGGCGGGGCCAAGCGCACGGAACGTTGTGGCCGGGACGAACCCGGAGCCGGAACCTGCGCGAGGGCCGCGGTCGCGACCGCGAGGAGTCCGACCAGCGCGACCATCCAAGAGCGAAGCGGGAGCATGGGTTTCATGAAAGCTTTTCGGCGAAAGCGAATGGCCTAGTTCGACCGCGGCGCGAAGCGGACGCACACCGGCGCGCCGATCTCCAGCTTGGCGCCCGTGGCTTCAAGCGCTCCGTTGGCCTGGTCGACCTTGTAGACGACCACCGAATCCGAGCTCTGGTTGCAGGCGATGAGAAAATTGCCCTTGGGATCCAACGCAAAGTTGCGCGGCGTCTTGCCGCCGGTTTTCGCGTGGCCACTGGGCGTCAGCGACTCCTTCGCGGCGTCAAACTGGAAGATCGCGATGCTGTCGTGGCCGCGGTTCGATCCGTAGACGAACTTGCCCGAAGGATGCACCACGACTTCCGCCGTGCTGTTCCCCTTCACCTCGCCCGGAAGGGTGCTGACGGTCTGGACCTCGGTCAGGACGCCGCCTTTCGCGTCGTAGCGGAAGAGCGTCAGAGCCGAGAGGAGCTCGTTGATGACGAAGGCGTGTTTGCCATCCGGATGGAAAGCAAAGTGGCGCGGGCCGCTGCCGGGTTTCAGGGACACGAACGCCGGCTGATTGGGAGTCAACGTCCCTTTGGCCGAGTCGAGCTTGTAGACATTGACCCTGTCGATTCCGAGATCGGCCGCGATGGCAAACCGGCCGTCCTTCGAGGCATTGATCGAATGGGCGTGCGGTTCCTTTTGCCGACCGGGATTCACGCTGCTGCCGGTGTGCTGGATGAAGGTCTTCGCTTCGGACAACATTCCATTGGGCGCCACCGAATACGAAGCGACGCTGCCGCCGCCGTAATTGGCGACCAGTGCGACCTTGCCGCTGGGATCGATGGTGACGTGGCAAGGCCCCCCGCCGACGGTCGACTGGCTGTTGATCGCCTTCAGTTCGCCGGTCGCGGCCTTGATCGAATAGCCACGGATGACGCCGCCTTTCTTTCCCTCGAAGTCCCCGACTTCACCCACCGCATAGAGGAATTTCCCGGAAGGATCGACCGCAAGAAAAGTCGGGTTCGGCAATTCCGCGACGAGCTTCGGCGCGCCCACCTTGCCGGTGGCGGCGTCATACTCCGCCGCGTAGATGCCCTTGCTCTTCGCACCGGTGTAAGTGCCGAAATAGGCCCAGTAGGAAGATCCGCTCGTGGCGGCATTCAACATCGGCGCACTACCCAGGGCGAGGAAGGCGGAGGCGGAGACGATCCAACGGCGGCGAGTCATCGGGGTGAACATTGGTGGAGCGTGGCGACTTCCCGTCCCTCGGACAAGCCCGATGGCGGGTCCGAGGACCAACCTCTTCCTTTGCCATGGCGCGGGGCACCCGTTCACACTCGCCCCATGTCCAAGCCACTCCACTCCCTGCGCGCCGGCGTCATCGGCACGGGCTTCATCGGGCCCGTCCACATCGAGGCATTGAAACGTCTGGGCGTCCAAGTGACCGCCATCTGCGGCTCCACCAAGTCCGCCCAGGCCACCGCCGAACAGTGGGGCATTCCTGAAGTCTACGGCGACTACGACTACAAGGCGCTGCTCGCGTCGCCCAACGTCGACGTCGTCCACATCACTTCGCCCAACAAGGCGCACGTGGAGCAGTCACTGGCCGCATTGAAGGCCGGCAAACACGTCGTCTGTGAGAAGCCTCTTGGCATGACCTCCAAGGAGACGGCCAAGGTCGTCAGGTGGCTGGCTTCGCGCTGCGAAGCCACGCGGTCGCAGCGCGCCCCCTCCCACCTCGCGCCCGTCTTCGCGGTGAACTACATGTGCCGCTTCTTCCCCGCCATTCTCCAGATGCGCGCGCTCGTCCAACGCGGCGACCTCGGCCAGATCATCCATGTCCAGGGCCACTTCTTCCAGGACTGGCTCCTCCAGCAGACCGACTACAACTGGCGCGTGCTCTCCAGCGAAGGCGGCAAACTCCGCGCCGTCGGCGACATCGGCACGCACTGGATCGACGCGGTCTCGTTCATCCTCGGTGCCAAGGCCGAAGGCGTCTTCGCGCACTTGGAGACTTTTCACAAAACCCGGCTCCGTCCCACTGGCGAGGTGAAGACGTTCGCCAAGGTCGATCCGGCCACGATGGTCCCCTACAAGGTCGACACCGAGGACTTCGGCAGCGTGCTGCTCAAGTTCGGCAAATCCGGCCACGGCTTCGCCAATAACGTCCACGCCAACGCCTCCATCTCGCAGGTCGCCGCCGGCTGGAAGTGCAGCCTCGCCATGGGAATCTACGGCACCAAGGGCAGCGTCCGCTGGGATCTCCAGCAGCCGAACGAAATCCAACTCGGGCGGCGCGACGAACCAAATCAGATCCTCCAGCGCAACACCGCGGGATTCACCGAAGACATCGCGGGCTTCTCCGATTATCCCGGCGGCCACGCCGAAGGTTTTGCCGACGCACACAAGATGCACTACCGCGCCGTCTACCAGCACATCGCCAACGGCGGAACCTCCCCCGCCCTCTTCGCCACCGCCGCCGACGGCCACCACGAGGTGAAGCTCTGCGAAGCCATCCTCAAGAGCAGCTCCGCGAAGAAGTGGGTCAACGTTTGAAGTTCCCATGAACCTGAACCTCGAAGGCAAAGTTGTCCTCGTCACCGGCGCTACGGCGGGAATCGGCGAAGCCATCGCCTGCCTGTTTGCGGCGGAAGGAGCGCAGGTGGTCGTCCATGGACGCGACGTGGAGCGTGGGGCGGCCGTAACCGCCAAGTGCGGTGGCGCGGCTGTCTTCATTGGCGGAGACCTCACTTCGGAAGACGCCTGTCGCTTATTGGTAGAGCAGACGCTGAAAACCTTCGGCCGGATCGACGTGCTGGTGAACAACGCCGGGGTCAACGACGGCGTCGGGCTGGAGCAGTCGCCCGCCGTGTTCATGGCCTCGCTCCAGAAGAATCTTTTCCACGTCTTCGCCGTGACCCACTTCGCCCGTGAGGCGCTCATCGCCGCGCGAGGCGCGATCATCAACCTCGGTTCCAAGGTGGCCGAGACCGGCCAGGGTAATACCTCGGGCTACGCTGCGGCCAAGGGCGGCATCAACGCGTTGACCCGTGAATGGGCTCTCGGCCTCGCGCCGCAGGGGGTCCGCGTGAACTGTGTCGTTCCCGCCGAGTGCGACTCGCTCCAATACCGGACATGGTTCGCCTCGCAGGCCGATCCGGCCGCCTCCCGCAAAGCAATCGAGCGCCTTGTGCCGCTGGGCCAGCGCCTCACGACCTCCGAGGAGATCGCCGCCATGGTCGTCTTCCTGGCCTCGCCCCGGTCTTCGCACACGACCGGACAGATTATCCACGTCGACGGCGGCTACACCCACCTCGACCGCGCCGCCAGCCACGCGCACGAGAAGTGGAGTTGAATCGGACGTTTCCAAGCTCTCCCGCCAACGCCTCCGCCCAAGCAGAGTTGCAATGAGGCTGTGCCGGCATTCTCGTCTTACCCACGAACGAAGGAAGGAAGCAGTCGGCCATGAACCAAAAAGACCTCATCCGCCTCGGTGTGCCGCCGGGCGAAGCCATGCGTCGCGGCATGGACTTCATCAGCCGCTACATCCTCAAGGGCCTCGACAAGGCCGCGCTGGCGGCGGAGGTCGAGGCCGTGGTGAAGGCCCCGGCGAACTTCGCGGACGACGACCTGCGAGGCGAGTTCGCCAAGGTGCTGCTGCGCTCGAACCGGGTCATTCGCGAGGCGCCGGCCCCGTGGAAGCAATGGGGCGAAGGACTCGAACCCGAAGCCATCAACCAGCTTTCCCGCGCCTGCCAATTGCCGATCTCGGTGGCCGGTGCGCTCATGCCCGATGCGCACGTCGGTTACGGCCTGCCCATCGGCGGTGTGCTGGCCACGGACAACGTGGTCATCCCCTACGCCGTCGGCGTCGACATCGCCTGCCGCATGAAGCTGACCGTCCTCGACTGGCCGATGCGCGATATCGACCGCAAACGCGACCGCCTTATCAAGGCCATCGAAGACGAGACGCGCTTCGGTGTCGGTGCGCACTTCAAGGACCGGCGCCAGCATGACGTGATGGATGCCGACTGGACCGTCAGCCAGATCACCCGGGGCAACAAGGACCGCGCCTGGGCGCAGCTCGGGACGAGCGGAAGCGGCAACCACTTCGTGGAATTCGGAACACTGACGGTCAAAGAAGATGGCGCTGGACCGTCGGGGATGCCCGGCCTACCGCCCGGTGAATACGTCGCGCTCCTTTCCCACAGCGGCAGCCGTGGCACGGGGGCGGCCGTCTGCGACCATTACTCCAGGCTGGCGATGGCGCAGCACCCGGAACTGGCCAAGGAGCACAAGCACCTCGCGTGGCTCACGCTCGATTCCGAAGAAGGCCGGGAATACTGGGCCGCGATGGAGTTGATGGGGCGCTACGCCGCGGCCAACCACGCCATGATCCATCGCCACATCGCCGCGCACCTCGGCGTCGAGGTCCTCGCGGACATCGAAAACCACCACAACTTCGCGTGGAAGGAACGTCACGCCATCGGCGGCGTGGAACGCGACGTCGTGGTTCATCGCAAGGGCGCGACGCCGGCGCACGCGGGCGTGCTGGGAATCATCCCCGGATCGATGGCCACGCCGGGATTTGTCGTTCGCGGCAAGGGCGGTGACGGCTCGCTTGGTTCCGCCTCGCACGGCGCGGGCCGTGTGATGAGCCGGACGAAGGCGAACGAGACCTTCGAATGGAGCAAGGTGAACCGCGTGCTCAAGGACAGGAACGTCCATCTCCTCTCCGCCGGCCTCGACGAAGTCCCGATGGCCTACAAGGACATCCACGCCGTCATGGCCGCGCAGACGGATCTCGTGGAAGTGCTGGCCGAGTTCATGCCCCGGATCGTGAAGATGGCGCCCAGTGGGGAGCGCCCGGAGGATTGAAGCTCGGAGTAAGGTGAAGAATGCCACACGCGGCGAACACAACCGGAGCCAAAGAAAAACAAGGTCCCGGGGCCGCATTCCGACTGCATCGTTCCGGCTCAACTTGACCAACTCTCCGGCGAGCCAATCACTTCCGATAGGAGCTGCCTATGGAGAACCTAGGAAACAAGTATTTCAATCGTGATGCTCCGGGTGCACGAATGATGAAAGACAGGTCACGTATCCGATTGACCGGTCGGGATCATCTAAACCAAGCAACCAAGCGTCAACCATGTCATCCGAAGCCAAATGCCCGTTTAACCACGGGGCCAGCCTCCCCACCACGACCAAGGACTGGTGGCCGAGCCAACTCAAGGTCGAGCTCCTGCACCAACATTCCGCCAAGTCCGATCCGATGGGCGACAACTTCGACTACGCCCAAGAGTTCAAGAGCCTCGACCTCGCGGCGCTGAAGAAGGATCTCGCGGCGTTGATGACCGACTCGCAGGACTGGTGGCCGGCGGACTTCGGCCACTACGGCGGCCTGTTCATCCGCATGGCCTGGCACAGCGCCGGCACCTACCGCATGGGTGACGGTCGCGGTGGAGGCGGACGTGGCCAGCAACGCTTCGCCCCCCTCAACAGTTGGCCTGATAATGTGAGCCTCGACAAAGCGCGCCGTCTCCTCTGGCCGATCAAGCAGAAGTATGGCCGGAAAATTTCCTGGGCCGACCTGATGATCCTCACCGGCAACGTCGCGATGGAAACGATGGGCTTCAAAACCTTCGGCTTCGGCGGTGGACGGGTGGACACGTGGGAACCGGATCACGACGTCTATTGGGGCGCCGAGAAGACCTGGCTGGGCAGCGATGTCCGCTACACCGGCGACCGCAATCTGGAGAACCCCCTCGCCGCCGTGCAGATGGGATTGATCTACGTCAACCCGGAGGGCCCGGACGGCAATCCTGATCCCGTGGCGTCGGCGCGCGATATCCGCGAGACCTTCGCCCGCATGGCGATGAACGATGAGGAGACGGTGGCGCTCATCGCCGGAGGCCATACTTTCGGCAAGACCCACGGCGCCGGGCCGGCCTCGCACGTCGGGCCCGAACCGGAAGCGGCCGGTCTCGAAGAACAGGGCCTCGGCTGGAAG
>CANJSG010000123.1 GCA_947476875.1 Verrucomicrobiota bacterium | reverse complement strand
TGTGGGCGGAACGGCCGGCGGGATCGTCGGACGGATCGCCGGAGCCCTCTTCGGCCTGGTCTTCGCGGGGTTTGGCCTGCTGTTCATCGGCTTCATGGGCTACTTCCTCTTCCAAGATACGGCCAAGGAAAGCTGGGCGGAGGTGCGGTGCCGGATTGTTTCCTCCGAGGTCGTCCCGGCATCCGGGGCGGGCGGCGGCTTCGAAGCCGTCGTCCGATTCGAGACCACAACCGGCGGCCGCACGATCACGGGCACGCACCAGGAACATGATGAGAGCTACACGGCCGCGCTCGCGGTTGTGGAGCGCCATCGTCCCGGGGAAACCATCATGGCGCGGCAGAACCCCGCCAACCGAGAAGAGATCGTGCTGCGACCCGCCGCGACGAACTGGGGCAAGCTCTTGATCCTGCCGTTCATGCTCATCCCGTTTGTATTCGTCGCGGTCGGCGCCGCCATCGCCTGGTCCTCGCTGCGGGGGGAACGCGCTGACGAGTCCGCTGCCCGCCCGATCTCGGCGAAGGCCGAAGGGCCGGGCACAAGGAGGCTCGGCTTCATTTTCGGGCTGGTATTCGGCCTCATGTTCGCCGGGATCGGAGTCGGCGCGACCTGGGTCGTGCTGCTGCATCCGGCGCTGATGATCATGCAGGCCCGTTCGTGGAACGAGACCACATGCACGGTGGAGTTGAGCCGTGTGGTTTCGTCCAGCGACGGCGATGGCAGCACTACCTACCGGCCCGAGATTCTCTACCGTTACGAGATCGGCGGGCGCACCTACCGTTCGAGCAGGGTGACTTTCTTCGGCGGCAGCAGCAGCGGACGCAATGGCAAGGAGGAGGTCGTCCGCCGCTATCCTGTCGGACGCGAAGCGGTGGCGTTCGTCAATCCGTCCAACCCGGCCGAGTCTGTCCTGATCAGGAGTGCCACGCCGATGATGTTCTTCGGCCTGCTGACACTCGTGTTCCTCGTCATTGGAGTCGCCGTTCTCGTCGCGACGTTTCGTGGACTGAAGAAGTCGAAATCCGGCGCCGCTTCCATCTCCTCCAGCCTGCGGGCTGCGCCTCGGCACGCCACCTCGCCCGGCGCTGGGATGGCCAACGACGAATCCCTCACGCTTAAACCCGCCGCCAGCCCTGCCGCCAAGGTCTTCGGCACCTTGTTCTTCTGCCTCTTCTGGAACGGCATCGTGAGCGTTTTCGTCGGCCAATTCATCACGAGTTGGCGAAGGGGGCCCCCGGAATGGTTCATGGGAATCTTCATGATCCCCTTCGTGCTGATGGGCCTTTTCCTTTTCGGATGGTTTCTCTGTCAACTCCTCGCGCTCGCCAATCCCAGGCCCACGCTCCAGATCGCTCCCGGCACGCCGCGCACAGGCGGCAGGTTCAGGATCCGCTGGAATTTCTCCGGTGCGGTGGAGCGCATGGACCGCGTCCGCCTCTTCCTCGTCGGCCGCGAATCCGCCACCTACACGCGCGGCACCACGACGAGCACCGACCACAGCGTCTTCCTCCGTATGCCGATCCTCGACACTGCCGACCGAGCCGAGATGCGCGCCGGTGAAACCGAGGTCGCCGCTCCGTCCGATGCGGCCCCGACCTTCGAGGCGAAGAAGAACAAGCTTGAATGGTTTCTCGCCGTGCAGGGCGATATCGCCCGATGGCCCGATGTGGACGATGAATTCCCGGTAACGCTGCTGGCCGGCGATGAATCAGCTGAAGTTTTCCACGAAGGACTCGCCGACCCGGAGCTTCTCGAAGGATCAGGCTTTCGGCTGGGACTGCGCGGCGGTCGTCGTTCGTTCCGTCCCGGCGAATCCATCGACGGCGTCGCCGCGTGGTCCCTCGAATCGGCTCCACGCTCCGCCGAGGTCCGGCTCTTCTGGTTCACCGAAGGCAAAGGCACCACCGACGTCGGCGTGATCCGCACCGAGACCTTCTCGGCCATGCAACCCCAGGACGCCCGGCCCTTTCGTTTCGATTTGCCGCAGGGCCCGCTGTCGTTCGACGGCCGGCTTGTCTCCGTCAAGTGGGCGATCGAGTTCGTCGCCGACTCGGGCAGAGAAACGGTGCTGCACTGGGACCTCGTCGTGTCACCCACCGGTCGGCCGTTGACGCTCCAGGCCGTCACGGTTGATCCGAAACGGAAGAAGTCTTCGTTCCGCTTTGCACGCAGCTGAAAATCCATTTCGAGCCAGCCGGATCGAGGCGCTGCGTTATCGCGGGCCGTCGCACGACGAACTGCTGCGACGTCTCCAGCAGCTCAACGGCCGCGGCGCACTCGTCGGCCCCAAGGGCGCCGGCAAAACGACCCTGACGCTCGAACTGTCGGCGCGCCTCAGACGGGACGGATGGAAAACGCCCATGATCCGATTCCAGCAAGGCTGGCAGACGCAGGGCATCGAACTCGAAGCGTCCTTCGATCAAGCCCTCCATTCCGAACAACCGACGAAGATCGGGGCTCCGGATGCCATCTGGTCCTCCGGCGACGGCGAACGTGTCGTGTGGTTCATCGACGGCGCGGAGCAGCTCGGATTCTTCGACTGGCGCAGGGCGTTGTCGCGCACGCGCGATGCCGACGGGCTCGTCATCACCACCCACATCGGCGGACGCCTGAGGCCGCTGCTCGACTGCACGACGAGTCCGGATCTCCTGCATGAGCTGCTTGGCGAATTGCTCGCAGATCAACCGCCCGAAGAAGCCCCATCCCTCGACCAATGCCGGACTCTGTGGGAGCGTCACGCCGGCAACCTCCGTGAAGTCTTCCGCGAACAATACGACCTCTGGAGCCGGCGCTGAAACGCCCCGGCGCTTTCCCTGGTGGCCACTGGCCGGATGGGCCGTCGCGCATTGGTTGGCGCTCCAGTTGGTGCGCGGCGCGGGCTTTCTCCTGTCCCATCTGCCGCCGTCCTTGCTGCCAACCGATCCGGCGGTGCTAGTTCTTCTGTGGATCGAACGAATCCTCCTCCTGCCCCGACGGCTGATCCTGATGGCATGGCCCGGTGAATCCACACCGGCCTGGTTGCTGGTCGTCTCCATGATCGCGAACAGCCTGCTCTGGGCGTCGTTCATCATCGTCATCCGACGCCGACGACGGACCTAAGGAATCTACAGCGTCCCCGCCTCGAGTTGCTCGAGGTAGATGAACTCAGGGGCCTTCACGCCGGCTTCGGCGCGGATCTTCACGAGCTTGGGCGACTCGAAGAACTGGCGCGCGTCGTCGATGGAGGTCCAGGCCGAGAAGTGGACGATCTTGTTGGCGTCACTCTGATACTTGAGGACCTGGTAGGAGCGTTCTCCGGCTTCGCGGCGAATGCCGGCGGCGCCATCGAATACTTTCTTCCAAGCGGGATAGTCGGCGACTTCGTGGATGATGAGGACGTATTGCACGGGTGAATAAAGAAAAAGGCTGCCAACGAGGTGCTGGCAGCCTTCGAGTTTGGAATGGTCAGCGGCAGGGGTCGCTCACTTGAACATCTTCGCCTTCTGGTCGCCGCGCGACAGGAGGTAGGCGACGAGGTCGAGGATCTCGTCCTGCTTGAGGCTGTTGAGGAGGCCGGGCGGCATCATCGAGGTCTTGGACGGCTCGGACTTCGCGACGTTGGGCCGGTTCACGTTGGTGAAGTTGCCCGGGTCGAACATGTCGGTCATGACGGAGATGCTGTCGCCGTTCAGGTTCGCCACGCGGCCGATCACTTCGTCGCCGTTCTTCAAGGTGAAGATGGTGGAGCCATACTGGTCGCTGATCTCCTTGCTGGGTTCGATGACCGATTCCATCAGGTCATGCGCGCTGAAGCGGCCGGCCACGCCCGTGAGATCGGGTCCCACGGCGCCGCCGTCGGTGTCGAAGCGGTGGCAAGCCGCGCATCCGACGGCGCCGAAGAGCTCGCGGCCGCGGGCAAAGCTGCGTCCGCCCTTGAGCCCCTTCTCGAGAATGGGATCCAGATCGGCGACGGTCCATTCCTTGACCTGCTGGCGTCCGGCGAGGATCTCGCTGGGTTTCTTCAGGACGGGCTTCGCGTCGAGCACGGGCTTGAGCGACGCAAGTTCCGTCGGGGACAAGGTCGTGACCGCGTCCGCCTTCATGTCGCGGAGGAATCCCCTGAGGCTGGGACCACCGCGGAAGCTGGCGGCCTTGAGGAACCAGTTGAAGTAGGCCGTGCGCTGGTCGATGGACCATCCGGTCTTGAGCGCGCGGAGCGCACGGGCGAGGTCCAACTGCTCTTCCTGCGTCGGCGCCTTCTGAAGTGCGGCCACGATCTTGGTCGCCGCGGAAGGGGCTTCGAGGAAGATCAACATGTTCGCCAGTTCGACCGTGAGTTCGGTGGTCTTGGCCGGAAACGCGGGATCAAACTTCGCGATGAGTTTCTGGCGAGTGGCCTCGTCCGGTGCGCCGAGACGGGTGAAGACGACGGAGTAGGTCCGGAGCAGATCGAGCTGCTGGGAGAGTTCGAGCTTGCTCCAGTTGATGCGGTCGAGCGTGGCCAGCGCCTTGGACTGAAGAGCGGCTTCGGGCTTCGGATCGCCGTCCTTGCGATGGAACTGGTCGCGGCTGCTGACGCGGGCCAACGCGAGGATCGCGTGGGTCGCGGTGACGGGGTCCTTCTCGGCCAGGGCCTTTTCGCGCCACTGGTCCACGGGCTGCCACTCGATGGCGACACGCGCGGCGAACCGGATGGCACGGTCCTTCGAACCGAGGGATTTCCAGGCTTCCTTGACGGCGTTCGGGTCGGCCTTGCCGTGGAAGTTTTCGAGCTTGTGGCGAAGTTCGCGGTCCTTGGCGAACCGGGTGTCGGCCTTCGCCGGCGCGGTGGATTCGGAACCGCTGTAGGTCACGCGATACAGGCCGGACTGGGTCTTGCGCCCGCCGACCGCGAAGTAGAGCGCGCCATCGGCCGGATTGACGACCAGGTCCGTCAGGGCGAGCGGCGAACCGGAGATGAACTCCTCCTTCTCGCCGGTGTAGCTGGCGCCGTCGGGCTTGAGGTGGATCGCGTAGAGCTTGCCGTAGCTCCAGTCGCAGATGAAGAGCGCGTCCTGATACTTGGCCGGGAACTTCGCGCCGTAGCCGAAGGCCACGCCGGTGGGGGAACCCGGCCCGATGTTGACGACCGCGCCGAAGCTGTCCGGGTAGTAGGCCGGCCACTTGCCGGCGCCGCTGCGCCAACCGAACTCGGCGCCACTAAGGACGTGGTTGACGCGCGTCGGTCGATACCAGGGCGTGTTCATGTCCCACTCCATGTCGGCGTCGAAGGCGAAGAGTTCGCCGCTGCGGTTGTAGGCGGCGTCGTATTCGTTGCGAAAACCGGTGGCGACGAGTTCCCACGTCTTGCCCTCGGGATCCGTCTTGGCGATCCAGCCGCCGGGGGCGAGCACTCCCTTCATGAAGCCGTTGCCGTCCCACATGCGCGGCAAAAGATGATCCTCGGACCAGGTGAGCGGAACCCGCGACGAGTTGAGGTCGGTGACCTTGGTCTGGTTACCAGAGATGATGGTAAGCGTCTTGCCGTCGGGCGAAGGCAGGATCGCGTGGGGCCCGTGCTCGCCGCCGCCCTGCAGCTTCCGGAGGAGCGTCACCTCGTCGTAGGTGTCGTCGCCGTTGGTGTCGCGAACGCGATACAGGCCGCGGCTGTAGGGCTTATCCTCGGCGACCATCACGTAAAGGCTGTCGAAAGCGTAGAGCAATCCCTGGGCATGACCGACTGGAAGGTCGATGGGCTGGATCTTGATCCCCTCGGTCGTGCCCAGCGCAGGAGGTGTGATGCGGTAGAGCTTGCCGTATTGGTCGGACACGATGAGGCGACCGTTCTTCTCGGTGCACATCGAGACCCAGGACCCCTGGTCTTCCTTGGGCACGCCATAAAGCATCTCGACCTTGAAGCCCTTGGCGACTTTGAGCTGGTCGGCAGGAGTGACGGCGGGCGCCGCGTGGAGGGTTGGCAACAGGCCGGCGATGAGGCCGGCCGCGAGCAATGTTCGGGTAAACGTTGTCATGGCGTGATGGGCAATGAAACAGCGTGGGGCCGAAGTTGTAAAGCGGCGGGCGGAGAGGCATGGGCCAATGCCGAATGCCGAATGACGAAACAGCCGGGAGGAATGGCGAGATCGTGCGCCTGAACTCGTCCTTGGTGACCGCCGCGAAGGTGTTGTCGCCGTCGGTCAGGGTGAATCCGGAAGCGGCGAACGACTTGTCCCAGTATGTGGCGGCAGCCGTGCCGTTGATCGTGAAGTCGGTGGAAAGCCAGGCCATCGTGCCCGCCACCGTGAAGGTTCCCGAGCGCGTGCGCGAGCAGCGGGACATCGACAACGAACGGATACGACTCGGCGAGGACGTAGCGGCTCAACTCATCAAGTAACAAGCGGATCAACGGACCGGGGAAGGATTCGGACGCGGAATCCATCGACCAAGGCTACACCCGAACAGGGTCCCGCCATCCGCGCTTCCGGGCCCCTGACACGAGCCGAACCGGCGCCGTTCACCTCGGCCGGATCAGCAACTCCTCGACGATGGCGTGCGGCGGCAGGTTGATGGCAAACAGCACGCAGGCGGCGACGTCCTCGGGCTTGAGCATCTTAGCCCGGGCTTCGGCCGGGGGCGGCGAGGGACGTTTGTCGAGCAACGGGGTGTCGATGTCGCCCGGCAACAAGGCGCAGGCCCGGACGCCGTTGGCGCGTTCTTCGGCATTGATCGCCTGGGTGAGCCCGACGAGGCCGGCCTTCGACATCGAATAGGCGGGCCCGGCTTTGGGGCTGGCTTGCTTGGCGGAATCGGACACGACGTTGACGATGGTGCCCGTCCCGCGTTGACGCATCTGCGGCAGGAACGCCTGCACGACGAAATAGGCTCCGTTGAGATTGGTGTCGATCAATCGGTGGTAGTCGGCCAGCGAAAGGACTTCGAGGGCCCGCTTTGGAGTGTTCGTGCCGGCGGCGTTCACAAGAGCGTCCACGGCACCAAACTGGGCGAGGATGGCCTTCCCGGCGGCGTCAACTTCCGCTGAGTTGCTCACGTCGCAAACGAAGGGCGTGATCGAATCCGACAGATCGGCGGCAGGCCGGATCGTTTCATCAAGCGACGCCAGGCTGCGGCCGATGGCGGCGACCTTCCAACCAAGCCGGACAAGTTCCCAGCAAACGGCCTGACCCACGCCGCTGCCGGCGCCGGTCACCACGGCAACCTTGTTCGAATTAGGATTCATCAAGGCGGTTTTCTACCGGCTGCTTCGGCAGAAGGCCAATCCTGTCTGCTGGGAAGCATTACCGGGCGGACCTGCAGTCGACCTCTCCTCATCATCAAGCCCCGGACTGGATGTGCCAAAAACAGGAGCCGAACACTGTCCAAGAACCGCAATTTTCCAAAGTTAGGCCTTGAGTAGGATCGATGAAATGTCACTTTTGCCACTGTTCTGTCTAGATAGCTAGACCTCTCCAGTCTCTGGAAAATCACCAGTTGAACAGAGTTTCAGTGATGATTTGAAACCCGGCCATCGGGAACAGTCTAGGAGTTGGTAAGTTAGTCACGGCAGCAAATCACACATGAGCACGAAACTCTTCGTTGGAAATCTTTCTTTCCAGACGACTGAAAACGGACTCCAGGACGCTTTCGCCGCCCACGGCACCGTCCTCGAAGTCAACCTGATGATGGATCGCGCCACGGGCCGTCCCCGTGGCTTCGCCTTCGTTTCGATGGCGACGCCCGAAGAAGCGCAGAACGCAGTCCAAGCCATGAACGGCGCCCAACTCGACGGACGCCCCCTGACCGTCAATGAAGCCCGTCCGAAGGAAGACCGTCCGCCCCGTTCCGGCGGCGGCGGTGGTGGCTACGGCGGCGGTGGCGGCGGAGGAGGCGGCTACGGTGGTGGTGGTGGTGGTGGTGGACGCGGCGGCTACGGCGGTGGCGGTGGCGGTGGCGGACGCGGTGGAGACCGCGGTGGAGACCGTGGCGGCCCTCGCCGTGATCGCTACTGAGAATCGTTTGATTTCCTGAATGCGAGCGGAGCCCGGACCAACCGGGCTCCGCTTTATTTATCCTGAGCCCGGTGCTGCGGCCAGCAGTCCGGTTACTCCAGAGAGTTCGTCCTGGCCGAAATGACAGGCAAAATGGAAGATCACATAGAAGTAGAAGGCAGGATAACGAGCGTGCTCGCCGGCACCATGTTCAAGGTGGTGCTCGATAATAAGCACGAAGTCCTTGCCCACATCTCGGGCAAGATGCGCAAACGCTGGATCCGTCTGACCATCGGCGACCGCGTGCGCCTCCAGATGTCCCCCTACGACCTGAACAAGGCGCGCATCTGCTACCGCTTGGGCTGATCCCTCCGTCCCATGATTTTCGAACCGCAGACCGGGATCTCCGGCTGCGGTTTTTTGCTTGGTGCCCGAGCGCGCCAACACTCCGTCCTTCTACCTTCATCAAGCGGGGCTTCTTCCTGGCAAACACCCGAGTGACATCGGTTGCGACGCGGTCCGCTTCCGGTAGCCTCGCCGCATGGCATTTGATTCCTTTCGGGACTTCGTCGAACTGCTCGACCGGGCGGGCGAGCTGAAGCGCGTTTCCCAGCCCGTCGCCACCGAACTGGAGATCACCGAGATCGCCGATCGCGAGATGAAACAGCCCGGCGGCGGCAAGGCTCTCCTCTTCGAAAAACCCACCATCAACGGCGTCATCTCGCCCTTCCCCGTCGCCATCAACACGCTCGGCTCCTGGAAGCGCATGGCCATGAGCATGGGCGCCGCAACCGTGGACGATGTGGCCAAGGAACTCGGCGCCCTCATGAAGGCGAAGCCGCCCACCGGGTTCAAGGAGGCCATCAAGCTCCTCGGCACCGCGCTCGAACTCCGCCACGCCAAACCCAAGCTCGTGAAGTCCGGTCCGTGCAAGGACGTGGTGCATCGCTACGACGCCCCGGCCAGCCACACCGGTCCGTGGCCCGATGCGCCCGATTGGAAGGTCGGCACCAATCCGAATCCGCCCACGCTCGCCGATCTCCCGATCCTCAAGTGCTGGCCGCTCGACGGCGGACGTTTCGTCACCTTGCCGTGCGTCGTCACCCAGGACCCCGACACCGGCGACCGCAACCTCGGCATGTATCGCATCCAGGTCTACGACGACCGCACCACCGGAGTGCATTGGCAGCTCCAGAAAGTCGCCGCGCGTCATGGACGTCGCTACTACGAAAAGGGTGAACGCATGCCCGTCGCCATCTTCCTCGGCGGCGATCCCATGTTCCCCTTCGCCGCCACCGCTCCCCTGCCCGACGGCCTCGACGAATTCATGCTGGCCGGTTACCTCCGGAAGAAGGCCGTCGAACTGGTGAAGTGCGAGACCAACGACCTCCAGGTCCCGGCCAACGCCGACTTCGTCATCGAAGGCTACGTCGATCCGACCGAACCGCTCCGCATGGAAGGCCCCTTCGGCGACCACACCGGCTACTACACGTTGCCCGAGCCGTATCCCGTGTTCCACGTCACCGCCATCACGCATCGCAAGGACGCCGTCTATCCCGCGACGATCGTGGGCATCCCGCCAATGGAGGACTTCTACATCGGCGCGGCCTCGGTGAAGCTCTTCCTCCCGATTTTCCAGATGAACTTCCCGGAGATTGTGGACATCTCGCTGCCGGCCGAAGGCACGTTCCACAACCTCGTGGTCGTCTCCATCAAGAAGACCTACCCCATGCAGGCCTACAAGATCATGCACGGCCTGTGGGGCATGGGTCAGATGATGTTCTCCAAATACATCATCGTCGTGGACGCCGAGGTAAACGTGCACAACACCAGCGAAGTCCTCTTCCATCTCTTCGCCGACACCGATCCCCAGCGCGACTCCATGCTCACGCGCGGTCCGTCCGACGTGCTCGATCACGCCACCAACGAGATCGCGATGGGCAGCAAGATGGGTTTCGACGCCACGCGAAAAATTCCCGGCGAAGGCTTCAAACGCCCTTGGCCTCCGATCATCAAGATGGATGAAGCGGTGAAAGCAAAAGTCGCGGCACTGCTGAATCCGGAGAAATAGCGGGCCGCTCGCAGCCCAGCCGTCAGATCTGACCTGTCTTCGTCCTTCCCTTCCCGTCGCCGGGCCGACACCGTTTCCCATCATGCAGAGCTACCAGAACCTCATCGGCGGCGAATGGATCGCCGCCGCCTCCGGCAAAACCTTCTCCACCACGAACCCGGCCGATACGCGCGAGACCGTCGCGACGTATCCGCACAGCGCCCAGGCCGACGCGCAGGCCGCCATCGCCGCCGCCAAGGCAGCCTTTGCCGGCTGGGCCGCGCAGACCGCGCCCGCCCGCGGCCGCATCCTCAGCAAGGCCTCGCAGATCCTCGAAAGCCGCAAGGCCGACCTCGCCAAGCTGTTGACCCGCGAAGAAGGCAAGACGCTCGCCGAAGCCACCGGCGAAGTGCAGCGCTCGGCCGACATTCTCCGCTTCTTCGGCGGCCTCAGCTACACGCTCGGCGGCCAGACCATCCCGCATGATTTGCCCGGCAACCTCCTCCTGACCCGGCGCGAACCCATCGGCGTCGTCGGCCTGATCACGCCGTGGAATTTCCCGATCGCCATCCCGGTCTGGAAACTCGCCCCCGCCCTGCTCTGCGGCAACACGGTCGTCATCAAGCCCGCTTCACAGGCTCCGGCGATGACCTTCGAAGTCGCCAAGGCGTTAATCGAAGCCGGCCTGCCCAAGGGCGTGCTCAACGTCGTCACCGGCGACGGCCGCAGCGTGGGCGGCGAACTCGCGACCAATCCCGACATCATCGCGCTCTCCTTCACCGGCAGCTACAAGATCGGCCACGGCATCTACCAGCAACTCGCCCAGCGCATGGCACGTGCGCAGATGGAAATGGGTTCCAAGAACCCCACCATCGTCCTCGCCGACGGCGACCTAGACCTCGCCGCACGCCTCGTGGCCATCGCCGCCTTCGGCCTCACCGGCCAAGCCTGCACCGCGACCAGCCGCGTCATCGTGGAACGCAGCGTCCTCCCCGCCTTCACCGAGAAGCTCATCGAGAAGATGAAGGCCATCAAAGTCGGCAACGGCCTCGCGGACGGCGTCACCATGGGACCCTCGGTCAACGCGCAGGAATTCCAGGGCAACTTCGACTACATCGACATCGCGGTGAAGGAAGGGGCGAAGCTCCTCTGGGGCGGCGCGAAGCTGACCGATGGCGACCTCGCCCACGGCTACTTCATGCAGCCCACGCTGCTCGGCGACGTCACGCCCACCATGCGCATCGCGCAGGAAGAAGTCTTCGGTCCCGTCTGCGTGCTCATCGCCGTGGACAGCTTCGACGAGGCCTTGAAGGTGGCCAACGGAGTCGATGTCGGCCTGAGCGCCAGCCTGATCACCCGCGATTTCAAGAAGGCGATGGTCTACTCCGAGAAGATCGAGTGCGGCGTGGTGAAGGTGAACCAGATCAGCACCGGCCTCGCGTTGCAGGCGCCGTTCGGCGGCCTGAAGAAGAGCAGCACCGACGGCTTCAAGGAACAGGGCGCCGGCGCCGTGGAGTTCTACTCGCGGCTCAAGACGGTGTATTTCGACTACTCGGCGTGAGCTGACTCAGCGCCCGACATGATCGAAGTGCCTCAGAAAATTCCTGCTAACACGCGGTCAGTTTTTAGGCACCGCCAGGTAGTCGCGGCCTTTGTAGTGGTCATGGCAGCCGTGGCGCTGTGGGCGGCATACCGAAAAGTGCGGCCCGGATTGTTCAAAAACGAAGTGGTCTTCATAATCAAGAATGCTGCGTTGTCCCTGAGCATGGCTGCCGACGACAATGGCGGGGTTTACCCGTCCAACTTGGTGCAACTCGCCAGCTCTCCAACAAGCGCCTACAACGCGGTTCCGCCAGAATGGCACAACAGGTGGAAGACATTTCACTACGTGTCAGGCCTCAGGAACTCCGATCCCACCGGGTTCCCGATCCTGTTCTATCTGTCGGAGGATGAATCCGTCCCGGGTGGCGTGATCTTTTTCCGAGATGGCTCCGGACTTTGGACCACCAACGAAGTTCGACTGAGGCATCTGATCCAGCATCCCGAGGACTTGCGAATCCAAGATGCGGTGTTCGGCCCCGGAAGAGACGAAGGGCGAAAGAGGTTTGCTGACCCAAAAGAACTGGCCGAGGTCGCAACGCGGATCAAGGTGCTCCCGCCGCTGAACTCAGGAC
>CANJSG010000122.1 GCA_947476875.1 Verrucomicrobiota bacterium | reverse complement strand
GAACGCGAGAAACTCAAGCAGCTCGCCCAAGCCCGGCAGCAGGACCTCTTTTCGTAGACCCCGCCGGATCTCGGGTCCGGCCGGCCGGCCATTGGCCGCCCTCATGCTTTCTATCAAGCATGAGAACTTGGCTGTCGCTTCTGGTCTTCCTTGCCTTGGCCGCCACCGGGTGGGGCTTCGCCGTCGCCAAACGTGCGCCCAAGATCGATCCCAAGCTGGTGGCTTTCCGTGATCAGGCCGAGGGCCTCATCGTCGGCCTCCAACAATACAAGGAGTTCATCGGCTCATTCCCCAAAGGCTCCAACATCGAGATCGCCAAGGCCATCAACGGCCAGGGCGACAAGCGCATCCTCATCATTGTGGGGCGCAAAGGGGACGTGAATTCCAAGGGCGAGTTCGTCGATCCGTGGGGCACGCCGCTCCAGTTCTTCTTCTCCGCCGACGGCGTGATGGTCCGTTCGGCCGGACCCAACCAAGTCTTCGAAGACAGCATGGCCGGTCCGACCGACGATGTCTTCCGGACGAATTGACCCTGTGCGACCAAGGCCCCAGCCAGCAGCGCTGCGCCCACCGGATCCGCGATTCGAGGACGGCCGAGCGCCTCAAGCCGTTTACGGCCCGATCCGATTTCACCGATGACAACGCGGGGTTGAACAACCCCGCCGCCATCGTCCTCCCTGTGGGGGCGCAGGCGAAGCCCGCTTCAGGGACGAAGCGGGTCGGCGAAGACGGACCACGGCAACTGGACGGGCTGCGGTCCCCGGGCATTGACCTGCCGTGTATCTAGAATTTTACAGGCTCAAAGAGCCGCCCTTTACGATTACGCCGAACCCGCGGTTCCTGTTCTTCAGCGACAAGCACCGCGAGGCGTTCAACCACCTGCTCTACGGCATCCGCGAGCGGAAGGGCTTCGTGCAACTCACCGGCGAAGTCGGCGCGGGCAAGACCACTCTCTGCCGGGCCCTGCTCAACGAACTCGGGCCCAACTACTCCACCGCGCTCATCCTCAATCCGGTCCTCGATTCCAACGGCCTGATGAAGTGCATCGCCATGGAGTTCGGCCTCGACGTGAAAGGCCTGGACCGGCTGGAGACGCTGGCCAAGCTCAACGAATTTCTCCTCAACCAGGTCGAACACGGCCGCGAATCCGTCCTGATCATCGACGAGGCGCAGGACCTGACGAACGAACTGCTCGAGGAAGTCCGCCTGCTGTCCAATCTCGAAACGGACGAACGCAAGCTCGTGCAGATCGTCCTGATGGGGCAGCCGGAACTCCGCGACCGGCTCGACCAGTATTCGCTGCGCCAGCTTCGCCAGCGCATCACCGTGCGGTTCCATCTGCGCGCCCTGACGATGACCGAAGTCGGCAGCTACCTTTCGCACCGCCTCGCCATCGCAGGGGCCAAAGGCCTGCCGCAGTTCAGCGCGCCGGCCGTCTGGCGGATCCACCAATACAGCGGCGGCATTCCGCGCCTCGTGAACGCTCTCGGCGACAAATGCCTGCTCGCGGGCTTTGTCGAACAGGCGGGCAAGATCGACTTCCGCATGGTCCGCCGCGCCATCCGCGAACTCGAAGGAGAGATCCACGCATGAGCCTCATCAACGACGCGCTGAAACGCGCCAGCACCAATCCCAAACCCGCCGCTTCCGGCGCCACGGCGTCCGAGCCCCCGATGGTCGCCGTGACCGCGGCTTCGCTCGCCGCAAAGCCACGACAGGGAACTCCCGTGGCCATGATCGCGGGAATGATCGCGCTTACCTTGATCGCCGGATGGTTCTTCCTGAAGTGGCGTGAAGCCTCGTCAGGCCCCCAGACCGTCCAAGTCGCCTCAACCGCGAAACCCGCTCCGACACTGGCTGCGAACGTCCAAACTCCTCCCCCCGCACCAGCGGCCGCCAAGAACCCGGCTCCAGCGGCCACCGCTGCACCCAAACCGCCGGCAACCCAGGTCGCTGCAGTTGTTCGACCTGAAGCTGCACCGCAAGCCGCTGCACCCGCCAAGGTTTCCGTGCCTGTAGTTGCAGCCGCACCCCCAATCGTCGTTCCGCAACCGCCGGTCGCTCCTGCGGCCGCTCAGGCGAAACCTGAGCCGCAGCCCATGCCCGAGCTGAAACTCCAAGCCATAGTTTTCCGGATGAAGAATCCGAGCGCGTTGATCAACGGCCGCCACGTCGAAGTCGGGGACGATGTTTCCGGTGCTCGCGTGGCCGAGATCCAACGGACGACCGTCATCATCGAGTGGCAGGGACAGAAAACGCCGCTGCAGATGAAGTAGGCCGACGAGGGGTTGACCTCCGACGGCGCTTCGCCACCTTCTACGCCGTCAACGCCATGAGCCTTCTCCCCGCATCCGTTCGCCAATCGCCGTTGCTGATCCGCACGGTGCCGTTTGTCGTCTTTATCCTGCTGACTTCCCTGCAGGGATCATTCGGTGAGGCCGGCCGCTATTGGATCTACCTCGCGAAGACCGTCGTCGGAGCCTGGCTTGTCTGGGAAATGCGCGGGCTCGTGACGGAGATGAAGTGGAAGTTTTCCTGGGAAGCCATCGTCGTCGGGGTGGGCGTCTGCGTGATGTGGGTGGCCATCGATCCCTACTACCCGATGCAGGACGCGGTCCTCCACAAGATTGGGATCGGCAGCGAACCCAAGCCGGCGCCTGCTTGGAACCCATTCGCCCAGTTCGGCGATGGAACCGCTCTCGCCTGGCTCTTCGTGGTGGTGCGGACGCTCGGACCGGCCCTCGTTGTTCCTCCACTGGAGGAAGTGTTCTTCCGCTCGACCATCTACCGCTATGTGGTCAATCCGGACTTCGAGAAAGTGGACCATCGAAAATTCCACTGGCCGGCCTTCATTATCACGTCGTTGATCTTTGCCTCCATACACCATCAATGGCTCGCGGGCATCCTCTGCGCTCTCGCCTACCAGGGACTGGTGCTATGGAAAGGCCGTCTCAGCGACGCCATCGCCGCCCACGCCATCACCAACTTCCTCCTCTCCCTCTGGGTCGTGTGGAAGGGCGCGTGGCAGTTCTGGTGATCTATCTACAGCCCAACGCAAAACGGGCGGACTTGCGTCCGCCCGTCTGCTGAAACTGGTCCGCTCTTGTCGGCTTACTGGAGCTTCGCGAGCACATCCTTCACGGCGGCGAAATTCGGGAGATCCTTCGGCGTCGGGGTCTGCTCGGCGTATTGGATGACACCGGCCTTGTCGACGACGAACGCGGCGCGCGCCGAGCTGTCACCAACACCGGCGAGCATCGGGAACACGACGTCGTAGGCCTTGGTGGTGGCCTTGTTCAGGTCGCTGACGAGCTTGACGGTGATCTTCTCCTGGGTGGCCCACGCTTCCTGCGCGAACGGGCTGTCCACGCTGATTCCAATGACGTCCGCATTGAGGCCGGCGTAGACGCTCAGTCCATTCGAGATGTCGCACATTTCGGCGGTGCAGACGCCGGTGAAGGCGAGCGGGAAGAAGAGGATGACGGTGTTCTTCTTGCCGAAGTTCTCGCTCAGCTTGACGTCCACGAGGCCGGAAGCGGTCTTGGACTTGAGGGTGAAATCAGGAGCTTTGGTTCCGACGGTCAGTGCCATAAGTAATCAGGTTGGTTTGGTGAACAGCGTTTAACGCCGGGATAGATAGGGGCCGGCTCGCGGCACGTCAAATGAAGCGTGGTGTCGGATTCAGGATGCCAGATACCAGATTCCGGATGTCCGGTTCCCGTGCCCGGCATTTTTGATCAGGGATCTGGCATCCGGTATCGACCGCCCCCTGTCACAGCGCCGCCAGCACCTCGGCGACGTGCTCGTCGGGCTTCACCTTGGGCCATATCTTTTTGATTTTCCCGTCCGGGCCGATGAGGAAGGTGACGCGGTGGGTGCCTTGGTAGTGGCGACCCATGAAGAACTTCTCGCCCCACACGCCGTAGGCTTCGACGATCTTCTTGTCCTCATCGGACACGAGGGTGAAGGGCAGCTTGAATTTCTCCACGAACTTGTCGTGCGCCTTCGCGGGATCGACGGACACACCAAGGACGACGGCGCCCTTCTTCTTCAGCGCGGCGAAGTGGTCGCGGAACGAACACGCCTCCTTCGTGCAACCCGGTGTGTCGTCCTTGGGATAAAAGAACAGGACCACGTGCTGTCCCTGGAAGTCGGCGAGCGAAATCTTGCCGCCGCCGTTGGTCGGAGCGGTGAAGGCGGGGGCTTTGTCACCCTCCTTGAGAGTCAGAGTCGGTTCTTTGGCCATAAGGTGGGCCGAAGTTATCGGACGCACGCCGCCGCGCAACTGGGCAGGATCGGCGCACGCCAGGTGGGGCGAGTCGCGCTGCGACTCGCCGGCCAGCCGCAGCGCGGCTGGCCCCACCTCCGAAACCGCTACGAAATCAGTTTCTCACTCGCGGCCTTTCGCCGTGACCCAACTCTTCACGCCAAAGCCGAGGACAACTCCGGCGGCCAGCACCAACCACCAGTGCATCCCGTTCTTGTCGTCGAGCGGGTGGACGAAGTTCATGCCGAAGATGCTGGCGAGCGCGGTGACGGGCAGGAACAGCGCGGCGAGCACGTTCAGCCGGTGGCTGGCCCGGAGCGCGTCCTGGCCGGCCTTGGCCTGCTTCTCCTCTTCGCGGGCGGTTCGGTATTGGATGCCAAGCCGCACGTCCTCGAGCAGCAGATCGATGTTGCGTTCGGCATCGTAGGCGAGGTCGCGCATCTCGATGATGAACGGATCTCCCTTGATCGCTTCACGGGCATCCTGCACGGCGATCTGCAGGTTCCGCGTGGAACGGGCCAGCGGCGCGAGCGCCTCGACAAGATCGAAGATGACCTTGATGTCGCCGGTATTCTCGAACTCCGCGGCGAGTTTGGTCTCCATTTCCGCGAACGACTGGATGTGGCGCTTGAGCACTCCGGGTCCGGAACCGCCCCGGCTGGCCAATCATTCGCCCGCCGGGTTCCGCCAGAAGAGCACGCCCTCGCGTTTCGAATCATCGGCTCCCGGCGGCTGATGCAGCACGAGCAGGACATGACCGTCTTCGGCGATGACGCGTTGGCGGCCGTAGGTGTTTTGACCAAGACAGTTCGTGATGGCTTCGGGAAAGGTCCAGTTTGGGCGTATGATCTTAAACGTTTTCTCCTGCGCGACCGTTTCAAAAAACCGTCACGTTGGCGAACCGCCTTCTCAGCTCCAAAACTACAGCCTCCGTGCCAACCGAGAGACGGCATCGCCAACCCCACTTTCTCCAAACAAGTTTTGTCGGCGATGAGCCGCGGACTTAGGCTCGCCGCCCGATGCCGGACATCGTCCTCAGCACACTCAACGCGAAGTTCATCCACGCCGCCTTCGGCCTGCGCTACCTGCTGGCCAATCTCGGCGAGCTGAAGCCGCGCGCGTGCCTTCTGGAGTTCGACATCAACCAGCGCCCGCTCGACATCGCCGAACTGTTGCTGGCGCAGAATCCCCGCATCGTCGGTCTCGGCGTCTATATCTGGAACGTGGTCGAAACCACCGAGGTCGTTGCCGCGCTCAAACGCATCCGGCCCGACCTCATCGTCATCCTCGGCGGACCGGAGGTGAGCTACGAGGTGGACCAGCAGGAGATCGTCCGGCTGGCCGACCACGTGATCACCGGCGAAGCGGATCTGAAGTTCGCCGAGGTGTGTGGAGCGCTTTTGCAGGTGGGAAAGTCGGCTGAGGAGAAAGTGGGAAAGGTAACAGGCGAAGTGCAGGCACCCGTTTCCCCCCTGCCCACTTTCCCACCTGCTCACCTGCCCAAAATCATCCCCGCCGACCTCCCCACCTTCGACCGCCTCGTCCTGCCCTACGACCTTTACACCGACGACGACCTCGCCCATCGCGTCGTCTACGTGGAAGCCTCGCGCGGCTGTCCGTTCACCTGCGAATTCTGCCTGTCGTCCCTCGACATCCCGGTGCGCGCCGCCGCGCTGGACCCGTTCCTCGCCGCCATGCAACGCCTGCTCGATCGCGGCTTGAAGCAGTTCAAGTTCGTCGACCGCACGTTCAACCTGAACCTCGCCGTCAGCCGCCGTATCCTGGAGTTCTTCCTCGAACGCATGACGCCCGGGCTCTTCGTCCACTTCGAGATGATTCCCGACCGGTTGCCCGAACAGCTCCGCGAGATCATCGCCAAGTTCCCGGCCGGCGCGCTCCAGTTCGAGGTCGGCATCCAGACTTTCAATCCCGAGACGGCCAAACACATCAGCCGCCGCAACGACTTCGCGAAGCTGGCCGACAACTTCGCCTACCTGCGCGGCCACACCGGAGTCCACATTCACGCCGACCTGATCGCCGGGTTGCCGGGCGAGACGCTGGAGAGCTTCGCCGCCGGGTTCGATCGCCTGATCGCCCTGCGGCCGCAGGAAATCCAAGTGGGCATCCTCAAGCGCCTGCGCGGCACGCCCATCATCCGGCACGACGCGGCCTTTGCGATGCGTTACGGCGCGGTGCCTCCCTACGAGATCCTCTGCAACCGCGACCTCGCCTTCGCCACGATGCAACGCCTGCGACGCTTCGCGAAGTTCTGGGACCTCGTGGGCAACAGCGGGAACTTCGTGGAGACCACGCCGCTGTTGTGGGCTCCCGTAGACCGGGCGGCCTCGCCCGGCCAAGAGGCGCCTCTGGACGTTCGGTCTACGTCACCCTTCTGGGCTCTCTGGGACCTCTCCGACTACCTCCACCGAACCCTGGGCCGCCAACACGGCATCGCCCTGCCGCGCCTGGCCGAAGCCCTGTTCACCTTCCTGACCACCGAACGCAGGCTCGATCGGGAACTCGTCGGCCGCACCGTCTGGCGCGACTGGCAACGCGCCGGCCGCTCCGAACGTCCGCCGTTCCTCGCGCCCTTCGTCCCGGATGAAGAAGCCCGGTCCGTCCGCAAAGTGGCCTTGGGACCAAAGCGTCAGGCCCGCTTCGGCGTGAACGCGTGATCTTCTGAATGCGGGGCAGCGGCGCACTGCAGCCCTCCCCGATTTGGGAGGACGGAGCTTCCCCTCCTCCCCGAGTTTTCCGGGCCAAAGGCCCAGTCACAAGCCAGCCCAGGGCAACGCCCTGGGTTCCAGTCACAACAAGGATACGAGCCCTGAAGGGGCGGAACACCCTTCCATATCCCGCCCTTTCAGGGCTCGGGTGGGTTCTTGAAATTCTATTCCCAGGGCGTTGCCCTGGGCTGCCTTGAGGCCGCGCTTTCAGCGCTTCAAACCGACCCACCTACCTCACGCGCTCCAGCACTTCGCGGATCAGACCCTCCGGCACCTTGCAGCCCCAGCGCACTTTGCCGAGCTGCTCGGCGAGGACGAACTTGATCTCACCGGCGCTCACCTTCTTGTCGAGCTTCATGGCCTCGAACATCCGCCGCGTCTGCACCGCGTTCAGCCGGATGGTCACGGGCAATCCGGCCGCGATGAAGAGCTGGCGGATGCGTTCCACCGAGTCGCCGGAAAACTGCAGCAGTTCCTTCGAGAGATGTGCGGCGGCGACCTGGCCGATGGAGATGGCTTCGCCGTGGAGATACTTGCCATAGCCGGCCGTGTTCTCGATGGCGTGGCCGATGGTGTGGCCGAAGTTCAAAATCGCCCGTAGGCCCGTCTCCGTCTCGTCCTGCCCGACGACGTCCGCCTTGATCTCGCAGCAGCGCGCGACCACTTCGGCCAGCGTCTTAGCGTCGAGCTTGAGCAGCTTGGGCAACTGCGCTTCCAACCGGCGGAAGAGCGGTTCGTCGTAGATGATGCCGTATTTGATGACCTCTGCCAGGCCGGCGCGGAACTCGCGCTTGGGCAGCGTCCGCAACGTGTCGAGATCGCAGAGCACGAGGCGCGGTTGATGAAACGCGCCGACGAGGTTCTTCCCCGCCTTCAGGTTCACGCCCACCTTGCCGCCGACGGAACTGTCGACCTGCGCCAGCAACGTCGTGGGCACCTGCACGAAGGGAATGCCGCGCAGATAACTCGCCGCCACGAAGCCCGCCAGATCGCCCACCACGCCGCCGCCCAGCGCGACGACGAACGACTTCCGCTCCAGCCGATGCGCGGCGAACTGGTCGTAGAGCGCGCCGACGACCTTGAGGCTCTTCGACGTCTCACCCGCTTTGACCGCGCAGACGATGGGCTCAAAGCCGGCCGCCTTGAGCGAGACCACGGCGGCCTTGGCGTAGCGCGCACCGACATTGGCGTCCGTGACCACGGCGCAACGCGCGCCCAGGCCGAGCCTGCGGCATTCCGCGCCGATCTTCTTCAGCAAACCGCCACCGACAACGATGTCATAACTGCGCCCGCCAAGCGGGACATTCACTGTGCGCATGGCGGCAGGCTAACGGTGGACCAAGCACCGGCGCAATCCATCGCCTGCGGGCTTCGTTCCCGCAGTCACCAACGCCCGGCCAGGGGACCGGGCCTACAAGGATGCGAGCTTTGTAGGCCGGGTGCCCACACCCGGCGGCCGGTTGGAGCGCCGATCTCCGATCCGGCGCGGTTGCGGGTAATGTCCTGGAAACTTGCCGGGCCGGAGGCCGGCGCACCGATGGCTTCAGGCCTGGGTGCACACTTCTTCAGGCAGCCTGCGTTGCACCAAGTAGAGAGCGACGTTCCCCCAACGGCAGACCAGCGGAAGACAGTAGCCCCGGGCGTGAGCCCGGGGTTGGACGGGTAAGAGAAGCGAGCTCCGGACGAGCGGCAGAAAAGTGTCTTTCGCGCCTCTGGAGCTTGGCGGAAATCAGGAACACCACCCCACAGCTCACGCTGTCGGCTTCTGTCCATCGCACCTCCGGTGCTCCGATCAGATTTGAGGCGAGTCCCTACAACCTCCCGCCAAACGGCGGACCGTTCTTCACGAGGCGGAAACCCACGTCGGAGCGGCTCCGCCACGGCTCCAAGTGATCGCGTGCGGACGTGCGGAAGGCGGCCTCGGGACCTTCCGGAGAAAGCCAGGATCCACCGCGGATGACGCGGCCGGGGGCATCCTTCGGCCGGCCTCCGTCTTCGGCGACCGGACCGGACGGATTGGTCTCGGTCTCCCGGGTGTAAGCGTTGGCGCCGAACCAGTCGTAGCACCACTCGGCCACGTTGCCGGACAGGTCGTAGAGCCGGTAGCCATTGGGTTTAAACGAGGCCACGGGTGCGGCTCCGCGGTAACCATCGAGCCCAAGGTCGGTCGCCGGGAATTCGCCCTGCCAGACATTGGCCCGGAGGTCGTTGGTCGTCTGCGCATCGCTGCCCCACGGAAACGTCTGCTGCACCATGCCGCCGCGCGCGGCGTATTCCCATTCGGCCTCGGACGGGAGACGTTTCTTGGCCCATTCGGCGTAGGCGCTGGCGTCATCGTAGGCCAGATGCACCACGGGGCGGCGGCCGAAGCCGGTGTTTGTCGAACCCGGGCCTTCCGGTCGATGCCAGCACGCGCCAGGCACGAAACGGAACGGATTGCCGGGAGTGGCCGCTGCGCCGGCGAAGACCCACGAGCCGGGTTGGTGTTCGCTTTCCGGCAGGCCCATGGCCTTGCGCTGATCGGCCGGGCGTTCCGCCAGGGTGACGTAGCGGGTTTCCTTCACGAACTTCTCGAACTGCTCGTTGGTGACCTCCTTGTCGTCCATCCAGAAGCCGCGCTGGCGCACCGTATGGACGGGACGTTCGTGGGCCGGGCCGTTGGTGGAGCCCATGAGGAATTCGCCACCGGGCACCCAAGACATGCCGGCGGGGGCTGTCTCTGGAACATTGTGTCCGAGCGCGCCTGCGGGCCGGGCGCGGCGGGCGTCCTCCTTGGCGACTCCGCGCATGACGACGACGGACCCGATGGAAACGCCGACAAGCGCCACGGCCAGCGCGATCCAGAAATAACGCATCGGGACCTGGTGGTCGCGGGGATCTTCGGACTCGCTCTGGTTCGGATCTGGGTCGTGGATGCTCATCAATATGGGTCTTTGCCGTCGCCGCGCGGACCGACGGGTCCCGGACTATGGCGGGATGTCCGGCAGTTTTCCAGCGGCCGAATCGGCGAGCCGATTGCCAAAGTCGCCCAGCGCCGTTTAAGTCTCGGCCATGCAAGAAAAAGGAAACGGAAAGCTCTTCGCCGTCCTCGGCGTCGGTTTCCTGCTGTTGATCATCGCCTGCTACATCGGTTGGAAGGTGAGCCATGGCGACGCGACGGGCAGCGATTCAGCAGCCGGCAAAGGCGGATCCGAAATCCTCTCGAACGCGCCCGTCCTGCGTGTCTTCGGCACGAACAAGCCCGGTGTCGCGGCCGAAATTCCGCCCGGCCTTCGCCCGACGCGTCTGCCGGAATGGCGCGAGAAGATGGACGACATCCTCACCGCCGAAGGAGTTAGCGAGGAGAAGAAGGCGGAGCAGCTCGCCGCGATGATTCCGGGTCAGCCGCCCGAAGTGCAGAACGAGGCCGCACGCGAGATGTCGCTCATCCTGAGCGATACGAACTATATGCCCGCCGCGAAGCTGCTGTTGAGCCCGGGCACACCGACCAACGTGTTCAACCAGCTCTTCCAAGAGTTCGTCATCCGCGGCAACGGCCTCAAACTCCCGTTGTTCCTCGATCTGGCGCAGACGAAGGACCACTTCTACCGCGAGAACGCGAAGGAGGTCCTCAAGACCTACCTGAAGCAGGACTACGGCGACCGCTGGGATCTTTGGCAGACCGGGGTGAACAACTATCTCGACATGACCCAGAACGGCATCCGAGCTTCCACCTTCGCCCCGAAACCCCAACCTTGACCCAATAGAATGAAACGTCTGCCCATCCTCTTTGCAGCCCTCGCCACCGCCGCCCTCTTCACCGCCGTCGCCGCCGCGCCGTTCAAGCCGGAGCCCGGCTTCGTCAGCCTCTACAACGGCCGCGACCTCACCGGTTGGGGCTATTCGTCGACGAACGGGTTCACCGCTTTCAATGGCAAGTCCGAAGCCAGTGACGGCCGCTACACCGCCAAGGGCGAAGCGCTGGTGGTGAACGACAACAACCCCGCGAAGGGGCCGCGCTTTCGCCAGCTTTGGACCAAGCAGGAGTTCCCGAAGAACTTCATCCTCAAGCTGGAGTTCCGGGCCGAGATCAACGCCGACAGCGGCATCTTCCTCCGCAAACCCCAGCTCCAATGCCGCGACTACCTGGTCGCCGGACCCTACAAGGAGCTGAAGAAATACAAGGCGCAGGACTGGAATGAGATCGTCGTCACGGTGAAGGACAACGTCGCGCACTGCACCTGCAACGGCGAGGTCCTCGAGGCCGCCCTGAAGCTTCCGGCCACCGGACCCATCGGCCTCGAAGCCGACCACGGCCAGATGGAATACCGCCGCATCCGGATCCAGGAACTTCCCTGATGCCGTCGCTCCGGGACATCGTCGCCGCGCTCCAGCAGGAGCTGGACGCGGCCTTCACCAAAACCACGCCGGGCGCGACTGGAACGGCATTGGAACTGGAGAAGGTGACGTTGTCCCTGGCGGTGGACCTTCTCGAAAATAACACGACAACAGGCGGCTCCGGCATTGGTTTCTCCTTTCTGGAGGGAGCCAAGGCCGCCAAATCCTCAGGCCATCGGCTCACGATTGAACTGAGAAACCCGCGCGCCGTAGCCAGCACCGCCCTAGCCGTCGCCAGTGAAGTTGGGCCCGCGCCGGTGGCGAAAGCAGAGTCCCTCTTGGAAATGGCCAGCCGCGTCTTTGGCCCACCCGGATTCGACAATGCCGCCCGGGCCGAAGTCTTCTGCGAGGCGATCAAGGAACTCTCCGAAGCCGACACCAGAACGGTGCTGGAATCGCTCACGGGCAACGTGCCGCTCGACGAAAAAGGACCGCTGGACGGGGCGCGCATTCGGATTCGACGGTTGCTCCGATTTTCACCGGTCGGAGAGGCCGCCGCCGCCGCCACGGTCACTGAGATTTCACAGCGATTCTCCAAGCGCGAGATCCTGCAGGTCATTTCCAGCCGCTGGAAAATGACGACCGGTTGGTCGGCCACGGATGATTCATCGGGTCGCTATTCTGCGAACTGAGCGGCGGATGTCAGGCGGCAACGTCTGAGCAGACGATCGGCCAGACCGGCAATTGCCATTAGCCAGCAATTCAGCCAGTTGGAAGCCCGGGACGGGAACGTCTGCAAGCCCTCTGGTCCCCAACGGGGGAGGGGCGGCCACTGAGAAGAACGATGGCGGAAGGGGA
>CANJSG010000121.1 GCA_947476875.1 Verrucomicrobiota bacterium | reverse complement strand
TCAAAGATATCATCGTAGAACAGCTTGGCGTGAAGGCCGACCAGATCACCCCCGAAGCCAAGTTCATCGAGGATCTCGGCGCCGATTCGCTCGACACCGTCGAGCTGGTCATGGCCCTCGAAGAGGAGTTCGGCATAGAAATCCCCGATGAACAGGCGGAGAAGCTCCAGACCGTCGGCGACGTCATCAAATACGTCGAAGATCTCGGCAAATAACCGTCACACGATTTTCACCGGGGCAGCGGGCGACCGGCTCGGCTGCCCCGTTTGATTTTATGGCAGGAAGCATCGCAGACCGCAGAGTCGTCGTCACAGGCATCGGAATCGTCGGCGCCCTCGGGCACGACATCGAATCCTTCTGGAAAAACGTCCTGGCCGGCGTGTGCGGCATCGACCGCGTCACGCTGTTCGACGTGTCGGCCTACGACTGCCAGATCGCGGCCGAGGTGAGGAACTTCGATCCTGTTCCGGCTTTCCCCACCGCGAAGGAAGTCCGGCGCACCGATCGTTTCACCCACTTCGGCGTCTACGCCGGCTGGAAGGCGATCCAGGATTCCGGGCTCGACCTGTCCAAGGAGGACACGACGGAGATCGGATGCTTCATCGGTTCGGGCATCGGCGGGCTCTACACCGTGGAGGAGCAGCACAAGATCCTGTTGGCAAAAGGCCCGGGCCGCGTGTCTCCGTTCATGATCCCCATGCTGATCCTGAACATGGCGTCCGGGATGTTCTCGCTCTACCACAAGCTCCGAGGACCGAACGTCGCGACCTGCTCCGCGTGCGCCACCGCCAACCACGCCATCGGCGAAGCCTGGCGCACGATCAAGATGGGCGACGCGAAGGTCATGTTCGCCGGCGGCACCGAAGCCACGATCGTGCCCATGGGCATGAGCGGTTTCGCCGCCATGCGCGCCATGAGCACCCGCAATGCGGAGCCCCAGAAATCCAGCAGGCCGTTCGACCGTGACCGCGACGGGTTCGTCATGGGTGAAGGCGCCTGCGTCCTCGTCCTGGAAGAGCTGGAACACGCCAAATCTCGCGGCGCCCGCATCTACGCCGAACTCGTCGGCTACGGCAACACGGCCGACGCGAACCACATGACCTCGCCCGATCCCGAAGGCGACGGCGCGGCGCGCTGCATCCAGATGGCCCTGCGCAACGGCCTCCTCAATCCGGCGGATGTCGACTACGTCAACTGCCACGCCACCAGCACGCCGGCCGGCGACATGTGCGAGGTGATGGCCGTCAAACGCGTCTTCGGCGATCATGCGATGAAGCTGGCCCTCAGCTCCACCAAGGGCGCAACGGGCCACATGCTCGGAGCCGCCGGCTCCGTCGAACTGGCCCTGTGCTGCAAGGCCATCGAGAGCCAGATCGCTCCACCCACGCTGAACCTCGACAACCCGGACCCCGCCTGCGATCTCGACTGCATCCCGCACACGCCGCGTCCGATGAAGATCGACGTGGCCGTGAACAACAGCTTCGGTTTCGGCGGCCACAACGCCTGCACCATCGTGCGGAAGTTCGTCGGCTGATCAGATCCCAAGTTTGCAAACGCCGCCGTCCGCAAGGCCGGCGGCGTTCTTGTTTTCCATCTTGGCGGACGCGCGGTCCGGCCTACGCTCTCCGCATGCACCCCCTTCGCCCACTCGCGGTCCTCCTCATCGCCTCCGCCCTTGTCGCATGCGGGAAGAAGGACGAAGCGAAGCAGCCGCCGGCGACGACGCCCCAGTCGTTCAACGCCGCCATCTCGAACAACACCTCGGGCAATCCGCTTTCAGCACCCGTCGACTACCTGGGCGCTGTCGCCAAGGGCCAGCAGACGGCGGTGAAGACGATCGACGTATCCGTGCTGAAGCAGGCCATCCTGCTCTTCCATGAGGCGGAGGACCGTTACCCGACCGACCTGAACGAACTGGTGAAGCTGGGCCATCTCCGCGAACTCCCCAAGGCGCCCTACGGCATCCGTCTCGACTACGATCCGAAGACCGGAACCGTCAAAGCCGTCAGCCGGCAGGCGAAATGATGGAGGCCTAATCCCGGAAGGCCAAAGGAAGCCCGGAGCCTGAAACCCCAGCCCTCGTCCTTTGGGCTTCGTGGTTCCCCGGTCCCTGGCCTTCACCCTTCGTCATTTAGCCCACGCCCCACAATCCTCTGGTAAATCGCCGAAGCGGACGGCAGAAACTCCGCTTTGCTTTTCAGCCCATGAACGAACAGATCGTCATCCTCGATTTCGGGTCCCAATACACGCAGGTCATCGCCCGGCGAATCCGTGAGTGCAACGTCTACTCGACGATCGTGCGCTACAACACGCCGGCCGCCGAAATCGCCAAGCTGAACCCCAGGGGCATCATCCTTTCCGGCGGCCCCAGCAGCGTCTACGCGCCCGACGCGCCGCTGCCCGACAAGGCGATCTTCAAGCTCGGCCTGCCCATCCTCGGCGTCTGCTACGGCGTCCAACTCCTCGCCCACTACCTCGGTGGCAAGGTCGAGAAAGGCCCCAAGCGCGAATACGGCAAAGGCACCCTGACGGTCATCGACAAAGCCTGCGCGCTCTTCAAAGGCCTGCCTGCCCAGCTCCAAGTCTGGAACAGCCACGGCGACAAGATCACCCGGCTGCCCAAGGATTTCGTCGTCGTCGGCACCACCGAGAATTCCGACTACGCCGCCATCGAGCACGCCCAGCGCAAGCTCTTCGGCATCCAGTTCCACCCCGAGGTCGTCCACACCCCCAAGGGCAAGGAGATCGTCTCCAACTTCGTCCACGGCATCTGCGGCTGCTCCAAGGCTTGGACGATGCGCAGCTACCTCGACCAGTCCGTCGCCGAAATCCGCGCGCAAGTCGGCAAGGAGAAGGTCATCCTCGGCCTCAGCGGCGGCGTTGATTCCAGCGTCGCGGCGGCCCTGCTCCATCGCGCCATCGGCGACCAGCTCACCTGCATCTTCGTGAACAACGGCCTGCTCCGCGCCCGAGAAGCCGAGGCCGTGCAGGAAGTCTTCGGCCGCAACTTCAAGATCAAGCTCCAGTATGAGGACGCGTCAGCGCTCTTCCTGAAGAAGCTCAAGAAGGTCACCGACCCCGAGAAGAAGCGGAAGGTCATCGGAAAAACGTTCATCGACGTCTTCCAGTCCGCCACCAAACGCGCCGGCAAGGCCAAGTTCCTCGCCCAGGGCACCCTCTACCCCGACGTCATCGAGTCCGTGCCCATCGACGGCAACCCGGCCTCCATGATCAAGAGCCACCACAACGTGGGCGGCCTGCCGAAGAACATGAAGTTCGCGCTGGTTGAACCGTTGAAGTGCCTCTTCAAGGACGAGGTCCGCCAGCTCGGGCTCGAACTCGGCCTGCCCAAGGAAATCGTCTTCCGCCAGCCCTTCCCCGGCCCCGGCCTCGCTGTCCGCATCCTCGGCGAAGTCAGCGAATCCAAGTGCGCCATCCTCCGCAACGCCGACGCCATCGTCGTCGAAGAGATGAAGGCCAGCGGCCTCTACTACAAGACGTGGCAGACCTTCGCCGTGCTGCTCCCCGTGCGCAGCGTCGGCGTGCAGGGCGACGAACGCACCTACGACTTCACCATCGCCCTACGTGCGGTGGAATCGCAGGACGGCATGACCGCCGACTGGGTCCGCCTGCCCTACGACCTGCTGGAGAAGATCTCCCTCCGCATCACCAATGAGGTGAAGGGCGTGAACCGCGTGGTCTTCGACCTCACCAGCAAGCCGCCCGGCACGATCGAGTGGGAGTGATGCCCGGCCGGGTAACACCGTGCAATTGCGCCAAAATATGACGCCCGGAGTGTTTACCGCCGTTGACTCTCGAACCACAGCCGCATAAGGTTCGGCGATGGTCGTCGACAACCCCGGAGCGACGCCGCCTCGCGGGCCGGTGATCTGATTGGGCCGGGGACGAACGCTGATCAAACTGGCCACGATTTCCGACCTCTCACCGCGACCCACTTTCCCGGACGACTATGAAGCTCTTCACCACACTTTCCAGGATTGGCATCGCCCTATTGGTTGCCTGTATCGCCGCGCAGGCCCAGAGCTACGTCAACTTCGAGGGCAAGCAGACGAGCCCGATCCGTCTCTCGGCCGATGGCAAACTGCTCTTCGCCGTCAACACGCCCGACGGCCGGTTGTCGGTCTTCAACGTGTCCAACCCGGACAACCCGGTCCTCATCTCGGAGATCCCCGTCGGCCTCGAACCGGTCTCCGTCCATCCGCGCACGGCCGACGAGGCCTGGGTCGTCAACGAAGTCTCGGACAGCATCAGCGTCGTCTCGGTCTCGCGGCATGTCGTGACGGACACGATCTACGTGAAGGACGAGCCCGCCGACGTGGTGTTCGCCAACGGCAAGGCGTTCGTCACGGCGTCACGGAACAACCAGGTGGTGGTTCTGGACGCGACGACCCACGCGGTGCTGACAAACATTTCCGTGTTCGGCGAGAACCCGAGGGCAATGGCGGTCAGCCTCGACGGGTCCAAGGTCTACGCCGCTTTCGCGCTGTCTGGAAACCGGACCACGCTGATTCCTCCCGACCAGGCGCCGGCCCAGATCACGACCGGCACCCCGCCGATGAACCCGGCCCTTCCCGCGCCGCCGCAGGTCGGCCTGATCGTCGACGCCACCGACCCGGCGTGGACGGGTGTCGTGAAATACACCATGCCGGACAACGACGTGGTGGAGATCGACACGACGAGCCACGCCATCAGCCGCTACTTCTCCCGCGTCGGGACGGTGAACCTGGCCATCGCGACGCAACCCGGCAGCGGCCACCTGTTCGTGGCGAACACGGACGCGCGGAACCTCGTCCATTTCGAACCCGGCGTGCGCGGCCATCTCGTCGAAAACCGTCTTTCGCGCATCAACCCGGCCAACGGCGCGATCACCCACTTCGACCTGAACCCCGGCGTCGACTACGGCGTGATGCCCAATCTCCCGGCGAAGACCAACGCGCTGGCGCAACCCACGGCGGTCGTTTTCGACACTTCGGGAACCTTCGCGTTCGTGGCCGCGTTCGGCAGCGACCGTATCGCCAAGATCAACGCCGCCGACGGCAGCATCGTGTCCCGCATCGACGTCGGTCCCGTGCTCGGATCGGCCGCAGATGCGCGCAACAAACGCGGCCCTCGCGGAGTTGCGCTGGCGTCCGCCGCCCAGCGGCTCTACGTGCTGAACCGCCTCGCCAATTCGATCTCGGTGCTCGACGTGGCCGGCAACGTCGTCGTCCGCGAACTTCCCGTCGGCAGCTACGACCCGACGACCGCGGTCATCCGGCAGGGCCGTGGTTTCCTCTACGACGCGCGGCTCTCCGGGAACGGCATGTCCTCGTGCGCCTCATGCCACGTCGATGCCGAGATGGACATGCTCTCATGGGATCTGGGAGATCCGCAGGGCACCGCCAGCACCATCCTGACGCAGGTAACGCCGACCTTTCCCGGCTCCAGCCGCACGGTCCACCCCATGAAAGGTCCCATGGTCACGCAGACCCTGCGCGGATTGAACGGCCAGGATCCCCTGCACTGGCGCGGCGACCGGACCAACTTTCTCCACTTCAACGGCGCCTTCGACAGTCTTCTCGGAGGAACGACGTTGACCACGCAGGACATGCAGGCCTACCGCGCCTACGTCAACACGATCGTGTTCCAGCCGAACCCGAACCAGAACCTCGACCGGACTTTGCCCACCAGCTTCGCCGGCGGTGATCCGAATGCAGGACGCAACACCTTCTTCAACGAACAGTATCAGCCGGCCTTCGGCCTCGCCTGCACCACCTGCCACACCGGACCGCCGGGTTCCGGATCCGACCGGCTCATCTTCGACCGGCAGGCGCTCGGTGAATCGCAGGACTTCAAGGTGCCCCATCTGCGGAACGTCTATCAGAAGGGCAACTTCAACAACGCCCCCGGCGCCGCCTCCATCGGTGGCTTCGGACTCATCCACGACGGCATGGAGCCCGACCTGTTCACGTTCCTATCGCGCTCTGTGTTCGGCAGCTTCGCCAACGACACCACGCGGAAGAAGAACATCGCCGCCTTCGTCCTCTGCTTCGACACGGGCATGGCCCCGGCCGTCGGCTACACCAGGACGCTGACCAGCGCGAACATCGGCACCGCCGCCCTCACCAACGACTGGTCGATGCTCGAAAACCAGGCGCGCTCGAACTTCGTCGCCCTGGTCGTGAAAGGGACGGTCGACGGCAGCCCGCGCGGCCTGCTCTTCCAGCCCGGCTCCAACAACTATCTCAGCGACAAGACGACCGTCGGCGCCCTGACCCGCTCGCAGTTGATCGCGAAGATCCAGGCCGGCGATGTGCTGAGCGTCATGGGAGTTCCCGTCGGTTCAGGCCGGCGAATGGGGATCGAACGACGGCAAAACGGCGTCCTCGACGGCGACCAACCCGCACCCCAGCTCCGCATCGCGCGGACCGCGCCCAACACCATCGTCGCCTGGCCCACCAATGCGGACGGGTTCGTCCTCGAAGGCATCCCGGCCCTGCCAGGCACGAATTGGGGCCCCGAAACCAGCCTGCGCGGCATCGTGAATTCTGATTTCAACGTGACCAATGCCCCCGGCTCGACCAACCGGTTCTTCCGTTTGAAAGGGCTCTGATCCACCGCACGGCTGGAGCTTTCAAAACCTGTCAAGGACGCCTCCCGACGCAGGTCCACGCCTAGGCGATCCCCAGGAACACCATGAGTGTGAAAGGGCGAATTCAAAAGCCGCTCCGAGGAAGTGGGCGAAAAGCCCGGCCGTTCACCTCGTCACCAAAGTGTTGCTTGGGCGATCTTGCCGCGAATCTCGATGTCCGGCACACATGGGCTGATGTCAGCCCACTGGATCCGGCAAGCCGCTTTGGTCGCAGCAGTTCTCCTCGTGCCTTCGTGCACCACCGAGCCGAGGGGAGCTGCCACCCCTCCGATCACGGAACGTGTCGGGCGGATGGGAAACAACCGGACGGTCACGCCGGTGAATCAACTTCTAACACCGGCCGGGAAGATCATCGAACTTCCCGGCCTGCGCCCCCAGGCGTTGGCCTTGGCCCCTGACGGGAGAATCCTCGTGACCTCGGGCAAAACGAGTGAGTTGGTCGTGATTGATCCGGTCAGCGGCGAGATCCGGCAGCGGGTCGAGCTTCCTTCGGATCAGCAGGGCGAACCGCAGCCTTCCGTCGTTTCGCCGAACATCCTTCAACCGGACAAGAAGGGCCAGGTCAGCTACACCGGCCTCGCGTTTTCGCCCGACGGGCGACGGCTGTTTCTCAGCAACGTCAACGGAAGCATCAAGGTCTTCACCGTGTCGCCCGAGGGCGTGGTGGCGCCGTCCCACAGCATCGCCCTGCCGAAAGCCGATGCGCCGCGCCGCAAGGACGAGATTCCTGCCGGGCTGGCCTTCTCGAAGGACGGCAGCCGCCTCTACGTCTGCGGAAACCTCTCCAACACCCTGCTCGAGTTGGACGCCCAGACCGGCAAGGTCGTCCGGACATTCGAGGTCGGCGTCGCGCCCTACGACGTCGTGCTCGTAGGGGGCAAAGCCTACGTCAGCAATTGGGGCGGACGTCGACCGGGTGCGGGCGATCCCACCGGGCCGGCCGGCCGCGGCACAGTGGTGCGCGTGGATCCGATCCGGAACATCGCGAACGAAGGATCGGTCAGCGTCATCGGCCTCACCTCCGGAAAAGCTTCTCCAGAGATCCTCACGGGCCTGCATGCGAGCGCCTTGGCGGTGTCGCCAAACGGTCGCCACGTCGTTTGCGCCAACGCCGCCGCGGACAACCTGAGCGTCATCGACACGCAGACCGACACCGTGGTCGAAACCATCTGGATGAAACCCAAGCCCAGCGACCTGCTCGGCGCTTCGCCCAACGCGCTCGCCTTCGACCCGTCGGGCAAACGTCTCTACGTCGCCAACGGCACGCAGAACGCCGTCGCCGTCGTGCAGTTCGATCCGGCCGACCGGGCTTCGAAGATGGCCGGCCTGATTCCCGCCGGTTGGTTCCCCGGCGCGCTGGCCTACGATGCCCGGCGAAACAAGGTCTACGTGGCCAACATCAAGGGCATCCCGCTGAAGACGGGCAAAGGCGAGAACGGCCATCCTGGTTTCAACTCCCACCAATACTCCGGCTCCGTCCTCCTCATGCCGGTCCCGTCCAAGTCCTCCCTGCCGAAGCTGTCCGAAACCGTCTGGCGCAATCTGCGCCGTGAAGCGGTCGTCCAATCGAAACTACCGCCGCGCCCGAACCAACCCCCGCGTGCCGTTCCCGAGCGGATCGGTGAACCGAGCCGCATCAAACACGTGGTCTATGTCATCAAGGAGAACCGCACCTACGACCAGGTGTTAGGCGACCTGAAGGAAGGCAACGGCGATCCCAACCTCTGCATCTTCGGCGAAAAGATCACCCCCAACCTGCACAAGCTGGCCCGCGAATTCGCGTTGCTCGACAACACCTACTGCGCCGGGATCCTCAGCGCCGACGGCCATCAATGGAGCACCACCGCCTTCGCGACCGACTACATGGAGAAATCCTTCGCCGGTTTTCCCCGCAGCTATCCGGACGGGATGGGCGAGGACGAGGATGACGCCCTGGCCTATTCGCCCGCCGGGTTCATCTGGGACAGCGCCCTGAAACACCGCGTCAGCATCCGCAACTACGGCGAGTTCATGGCGCCCGCGGTCCGCTGGCAAAACGGGAAGAAGGGCACGCCGGATTACCTGGCCTGCTTCCGCACATGGAAAGGCGAGAGCAACGAAGCGATCTTCCAGAGTTATCCGATGGTCGAAACGATCCGCGCGTTCTCCCCAAGCAACTATGTGGGCTGGGAAATGAACGTGCCGGACCAGGCCCGCGCCGACTTCATCCTCGCCGAGTTGAAGCAGTTCGAGGCCAAGGGAGAATTCCCCGCGCTCACGATCATCTGCCTCCCCAACGACCACACCAGCGGCACCGGCGCGGGCAAACCCACGCCCGCCGCGTGCGTCGCCGACAACGACCTCGCCTTGGGACGCATCGTCGAAGGGCTGAGCCGGAGCTCGTTCTGGAAGGACATGGCCATCTTCGCGATCGAGGACGATCCGCAGGCCGGCTGGGACCACGTCAGCGGTTACCGGACCACCGCGTTCTGCATCAGCCCATTCACCCAGCGCCGCTCGGTCGTGAGCACCCAATACAACACCACCAGCCTGCTGAGGACGATCGGGCAGATCCTGGGAATGCCGCCGATGAACCAGTTCGATGCGAGCGCGACCCCGATGTTCGACTGCTTCACGGAGACGCCGGACTTCACGCCCTACACCGCGCTTGCCAACAACGTCCCGCTCGACCAGATGAACCCGTCGCCGCAGGCGCTCGTCGATCCGATCCTGCGCCGCGACGCCATCGCCTCGGCACGGATGAACTTCCGCGAAGTGGACCGGGCTCCCGAAGACCAGCTCAACCGGATCCTTTGGCGGGCGATGAAGGGCAGCGCGGTTCCGTATCCCGAATGGGCCATCACCCGCGGTGCCGACGCCGACGGCGATTGATCAGGATCCGCACCTTTCGCCGGGCCTGGCAGAATGCTGGACGAGGAAGACAACGAACGTCGGACCGTTCATCCGGACCGACAGCAGGGAAACGCGTTCTGGACAAACGAGTCTCGCAAACGAACCGATGGAGTGCCATTCGTAGCCCGCTCCCTCGGTCGTCCAGTCCGTAGTAAAAGACCTCGATGCCCCTCACGCTCACGCAAACCAGGCAACCCCGGCACGCATCGGCGCTTCGTTCAGCGATCGCCGGTCTCATGCTCGTCTGGGCCTATCCCGCCGGCCCGCTCGTGGCCGCAGAAGCCATCGATGTTTCCAAGATTCCACCAGCATCCATCAGTCAGGTGGACTTCGCGAAAGACATCCGCCCGATCTTCGAGAAGTCCTGTTTTTCCTGCCACGGACCCGAGAAGCAGAAGGGCGACTATCGGCTCGACTCGTCCACTGCCGCGCTGAAGGGCGGTGAGAACCACACTCCGGCCATCAAGCCTGGCGATAGCGCCAACAGCCCTTTGATCCACCTCGTCTCCGGACTTGTGCCCGACTCGAAGATGCCGGCCAAAGGCGATCCGCTCACCAAGGAACAGATCGGTCTCCTGCGCGCTTGGATCGATCAAGGCGCCAAGTGGGCGGAAGCCGGCCGGATCGAACTTGATCCGATCAAGTCGCACTGGGCCTTCCAGCCGGTGACTCGTCCGCCGGGATCGCAGGCCGCCAAGCCCATCGACCACTTCGTCATCGCGGGTCTCAAAGCCGCCGGCCTCACCCAACCCCGCGAAGCGGACCGCGTGACGCTCATTCGACGGCTCTATTTCGTCATGCTCGGCATGCCGCCGACGCCCGGGGAAGCGGCGCAGTTCATCGCGGACAACAAGCCGCAGGCGTTTGAGCGCCTCGTCGACAAAGTGCTCGATGACCCGCGCTACGGCGAACGTTGGGGGCGGCATTGGCTCGACGTCATCCGCTTCGCCGAGAGCAACGGCTTCGAGACGAACCGCGAACGGCCCAACGGCTGGCGCTTCCGCGACTACGTCATCGGCGCCTTCAACAGCGACAAACCCTACGACCAGTTCATCCGCGAACAGATCGCCGGGGACGCGCTGGGCGCCGACGTCGCCACCGGCTTCCTCGTCGGCGGACCGGTCGACATCGTGAAGAGCCCGGACATCGCCCTGACGGCGCAGCAACGGGCCGATGAACTCGACGACATGGCCGGGACGACGGGCACGGCCTTCCTCGGGCTGACCATCGGCTGCGCGCGTTGCCACTCGCACAAGTTCGATCCCATTTCCCACACCGAATATCACGCGATGACGGCGATGTTCGCCGGCGTGCAGCACGGTGAGCGCGCCCTGCCCCAGCCACCGGAGCGGCAGGACGGGATCGCGAGGCACGACCGCCGGATCAAGGAGCTGGAGTCCAAACTCGCGCCGTTCCTCGCAAAACCGGACGTCGTGAAGGTGCCCACCAACCCGGCCGGCAGCCCACTGCGCCCCGCCGTCGACGCGGCCCGCAATGATGAAGTCCTTTCGCCCACCGAAGCGAAGTTCATCCGCTTCACCATCCTCGCGTCCAACGGAGGTGAACCCTGCCTCGATGAACTCGAAGTCTGGTCGGGCGATCGCAACGTGGCTCTGGCAACCAATGGAACCAAAGCCACCGCGTCCGGGACGCTGCCGGGTTATGAGATCCACAAGCTGGAACACATCAACGACGACCGGGTCGGCAACAACCGTTCATGGATCTCCAGCGAAGCAGGCCGGGGCTGGGTGCAGTTGGAATTCGCCAAACCAGAACGCATCGAACGCATCGTCTGGGGCCGCGACCGCAACGGACAATTCAAGGACCGGCTCGCCACCAGCTACCGGATCGAGGCCGCATCGGACACACACGCCTGGAGGCTCATCGCGAGTTCGGAGGACCGGCAGCCGTTTGCCGGTAAACCGGAAAAACCGGCGGGCCCGGTCTACCGTTTCGACGATGCGCCTCTCTCCGAATCTGAACAGGGCCGCCAATGGCTGAAGGAACTGGGCAACATCCGGAAAGATCGCGAGGCCCTGGCAAAGCCTCCGATGGTCTATGCCGGAAACTTTTCCCAACCGGGATCGACCCATCGCCTTCATCGCGGCGACCCATTGCAGAAGCGTGAAGTCGTGGCTCCCGGCACATTGGCCGTCTTCAATCCGCTGATCCTGGCGACGAATACGCCGGAACGTGATCGCCGGTTGAAACTCGCCGACTGGATCGCCAACCCACAAAATCCGCTGACGGCGCGTGTCATCGTGAACCGGATCTGGCAGCACCACTTCGGCGTCGGCTTGGTGAACACGCCGAATGACTTCGGCAAGAATGGCGCGAAGCCGTCGCACCCGGAACTCCTCGATTGGCTGGCCAGCGAACTCGTCACCAACGGATGGAGCATCAAGAAGCTTCAGCGTCAGATCCTCACGTCGGCCACCTGGCGGCAGTCGAGCCGCCCGCGCGCCGAAGCGCTGAGAGTCGACGCCGGAAGCCGGTTGCTCTGGCGATTCCCGCCGCGCCGCCTCGAGGCCGAGGGCATTCGCGACAGCATCCTCGCCGTCAGCGGCAATCTCGACCGGACAGCGGGTGGTCCCAGTTTCTTCCTCCACGCGGTGGACCGCGAAAACGTCTACCACTACCACCCGAAGGAGGAGTTCGGCCCCGCCGAGTCGCGCCGGATGGTCTATGCCTTCAAGGTGCGCATGGAACAGGACGGCATCTTCGGCGCGTTCGACTGTCCGGACGGCAGCCTTG
>CANJSG010000120.1 GCA_947476875.1 Verrucomicrobiota bacterium | reverse complement strand
GCCAACGAACAACGGCTTCCAGTGCCGCTCATAAAGGTTTTCGGTCACGTTCTTCGAAACAAAATCGTCCTGTCGCTTCAAGGCGTCCAGGTATCGCTCGCCCTTCTTGGCCGCGATCTTGAATCCGACGTGGAGCAACTGGCGCAGATGGATGTTGAAGGCCGGGTTCTTCTGGTCGTGCCGGAGCGCGCCGACGAACTGCTCCGAGTTCCAGCCGTCGACCGTTTCCTTCGACGGCAACTTGGACCGGTCGATGTCGATGACCGTCGCATAGGGCGCGCAGAGCTCGTCGATGTGCTCCAGCGCAGCCGAGTAGATCTCCTTGGCGAGGTGCAACCCGTCGCCGCCGGCCTCGGCCAGTCCGATGACTTCCTCGAGCCAGGTGGTCCCGGCGGTCTTGATGTGCAGACCCGCTCCGAACCGCCCCAATGCCCGGCGGATGATCGGGTAGATCGAGAACTTGTCGCTGCCGGAATGGACGCTGAGCTTGAGGTTCGACGGAAGGCCGTAGCACTTCACGGCGTGGGCGATGACGGCCAGGTCGTCGTTGAACTCCTTCTCGAACTGCACGAGGTCGCCCACGTAATCGACTCCCTTGTTGAAGCGGCCCGTGAACTTGGGCGCGATGGTCTGCACCGGCACGTGCTCGTCGGCCAACGCCACGAGGATCACCAAAAGCTCCGGCGGCGTCTGCGGACTGTCGGTCTCGTCCATCGACACTTCGGTGATCACCCGGCCAACGCCCTTTGCCGCGACAATGTGCCGGTAGATCTTGCCCGCATCCTGGACGGCAAGGAGGAACTTGGCGGCGATCCGCTCGATCTCCGCGCGCGTCGTCTCGAACGGCGCCACGATGTTTGGGATGACGATCCTACCCACGAGCTCCGGATGCCGGTCGACGAACGCCTGCACGGCTTCGGGCGCGGCCGCCTTCCCGATCGAGTCGGCCACGTCGATGGTGTAAAACTCGCAGTGGGGCAGGAAGCGCTCGACCGTTTCCAGGCGGATATGGTCGGCGTCGAGGAAATAGGCGCCCTTCCAACCAAGTTCCTTCACGGCCGCGTCGGCCGCCGTCCTCGTCGAAACCGGCTCCGAACCGATGATCGTGTGTTCGCGGTTGGACTTGTTCCAAACCGGCACGATCTCGGCTCCTTGCCCCGCGGCAAGGATGCAGGCGCGCAACTGGGCTTTGGCCTGATGGGCAAAGCGGTCGCCGATGCCGACGGAGAACCGACCGATGATCAATGGACTGCTCATGGAGGGCAGGACTCTAGGCACACAGCCACCAAGCACGAATAGGTATGATTGACCATGGGATGGGGATTCTTGACCGGCCAATCAACTCTTCACCGACCCGGCACCACGGCCGCGCTGGCCTTTCGCGAACTTTTCCGGCGATAGCCCCACGGCCGATTTGAACGCCCGGCTGAAGTGATATGGATCGGCGAAGCCCACCGCCTCGGCCACCTGCTTCACCAGCATCCCGGAGGCTAGCAGGAGCTCGGCTGCGCGGTTCATCTTTAACCGTGTCAGGTATTGATAGGGGCTCTGGCGGTCGAACCGTTGGAACAACCGGCAAAGATACGAGACGTTGATGTGCGTCTCGCCGGCCGCCTGCTCCAACGTCCGGAGCCGGGCGAAGTTCTGCTCCAGATGACTGCGCGCACGCTGGTAGGTGGCGAGCGCGCGAGTCTCGAAGTCGGCGACGGGAATCGCCTGGCTCTCGATCGTGAGGAGCAGCGATTCAAGCAAGGACGCGCAGATCGCACCGCGAAGCGGATTGTCGCCGGAACCATTCCGCTGCAGCAGCTCGAACAGCTCGACCACCTGGCGCGGATCCGGCACCTGCACCGCGATGCCTTTCCCAAGCGGGCCCCGCGCCAACAGCTTCTCGGCGACCGGGCCGTCGAAGTTGACGTAATACTTCACCATCGGCGCCTTGGCCGCGCTCCGGATCCAATGCGGGACGCCCGGTCCGTAGGCGAACACCACGCCTGGGCGAAGCCGAAACTCGGTTTTGCCAAGCCGAACGGCACCCTCGCCCTGCGCGACCAGTTCGAGGGTGTGAAACTGGAAGCCCGTGGGCCGCTCAACGCTGTAGTCCGGCTCGCAGTGTTCGCATCCACCGCACCGGACGAGATCCTTTCGCGCACCCACCGGCCCCAGGTTCAGGTAGTAACGGCGAGCCTCGCGGACTTGTCGCGAGACGAAGTCCGGCTCGGGCGCGGAGCTGACGGAGGCAGGCATGGCAGGATGACAATTCTTGCCGTCGCCGGTTGGCAAGGAAACTCCGGGCACCCACTTGCCCATCCTTGAGGCCGTCACCTGTTCGTTTCCCATTGTTAACACATCTCCCCCACCTCCGTCGGATAGCGTCGGACTATGCAGACCACCATCGAGATCGTTGACGAAGTCCTCCGCAATTTCGCCGAACGAGGCGACCGCCACTACGGCGAAGACGTCACGGAACGCCAGCACGCCCTCCAATGCGCGACGTTCGCCCAGCGAAACGGGGAGGCGCCCAGCCTCATTGTCGCCTGCCTGCTTCACGACTACGGCCACCTGCTGCACGATTTGGGCGAGGACATCGCGAAGAAGGGCGTGGATGCCCGGCATGAGGACGTCGGGGCCAACCGGCTGAAGCGCCACTTTGTCGAAGAGGTTGTCGAACCCGTCCGGCTCCACGTCGCCGCCAAACGGTATCTTTGCTGGAAGGAATCCGACTACCTGGCCGGCTTGTCCGCCGCTTCACGCCAGAGCCTGGAACTTCAGGGTGGCCCGATGACCGACGACGAAGGCCTCGAGTTCGAAACACTTCCCCACTACGACGCCGCCGTTCGCCTTCGTCGCTATGACGACATGGGCAAGGTGACGGACATGGAGACTCCCGACATCGGCGAGTTCCGCGGCCTGATCGAGTCCTTCGTTCGCAAGGCGGCCTAAGACTCTTTCCTTTCGTCCGTTTGTCACCATGACCGCAAACAAAAAGGCAGCGGGCCCGTCGGCTGCGAAGCCCGCGTGGGCGGCCAACCGGGTGCTGCTGTCGATCTGGTGCATCGTGGCCGCTTTCGGCACCTACGCCTGCATGTATGGGTTTCGCAAGCCGTTCACCGCGGCCGGCTATGCCGACTGGGGGGAAGGCTTCAAGGCGTTGCTCGTCACCTCCCAGGTGCTCGGCTACATGGTTTCGAAGATGGTCGGCATCAAGGTCATCTCCGAAATGCGGCCGGAGCGACGGGCGGTCACGTTGCTGGGATTGATCGGAGCAGCCCAGATCGCCCTGCTCCTCTTCGCGATCGTGCCCCGGCCCTACAACGCGGCCTGCCTGTTTCTCAATGGTCTGCCGCTCGGAATGGTCTTCGGACTCGTGCTTGGATTTCTGGAAGGACGCCGGCTGACCGAGGCGTTTGTGGCCGGGCTCTGCGTGAGCTTCATCCTTGCCGACGGTTTCACGAAATCGGTCGGGGCTTGGCTGCTCAAGACGGGAGTCACCGAAGCGTGGATGCCGTTCACCGCCGGGCTGATCTTCCTCGTCCCGCTGATTCTCTTTGTCGAGATGCTCCGGCGCATCCCGCCGCCCGATCATGCGGATGTCGCGGAAAGGTCGGAACGCACTCCCATGACGGCCCGCGACCGCTGGACCATGCTCCGCAAACACGGCGCCGGGCTCGGCCTGATCACGCTGGCATTCCTGCTTGTGACCATTCTGCGCAGTCTCCGGGCGGACTTTGCCCCGGAGATCTGGACCGGCCTCGGAACTTCCGGCCAACCGTCCGTCTTTACCACGTCGGAGATGTGGGTCGCACTCGGCGTGATGGCCGTCAACGGATCGGTTGTCGTGATCCACGACAACCGCCGGGCATTCTTCGCCGGATTGGGCGTGGCGATCTTTGGATTTGGGCTCCTCCTCGTGGCCCTGCTCGCGAGATCGGCCGGGTGGCTCAGCGCCTTTCCGTTCATGGTTCTCGTTGGCCTCGGCCTGTATCTGCCTTACGTCGCGGTCCACACGACGATCTTCGAGCGCCTGATCGCCCTCACTCGCGACCGGGGCAACATGGGTTACCTCATGTATCTGGCGGACGCCTCGGGCTATCTCGGCTACGTGGCCGTGATGTTTGCCAAGCCGTATCTCAAGGTCTCCGGTGGATTCCTCGGCTTCTTCGAGCTGACGTGTTGGATCGTCTCCGGGCTGGCCGTCGCCGCGCTGGTCGGCGCATGGGTCTTCTTTGCGCGGAGACATCGCCGCGAACCCAGTTCTTAGAATTGGTGGAACCCGGCCAGCAGAGCAGGCGCGCCGATGATGTGGATTGGATTCCTCACGGTTTAGCCGGCGAGAGCCGCGCTGCCCGGGCATCCGCCATGGGTTTGGTGTCGGGACGGACCCGGTTGATCGCATTGAGGAACCATCCCCGATGGAATTCGTCGTTCGGTTCATTGGGGCCGGCAAAGCCCGCGACAATCGCCGGGAACCCTTTTGTCTCCGGACTGCCAGGCGATGGGACGACCGCGTTCAGCAGGAGGGCAAAATGGAGTTCACGGGCCAATACTTCGGTCCTCGTCTCGAGCGGGCGCCGGCCCTCCCAGACATTGCTTGGATGGCTGTCAAAAAACCATCCCCGCTTCCCCGGAACGACGTAGAGCCATGTATCTAGCTGAGGAAGTGCCCGGGATAAAGCCGATCGTTCGTCTCCGTCCAATAGGCCGTCGCGATTCCAATCAAACCGAAGGAGCAGCTCGCAGGCTCGCGACGACGCCACCCGGGAGAACGCGTCCGCTTCGGCGTTGTCGAATTTGCCATTGCCGTTCAGGTCGAACCAGACCACCTCCCGGGCGGAGATGAACCCGTCCCTGTCCTCATCGAGCGAATCCCATAGTTGCAGGTAACTCTTTGGATCGTCGAGCAGGGCCTGTTTTCCGGCGCGCGCTAAATCACGCGGGTTGAACGCTTTTCCGGCCACCGAACGCACTGGATTCGTTGGGAAAAGCGCGCGCAAATCCGACTCGGTCAGAAGCCATGCTCCGCGGGCGCCGGAAAATGTCACCAGCACGGATGAATTTCCCACCTTCCATCTCAGGATTTCGGAGCCGCGCCTGACCCCGATCTCAGCGAAAGTGGGGTCCTTAAGCCGAATGGCTTCCGACTCAAACCCGTCCGCGGTCCTCCTGACAAGATATGTGCCACGGACCTCCCACTGGTATTGATGAATCCAATTGGTCGAGATCGGAGAAAATGGACCGTTGGTTGTCCAGGTGCCCGACGAGAAATCATGCCTCCAGACATTGGTCCCAACCGGAAAGGCCCAAGCGCCCGGGCCAGCGCGCACAATCCGGTCGGAAAAGTCGGGGGGCCAACCCGACAGCAAATCGAGCGGTGATTGCGGCGGGCGACGGCGCAGCCCGGCGAACAGCTCGGACGCGTTGTTGTTCGGCCGACGCAGGATGATCGTGTCGCCGGAGATCACCGCGAGCTTGTCGGACAGGCCGGCGAGCGAAGGCTCATAAAGCTCCGGCATGTCCGGGACGAGGAAGTCGCGGTTGTCCTCCAAGGACAATGCCCTTATCGCGTTCCCGACCCGGTAGAAGTAATGGTTTCCCACCTCCACCAGATGGTTGTTTTGGAGCACGGGATTGAACCGGAACGAGTAATCAGAACCGTCCAAACGACGCAGATCAAGGGTCGCTCCAGATTCCGAAACGAGCCAAGCATAGCGGCGCTGCTCCACCCTGGCTCCCACTTCGCCAAAAAGGTTGGTGAACGCGAACTTGGGAAAGGGCCAGACCACTTCGGAGGAACAATCCAAAAGATAGCCCCTCGGCGAGAGCGTTGCCGATGCGATACGGACACTCGCCGTGGCACCCTGCTCATCGGCCAATCCGGGTGGAGCGAAGAATCGAACCGCCACGTCCGGCGGGCGATTCGTCGCTCGCCGCAGCAAATCAGCCTGGGGAGCCCACGGCATCACATTCGTGTCCCAAGACGGATTCATACTAGGCCTGGCTGCAACCACCGGAGCGGAAGGAACCAGGCTTGTTGCGGATTGTTGTGGTGTGGTCGCAGGGATTGCCACCGGCGGCGGTGGCGGGATTTTGGCTATCCGGTTACGTAGTCCTGCAAGGAGTCCATTCAACGGACCGAGCTGTTGGACCCGGTTGGTCATTCCGCGTGCTTCTATCCTGGCCAAAAGGTTGGAGGACTCGGCCTGAATTGCTCTCAGCTCCACGAGCGTGAACCCAGCTTTGTCAACCACAGCCTGCTCAGCCATCAAGCTTCCCACGTCAGGCGATTGGCTCCTCAGAAACGACAGGAGCGCGGCTAGGTGCAAACGCCTTCCTTCATCGGTGTTGTGAATCTGCGAGCGAATCTCGGACAGGAATCTTGTCACTGGAAAGGTCTGCAGGTTTCTGTTGGTGACCCCTTGGACCTCAATCTTTGCCAAAAGCCTAGAGGCCGCAACCCGCATCGCGCTCAACTCCGAATAGGTGAAATCGGAGAGGCCTGTTTTCATCGGCCAAAGCGACGGCCGAGGGACGATTTCTTCCGTCAAGCGGCGCAGGTCGGGTGATTTGCTTTTCATGAGCGCCAGCAACCTGGACGCACGGATGCGCTTAGCTTCCTCTTTCAACCGTTCGGCGATCGGAACCGCGAGGAGTTTCGCCTCCTCAAGCCGCTTGGCCGCCCAGTCGGGCAAAGGATCCACATCTGGCCTGATCGATTCAGGAGCCAACCGCGCGAGATCAGCCAGGTTTTCCAGCATCTTTTCGATCGAACCATCCGCAATTCTTTCGGGAGCGTCCTGTAGGATCGCATCCAGGGTCCTCCTGAAAATGAACCGTATACGAGGTGGTGAATTTGACGTCTGCAGAGCGAGCCGAGCTGTCCGGATCACAACTCGTGAATCTTCCTCTCCCAATAGCCGGTCGCATAGCTTGATCCACTCGGCCGTCCTCAGGTTCGCATCGAACGGGCGCCATTCCACAAGAGGAGGCGGGGGTAGGTATTCTTGGCTTGAGGCGGAAGACTGCGACATTGGAAAAGCCGGCCGCCTTGCAAAGCTTTCCAGGATGTCGGGGTGCAGCAGGGTCCACCGAACAATGTCGTCCAGTTCCGCCTGCCGTAGGATCCATTCCCAATGCTGAACCGATGACGCGATGGTGTCCTGCGACCAAAAACCAAAAGCGACGAATGTCTCCAGTGCTCCAGACATAGATGCGCGGGTAGTAGATCCCGGACCAAGCGGCCTCCCGCGAAACATGCCCGTCAAAGGGACCGACCGAAATGTTCCCGTCCATGTCCTGGTGCCCAAGTCGAAGGCTCCCGGATACGCCATGTTGTCCCACATCAGATCGCGTATCGCCGCTCTGATTGAGGCAAGGGCGGATTCCAAACCAAGGCCCTGGTCCGGGTTGCGATAGAAAAAGCGAAGGCGGAGCAACGCTTCGGCGGATAACTTGACGGAAAACTCCTGCCACCGCTGAGAGAAAGCATGATCGTCCCCAAACAGCTGCTTCGCCATCTGGCGTTGGATGTCGAGGGCTCGGTTGATGCGGTCGACGTTTCCTGAGGGACCGCTGCCCATGTCGGGGAGGGAATTCACTGCGGCTTCCAGCCGTGCGACCGCGATTTCCTGATTCTGCATTCCCAACGCCCAGGCGGCCTCGATGGCGGAGCGCATCTCGGAGACGGAGCCCCACTTGCCGGCCCACTGCGCCTCCTCGTAGAGCCGTTCGGCCTCGGCCTTGGGATCCCAGCGGCCCTGCGGCTGGCGCTGCAGCGCGGCGAGGAGCTTGCCGGCCATTTCCTCCACCAGGCCCGGCTCGTCGCTGCTGGCCGCCGCGAGGTCGATCGTCTGGGGCGCGGCTCCGACAGGCACCACGCGCATCCGCACGGTCAACTGCCCGGGCTTGATCCCGTCCGGATCAAAAGTCCCGTCCACCACGACGGATCCGGTCAACGGCCCGGCGGCCGCCGTCTCCCGGTCGAAGGACAGCGCGTCGAACGACCGCCGCTCCAGCACGATCAAATTGGTCTCGGCCGAAAGCCTCAGCGCCAGCATCCGGCTGATCCTCTCCTCCGCCCCGGCCCCCGCGCTGCCCTTCAGCGCGGCCTTGAACCCGGCGATGGTGACCAGCGTCGCGTTGCTCGACAGGTTGGCCAATCTTTCCATATCCCGTTGAAGCAACTTCGCGAGGGTTCCCGCGATCTCGGTCGTGTTCGTCGCGGGCCATGTCACCGGCGTGTTGCGCAGCACCGCCCCGGCGACCGGGCTCACCAAGCGGATCTGCACCACGTTCGTCGCGCCGGGGTCCATCAGCAGCAGCGCATCCGCCCGCGCCAGTTTTCCCAGCTTCACCGCGTTGGCCGAGGTCATCGACGACAGGCCCTGCTCCTCCATGATCCGCCTCAGCTCCCGCCTCTCCACCAGCTCCACGCCCGGCAGCTTAGACAGTTCCGCCGTCAGCAAATCCGCCAGGTCGTCCGTCTTCCCACCCAACGTCACAAGCCCAAGCCGCGTGTCCGCTGCCTGCGCGGACAGGCCGCACAGAAGAATAAGGAGCAACCAGAATCGAACTCGCTGGGGCGATGTTCTCATGGGTTTATGAAGCATCCGACTCGGGTCATTTGGCAAGCTGCGGCACGATGCGCATCGCCAGTTCGGCGGCGGCGTTGGCCAACGCGCTCTTCGCCGCGACATGCTCGGCAAGATCGACCGCCACCGCGACCTGCCGTTCGGCGATGAGAATCTTTCCCGATGAACGTTCACGGACCTTGATCTCCACCCGCGCCTTGCAGGAAACGAGGTTGCCCCGGCGCACCGCGGCTTCGCTGAAGGCCTCGCCGGTGATCTCGATGTCGGCGACGGTCTTCGACTGGTCGTCCAGTAGTTCAAAGCCGGTCTGCTTGAGGATGAGCATCAGCTCTGTTTGCGCGGCCGGATCGACAGTCGGAGCCCCGATGTGGATCTCGGGGATCTTGACCGAGACGGTGGGCAGCTTGGTGGCCTTGATGCCCGCCTTCAAAGCAGTCACGCGGTCTTCGCGCGTCTGCACCTTGGCCACCAGGCTTTCCCCCTTGGCGTCCACGGTGGCTGAAATCTTCTTGGCAAGCTGTTCGGCGAGTTCGGTCACAGGGGTGGCCTTGGTGCCCTTGGCCAGTTCGCCGAAGACCCTTCCCGTTTCCGTGCTCATGATCTTCGCGACGATCACCTGTTCCTTGTCGACCATGAAGGCCCGGCCGGTCACCAGCACCTTCGCCCCGGTGAGCTGCCCCACCTTGGCGGCGGAACCGGCGGAGACCGTCCCGCTCAATCCGAGCTCCTGTTCGCCGAGGACCTTGGCCAGCTCCGCCCGCTCCACGGTGATGAGGTTGGGATCCACGCTGAGCTGCACGGTCACGAGGTTGGCGATCTGCTTCCCGAGGTCCTGGTTCGCCGCATCGCGGCTCTCGAAGTCGAAGACGGCGATGCTGAGCGGCGGCCGATCCGCTGCGAATGTGGTGAAACTCGCGAGGGCGAGAATGACCGGGGCGAGCGAGGTTCTAAGGTTCATGAGTGGCAGTGGTTGGTGCTTCCTTGGGCGGCTTGGGATTTCCGCCAGTCTGGGCGGCGCGCTTGAGCAGGTCCATCAGATGAAGCACCGCGTCAGGATCCTGGTCGAGGCGGAGAAAAAGACCGGGCTCGATGAAGACCGGCGCCGGACCGCTCCCGGCTGGCGGATGGGCTTCCGAGCTCTTCACCGCGGTCAGTTCCACCTTTCGAAAACCCGGGGCCTCGCCGTTTGAAGAACTATTCTCCGGAAACCACCGGAGAATCGCCCGATCCGTTCCGGCGCGGAGCCCATTCCCGGCACGGCGTGCCGAAGAAAAACCTTCGAACCAAAGCGCCACGGAGTTCGGCGGGGCGACCAGCTCGACGGGCAACGACTCGAGCAGCCCGGCAAACTCCGTGAACAGGTTGGTCGGATGGGCCGTCACTGGAACGGCCCCGGCCAGACGGCCCCGGCCGTCGATGAACCGCAGGACAAAACGCGATCGGCCGCGAATCTCGGGCGAAGTCCAGGCGAGCGTGATCCGATTTGTCCTCCCCGCCTCCAGACGGATGGTCCGGGGCGCGGTCTCCCTCGAAATGGGCACGGCGATGGCGCCGCCCGCCTGCCACACCTCGAGCGTGACCTCGGCGGACGAATCGCCCTCCAACCCCGAAGCCACGACCGCCGTCACCTGCGCCGGTCGACCCGCGAAAATCGCCTGCTCGCGAACGGGCCCGGAGACTATCCAAGATGCTTCGGCGGCCCCGCAGGCAACGGCTCCGATAAGTGACACCACGAGATGCCTCATAGCAGGTGCCTCGCTTGAAGCCGGAACGGCAATCCTCCGGACCGACCCTCATCGGAGCTTGTCCAGACTCCGGCTTCACCGGCGACGATGATCGCACCCCCGGAGCCGGCGAGGACTTCGAAGTTCCGGCCGTCGATCTCCACGCTGCGTCCGCTGAACGTGACAATCTCGCGGCAGCTATGGCCGACACAGACCCGCAGAACCAGTGGATCATTGCCGGACGACATCGGCGACTCGCTCAGCACTATCCTGGGGCCGCCGGGTCCGAAGACGACGGCATCGAGGCGATCGGGAAAGAGCGCCTGCAACTCGTGGAGATAACGCCGCATCTCAGCGACTTCCTTTTCCCCCGGAGAGACGCTGGACGGCTCGCGCCGAATCACGAGGAGCACTCCCAAGACAACTGCGAGCCCGCCCGCAAGCCATCGCCAGGCCGCCAACCGGCTGGTGCTGCCAACCCGCTCGCGGATCTCGCGCCTGCGGGCCAAGTCACCCCGAATCCGAACGACCAACTCCTCCGTCTGGTCCGCCGAAGGCATCGCCACTTTGGCTTTCCGCAGCAAGTCATCGAGACGCCCGTCGTTCATGGTGTCGCCTCCTCGTTCGTATCGAGGGACCCGAGCAGCTTCTTGAGCTTTCGCCGCGCCATGAAGATCCGCCACGACACGGTCGTCTCGGAACAACCGAGGATTCGCGCCGCCTCCGCGTGGTTGTGGCCGTCGTAGACAGTAAGCACGATCGCGGCGCGGAACTTCGGCTCGAGCCGCTGAAGGGCGGAGTGGACCTTGGCCGAGACGTCGTCCCCGACGGGATCGGGCGACCGTTCCCTTTCGAGTTCCCACCTCTCGTCCCGGCGGTTTCTACGGAAGTTCTGATCGGCCCAATTGAGGCATGCCGTCATCGCGATCCGGTAGAGCCAGCTCGAAAATTTCGACTCACCCCGGAACTGGCCGATGCGTTGCCAGGCCCGGACAAAGGTCTCCTGCGTCAATTCATCGGCATCCGCCGTCGAACCCGTCATCCTGTATGTCAATGCATGGATCATCGCATGGTGGCGACGCACCAGATCCCCGAAGGCATCCAGCTCGCCCTGGAGGACCCGGGCTACACACCGTTGCTCGTCTTCCAAGGCCGTCTTCTCGTCCACTGTGATCATGGGACAACCTGGCCGGAGGATTCCTTTGAACTATTTTGACAACGAGATTCCTCGATCCGACTTGGAACAAGCACGCGACGTCCAGGACGCCTATTTGAGGGCGGGCAAAACTTCACGGATTTCAGTCAATCCCTCGGGGCCGCCCTTTTTGATCAATCGAACGATTGTTCCATTGGTCTGGGTGATGATGAAGCGCGGCGCCACCTCCGGGGGGGAGAAATCATCAATGATGCTCTCAATGACGGGAGGTTGGCGGACTACCACCGGAAAGACGGCCACGGGCTTCGCGGGTCCATCGATCTTGGCCAGACCATTGGTGCCGCTTTCGATATACGGCACTGAAAACTCTCGAAAGAACGGGGGAAGATCCTTGATCTGGGTGCGTAGCGTCTTGAGGTAATCGTAGACGACCCCTTTGGTGGGACCGGAGTCCGCCTGCTTCACCTGGCTGTCTATCGCCGCCTGAGGTTGGTCCTGGTTGCGGACCATCACTGGAACAAAGGCACAGGCGGGAAAATGCGGCGAAAGAACCAAGAACGCCTCGTAGATGCCCTTGGTATGGGCGGCGACGAACCGGCTGGGAAACTGCTCGGTGTGGAAGGAGAACACGATGTATTTGACCTGATCGCCGACGATTGCCGGTCCCACGCGGTCAGCGATTTTCAGGTTCCAGGTCGTCTTGCCGTCGGTGACCTTGACGGCTCCATCCGGAAACAGTTCCGCGGCGTTGGTTTCCCAGAGGCCGCAGAAAGCGAACAGAATGGCCAGGGCTGGATTGGAAATGCATCGGAAGCGGTTGGTTTTCATGGGTCGTGAACGGTGGATTACTCTGATCCAT
>CANJSG010000119.1 GCA_947476875.1 Verrucomicrobiota bacterium | reverse complement strand
TTGTTTCATGAAGTGCGGGGGTGTTTAACCACAGATGGATAAAAAACGAAAACCCCGTTCCGGTTCGCGGAACGGGGTTTTCAAAAATTCAAAACTCGTTCAGCGCCGGTTTGGGGGACATCCAATAATTTCTCCGCCAATGATGCTGATCCGGCCCGCAGTGGCGGGTTCGACTCGGTTCAACATGTTTCCAGCGCGGTTCACGAGGGATTGAGGTGCCAGAGTAAACTCGGCTTGCCAAGGCAAAAGCTTGAGCGAAGACCCTCTCTTCAGACAAACGGAGCCACGCGGATGAGCGCATTTCGGCTGCCCACGCCGTTGTCGAGGTATTCGGCCGCAGCCGGGTCGTCGACCCAGACGCCGTCCACGACGAAGCGGTATTGGTGTTCTCCCGGAGGCAGCATCAACTCCTTCCACCATCGACCTGCGCCCATCGGGACCATCTCGATCGCGGTCTGGTTCCAATCGTTGAAAGTGCCGGCAACATGGACCATCCGGGCGTTGGGATCGACAAACTCCAACTGCACTCGGCGGTAGGTCGCCTGCGGAGGTGTGGCTGCTTTGCGCCTGGAGAGTTTCATATCGCGGAGGAATCGTGGCACAAACCCCACGCAACGCCACCATCGGTTTTTGGCGAACCCTCGGCCGATATCGGCGATGGCGGCTCAGTTGTGCCCGTGCTCGCCACCGACGCGTTCCAGGTGCGACATGATGTGCCCGTTCTGCGGAGCGCGCCCGACCGCTTCCTTCATCTGCTCGAACCACCATTGGGCCCGCGAGCGGGTGACTCCCTTGGGCGAATGCACCTGGGCTTCCTTGCTCCGCACCATCCCGAACTCCAGCTGTTGGCGTTTGATCATAGGTTTCCTTTTTCCGGACCAAAACCTATCCAACCCTAGAGGACATCCGCTGTCCTGGCAAACGGACCACGGCACACCGAATAGCCGCCTTGTGGGGCCTGCGGTCCGGGTCTAGCTTTCGCGCGTGAACCCCCGCCGGCTCCTGTTGTGCTTTGCCGTCTGGCTCTGCCTGACCTCCCACATTGTCCAAGCCGCCTTCGAGCGTCCGCGCCCAATCAGGCTCCGCAACGAAGAGATCACTCCCCCGCCCAAGGCTCAATTCGTTGCCACGCTCGCCGCCAGCACATCCGGATCCGTCGCCACGAACGGACTCTTCGTCGTCCAGTTCACCGGGCCGATGCAGCCTTCGTGGCGGCAGTTCCTCGAAGCCCAGCGCATCGAACTCGTCCGCCACATCCCCAACGATGCCTTCATCGTGAAGGTCAACGGCCATTCCATGGCGCAGGTCGCCGGCATGCCGTTCGTCAACTGGATCGGCCGTTACCGTCCCGAACACAAGATCCTCCAGACCCTCGACATCTTCGGCCCCTCGGCGACGCGTGAAGTGCGGTTCATCATTTCAGCCAAAGCCACGGCCAGAGAGAAACTGCAAGTCTACCGGACGCTCCGCTCCGTCCCCAGCCGTTCGACGAACAGCTGGAGCGAGACCTTGCAGGCCACGATCAACGGCCGGCAGCTGGCGGAGTTGGCGATGTCGGAAGCCGTGCTCTGGATCGAACCGGCTCCCAAGCCGAAGCTCTTCGACGAAATCGCTTCGAAGATCGTCGGCGGCGACGATTTCACTCCCGGGACACCCTCCTACGTGAACCAGCTCGGCTTCGACGGCACCGGCGTTGCCGTGGCCGTGGCAGACAGCGGCCTGAACCTCGGAGACGCCCAGACGATGCATCCCGACCTCAAGGGCCGCGTCGACGCCTTCCTCTTCTATGGCAATGTGGAGGACGCTTCTGACGGCCACGGCCACGGCACCCACGTCACGGGCATCATCGCCGGCGACGGCGCGACGGGTGAAAAGGACGACCGGGGATATCTCTACGGAATGGGAGTCGCACCGCGTTCCCACATCGTCGCCCAACGCATCTTCGACGATCTCGGCGGATACACTCTCCTCGACAACAATTACGCCCGCCTCGTCCGCGAAGCCATGGAGCATGGGGCGATCATCGGCTCAAACAGCTGGGGCGATGAATCGCAGGGCCGCTACGACATCAGCGCGGCCGAGTTCGATGGATTCGTCCGCGATGGCAACAACCTGCTCGACGGCGACCAGCCCTACATCCTCGAATTCTCCGCCGGCAACTCCGGTCCGGGATCGCGCACGATCAACTCCCCGGCGGTGGGCAAAAACGTCATCGCCACCGGCGCATCCGAGAACGACCGCACCGAGTTCATCCTCTACGCGTCCGGCCCCGAAGTGATGGCGGACTTTTCCAGCCGCGGGCCCTGCGAAGATGGCCGCATCAAGCCCGACATCTGCGCGCCCGGAACCTGGATCGCCTCCCTGCAATCCTATGGTGCCACCGACGAGAACGCCTGGGGCGGCATCTCGCCCAACTACCAATACCAGGGCGGCACCAGCCAAGCGGGCCCCCACGCGTCGGGCGCGGCCGCAGTGTTCGTCCAATATTACCGCGAGACCCACAACGGCCAGACGCCCTCCCCCGCCCTTGTAAAAGCGGCGCTGATCAATTCCGCGTGGGACCTCGGCGTGTTCTACGATGCGGAGCTCGATCAGTTCTTTCAGGACACGCCGCCCGTGCCGAACAACGACGAAGGCTGGGGCCGGGTGGATCTGGATAACCTCATCGCCAGCGGACGCCTGCATGAGTTCATCGACCAGACCAACCTTCTCTACACCGGCCAGACCTACGAGCGCCGCGTCATTGTGCGGTCCGCCAATGAGCCGTTGAAGATCACCATGGTCTACACGGATGTTCCCGGACTCCCCGCCGCCTTGCCGGCGTTGGTCAATGATCTCGACCTGGAAGTCATCTCGCCCAGCGGCGTGGTCTACCACGGCAACCAGTTCGACAACGGCGAATCCGTGGCGGACGTCGATGCGTTCGACACGGTCAACAACGTCGAAGCGGTCCACATCGCGGAGCCCGAAGCGGGCGAATACATCGTCCGCATCATCGCACGCAGCGTGGCCGAGGATGCCCGCCGCGAGACGGTGGACTTCGACCAGGACTTCGCCCTCGTCATCTCCGGCGACATGCCCCTGCCCGGCGAAGCGGTTCTGATCCTCGACAAGCCGGCCTACCGTGCGGCCGACCTGGTCAACATCCGGCTCTTCAAACCGGACCTGGCCGGAACACCAACCGTCCTCGTCACGCTTACCAGCTCGATCGAGCCCACGGGCGAACCCGTCATCCTGCGACCGTTTGGCAATGCCGGCGTCTTCACCGGCGCGGTCTTCACGGCCACCGGAGCCGCGGTCACGGACGGCAAACTCCAGGTCGGCCACGGCTCATCCATCCTGATCAGCTTCACCTACGGAACACCGGCCGTCACACTCACGGCCAGTGCGGTGGCCGATTTCCTCGGGCCGGTCCTGGGCGCCCCGATCGTGACCAACCGCTTCGGAAGGACATTCATCGAGTTCACCTCGTCCGAGGAGGCGCGCCCGACCGTGTTCTTCGGCACAAACAGCCTGGTTCCATTCACGGTTTCGCAACCGCAGTTCCAGACCAACATCTCTCTGGAGCTCACCAACCTGCTCGGCGGACGCACCTACCGCTTCGCCTTCGCGGCGAGCGACCGCGCCGGCAACCGGACCACGAACAACAACTCCAACGCGCTCTTCACCTTCGTCGCCCAGTCGCCGCCGCCCATTCTGCTCGTGGACAGCTACGGAAAGGAGAACGAAACCCTCGCGCTGCTGAGCTGTGCCGGCATTCCACTCTCCGGATGGACCAATGCGCTCAACCAGATCGGCATCGGTTACAGTGTTTGGGATGTCAAAGCAAAGGGCGCATCCCCCGCATACCGCGACCTCGCACCCTACCCGATCGTCGTCTGGCACCTCGCAGACCTGTTCGAGACCTGGTCCGCCAATGAGCTCACCGCCCTGACCAACTACCTCAACTCGGGGGGAAGCCTCTTTGCCTCCTCGATGCAGGCCGTGAACCGCCTCGATGAAAATAATCTCGGCTGGTTCCGCTCGAACTACCTGCATGTCGCCAGCTACACGGCGGACGCCGGTGTGCCGGAGATCGAAGGCGTGGAAAGCGATCCAATCACCCGTGGCCTCTCGATGATCCTCGACTACACGGCGTTTGATTGCCCCGACAAGGAACTGCTGAGCATCCCCGTGGACGCGTCGGCGGTGTTCCTCCCGACCGCCGATGCGGCTCCGATCCTCATCGAACCAACAAGCGGCCTGGCCGCAGGCGTGCGGTATCCGCGGGTTGGCCAGGACAGCAAATACCGTGTGGCGTTCCTGAGCTTTCCCCTCGAAGCCGTGCCAACAAGTGACCCTTCACCAAACAACCGGCGGCAACTGCTCCAGAACATCCTGTCGTTTCTTGCGCCCGGCCTGAACGGAGTGGGCTCCTTGGCGCTGGACCGATCCGCCTACACCGCTCCCGGTCTTGTCACGGTCGAGATCGCGGACAGCGATCTTAAAGGCGCAGGCGAGGTCTACGCGTCGATCAGCACCACAACCGAACCTTCCGGCCGGGCCGTGCGCCTGACCGAGACCGTGCGTCCCGGGGTCTTCCGTGGAACCGCAGAACTGGCGCGGACCAACGCCGTGCCGTCCACCAACTACTTCCGCGTGAAACACGGAGACCTCCTCACTGCGGTCTATCAGGAGACGGGGCCGAACGGCCCAAGATCCTCCGTCGGCACGGCGGTCATCGACACACAACCCCCGGTCATCTCAAACATCGTCGCCAATTCCACCTACACGGACGCCACCATCACCTGGGAGACCTCGGAGTTCGCCGATGGCCTCGTGCTGTTCGGCGAATCGAAGTTTCTCGGCCGTTCCGCCTACAATGAAGTGCCCGGCGATCTGCAGGAATTGAAGCTGACCGGCCTCCAACCGGACCGGCTCTACTACTACATGGTCGTGAGCCGGGATCTCGCCGGCAACCGCGTCGAGAACGACAACAACGGGCAGTTCTACAGCTTCCGCACCCAGCGACCGCTCTCGCCGCCCTTCACGGACAACTTCGAAACCGCTTCGACGAACTGGACCGTTTTCAGCGGTGACGGCAACGAACTCGATTGGACGAGGGGTGTTCCCGCCAACAATCTGGCGACGCAGGCCCATTCCCCCACGAACGCCTGGGGCACGAATCTTCGTCGGCTGAGCGGCGGCTTCTCCCAGACCTTCCTCATCGGCCCGGCGATGTTCCTTTCCGGTGGCAACCGCGCCACGCTGCGCTTCTGGCACAACTACGACTTCAGCCTTCGAGGCGACTTCGACATCTCGCACGGCGGCCAGGTGATGGTCGTGACGGAGGATTCGCCCGAGCCCATTCCGATCGGGACCTACGGGGTGGACGAAATCTCGGCGGGCTGGGAACAGGCGGAGTTCGATCTCACGCCCTACATCGGGAAGCTCGTCTACGTGGTGTTTTACTATCAGCTCATCTCTTTCAACTTCGACAACCCGCAGCCGTTCGACGGATGGATCATCGACGATGTCAGCGTGACGATGAATACCCAGGTGCTCGGCGGATTGCGTGTCTCGAACAACCTCGCGCAGGCTTCGTTCACGATCGCCGGCCCCGTCACGGGCAACCACTCGGGCAAACTCGCGACCGTGACGAACCTCCCGACCGGCACCTACACGGTGACGTGGAATCCGGTGACGGACTACAACACGCCGTCGCCCGTCACCAACTTGCTGACCACGTCATCCATCATCGATGTCAGCGGCAACTACACCTTCACGGACGCGAACAACAACGGAATCCCGGACGCATGGGAGCAGCGCATCTTCGGACAGGTCTCCCCGTCGCGGACAAGATCCACCGACACGGACGGCGACGGGATGAGCGACTACTTCGAGTTCCTCGCGGGCACGAGCCCGACGAACGCCGCGTCGGTGATGCGCGTTTCAGCCCGGCCCCTGTTGAGCGGAACAATCCGGGTCGACTGGCAGCAGGTAAACGGACGCCGCTACCAACTTCAGTCGAGCAGCGACCTCGTCACATGGCGCGACGTGGTTCCGTGGTTTACAGCGACGTCGCAAAACGGCGGCGTGACGCTTCCGAAATCATCCACAAACGGTCCGACATTTTTCCGGCTCAACACCGAGCCGTGAACAACGTGTCAAAGATTTCTTCTCGTTTCTTGCGAAACAGGTTGAAAACACGCCACATATTTGTCACCTAGTCGTCGTCAACGCCCATATTTTCAAACAACAAAACCCGGAAGGGGGTGACTCCTCGATGCCAGCAAAGAAGAAAGCAGCGAAGAAGGCCGTTAAGAAGGCCGCTTCCAAGAAGAAGTAGTTCCAGTCCCGCCTACGTAGGATGAACTCCCGCGCCACAAGGTCCGTCGGGAGTTCATCCTTCAGGCCCCACAAACTTTCCGTTCCCTCCCCATGGCCACTCTCGTGTTCGACATAGAAACGGCCGGCCTTCCCCCAGAAGTTTTCGACGACGTCCAACAGGAATACCTTTTTCGCGAAGCGGGAAAGATTTCAGACGAGGTCGAACGCCAGCAGAAACGCGAGGAGATCGCGCGGCTCTTCAGTCTCTGGCCCCTCACCGCGCAGGTCGTCTGCATCGGGATGCTCAACACCGACTCCGGCAAAGGCCAGGTCCTGTATCTCGCCGAGGACTTCGAGGAAGGCGAAGAGGAGCCCGGCGCGGTCAAGTTCGTTCCGTGCATGGACGAATCGGAGATGCTCACCGCCTTCTGGGATGTCGCGAAGCACTATGACGGGATCGTGACCTTCAATGGTCGCGGCTTCGATGTTCCGTTCCTCTACCTGCGCTCCGCCGTGCTCAACGTGCCCATCAGCCGCAAGGACTGGCTTGGCTACCGCTACACCACCGAACCCCACTGCGACCTCGCGGAACAGCTCACGTTCTACAACGTCAGCGGCCGCGACGGCGCCGCAAGGAAGTTCAACCTCGATTTCTACTGCAAGGCCTTCGGCATCGATTCCCCAAAAGCCCAAGGCGTGAGCGGATACCAGGTTCCCGAGATGCTCGCCCAGGGGCGCCAGCGTGAGATCGCCGAGTATTGCCTCCGCGACGTGCGCGCCACGGTGGAGCTCCATCGCGTCTGGCGCGAACGGCTCGCCGGGATCAAATGAAGCACCTCCTCGTCTGCTTCGCCGTCTCCCAGGAAGCAGCGCCGTTCAAACCGCTCCCCGGCGTGGCCGTGCTCGTGACCGGGATGGGCGCGGCCAACGTCCACCGCCTGCTTCCACCCGTGCTCGACCGCGAGAGGCCCGATGCCGTGTTCACCTGCGGCTTCGCCGGCGCCCTCGATCCCGCACTGCCCATCGGATCCGTTCTCGGCCAAACCACCGACGCGCTCCTCACCCGACTGCTGGAGGAAGCCGATGTGCCGTTTCGCCGATTCCATTGCGCGGACCGTGTCGCCGTGACCGCCTTCGAAAAGGGGAAATTCCACGTTGAAACCGGATGTGACGCCGTGGAGATGGAATCCGGCATCATCCATGACCTCTGCCGCCAACGCGCGGTGCCATGCGCCACGGTCCGCGCCATTTCAGACATGGCTGCGGACGACCTGCCTCTCGATTTCAACCGCCTCGTCGATGGGCAACAGCGCCTGAGCGCCCTGCGACTGGCCGTCGCGATCCTGCGCCGGCCATGGTCGCTCCCGGGACTCATGCGTCTCGGCCGCCACAGCGGGCTTGCCGCCCGTAATCTCTCCCATTCGCTCGGGCGGATCACCGGCGCAGCGCTTGCCCGGCCATGAGCGAACCGATCCCCGCTCCGAGCCTCACGCTGCATCCCATCGGCTACGTCCGTTCCGGCAAGCAGGTGAAGTTTCAGACTCTTCACCAACCCGCCGAATCAACCGAGGAACGCAACCTCATCGAATTGTTGCCGGACCAGGACTACGAACACGCTCTGCGAGACCTCGCGGGCTTCTCCCGCATCTGGCTGGTCTGGTGGTTCCACAAGAATCCGAACTGGCGACCACTCGTCCTGCCGCCTCGCGGACCCGCCCAACGTCGCGGACTGTTTGCCACCCGCTCGCCCCACCGCCCGAATCCGATCGGCCTGACGCCGGTCAAGCTGTTGGGCGTCGAGAAACGAGTCCTGATCATCGGTCCGTGCGATCTGATGGAGGGCACTCCTGTCTTCGACATCAAACCCTACATCCCGGCCTACGATTCGTTTCCCGACTCCGCCGCCGGATGGACGGACGAGGTCGACGACGGGTTCGATGGACCGCCCAGCTTCACGGTGAGGCTCACGCCGCTCGCATTGGCCCACGCCGATTGGCTCCGCACCAATTGGAAGGTGGATTTCACCGCACGCCTTCTTGAACTGCTCTCACGGGATCCGACGGTTCATCGTGGGCGCCGGATCCGGCGCCGAAACGAATCACAGTTCGTCATCGGGTGCGGCGCGTGGAGGGCGGTGTTTCGGGTCGAAACCGAAGTCGTCGAGATCGACTCTTTAGAGGCCGCCTATCCTCTGCGGTTTCTGGGGGATGCGGAGCGCGAGGGCATTCCGGATCGAAACGCTCAGCTGGCTTTCATCGCTCGATGGAAACAGGAGAAGGGTGTGACCGATTCTCCGACGGTTCGAGGCGTAAAGCCGGGTCCTACGACCAGACGGGTTCGCCCACAGTAGGAACCCAAACAAAAACGCCGCCGGATCGATGATCCACGGCGGCGTTTGTCTATGATTTCGAAGAAGACCGTGGTCCGTCGGCTACTCGATCACTGTCCGGGCATCGATGACCATCTGTTCCAAATCACTGAACTGGAGGTTCAAGAAGTCCGGGAAAATCTTGTGAATGGTGGTGTCATCGAACCAGCCCCAGACACCACCAGATCCGCGAATCGCACCATTTCCAAAGTTGTTTCCAGGCGGCGGAGGGCCTGCCTGTCCGGGCCCGTCGATGTAGTAGGGCAACTGCGTCGTAAAGTCGACCCGCAGCTGGCCTCCCGGAACCGTCAAGACACCGGGGCCGTTTTGACCTGTAAGCCCGTTGATTCCATCATGGTTGATGAAGTTGCCGGAGATCACGTTGTTGAGCGGGGGGACATTTGCGCCTGCGAAGGGAATATCCCGGGCCGTGAGGACGATGTCGGGTCGGACGATTGACCGAGCCAGTGTCTGCGACAAGATCGCCGCAGTTGTCCCTACGGTCTGGAGATATCGGTCCGTCCACGTGTTGGTCACACCTGCGAACCCTATTCCAATCAGAGAATCAAAATCGACCCGGACGAACGAAACCTTGTCGATACCGCCCCGGACTGCGGTATTCACGGCACCCGAACCGACCACTGTGAGAATGTTGGTCACTCCATAGGGATACCAAGAGGTTCCGGTGGCCGCAGAGGCTGAGGTGGAGGTCACCGCCACGGTCGGCAACAGATTCTCCACATTGAAGTTGTTCGTGGCATAAAGGTAACGGAGTCCGCCCATATCGTCGTAGGTCAACGAGGAGAAGGAGCCGCCAACATTCAATGTTCGCACAGAGCTTACCGAGCGACCTTGAATTCCGAATAAGCCAAACCCGCCGCCGCCGCCAGCGGATGGATCACTTTCCCGAGCATCTGCGGGAGGTCCGTCGGCGATGCGGTAGCCAAGCTTCTGGCCATTGACCGTATCGGTCGGCATCCGGGTGATCGGGTCATAGTTCCGCTGAATCACAACGTAGTTGGTCGAAGGCGCCCCATCCACCCAACGGTTACGCAGGGTCCATGTAAATCGTTCCGCATCGCTCAAACCCATGTATTGCACCAAAAACGTCAGCATGCGCGACTTGATGTCGGTTATGAACAAGGCTTGAGCCGCCGGATTATTTCCCATCGAATTCAATGGAAACGTGTTCGTCAGCACCTGATCCGTCACCAGGCTGATGGCCGGCAGATCGTTCAACTGGCGAAAGGCACTTTCAATGGCCCGGATGCCGTTTGTCCCGAAATAGTTGATGAACGAGGAATCGAATCCATAGGTGAGGATCGGAATATTCCAACGATACTCCTCCCCGATCATCTGAGGGGCCTCCAGTGCGTCGTAGTTCAAGGCAGCGGCCTGATAGGCCCCGTCGGGAGGCCCATTGAGAGCAAACCCATGCGCCTTGGGCGAGCCCATGAGCAGGGCGAGCGTCACGAATGCGAGCAGTCTAAAATTCATAAGCCTTTTCAACGGATTACTGGGCGTTCAGGACGACATCAAAGCCGTTGTTACCGGACATCCGCGACCAGATGGCGATCGTGTTGTTTTGTCCCAGGCTCAACAGTGACGGGGCGATTTCAGCGGCGGTGACGGCCGCCGAAATCCTGGCCGGCGCAGCGGCGGTCGGATTGGATCGGTTCAACGAGATCGAATAGGAGGTAACTCCCAATCCATCCGTCCGGCGACTGGCCCACGCGCAGAGAACGTTCCCGCCGTCAGACCCTACCGAAAGTCCGTCGGCCGAAGCGGAAGCTGAAAACTGCCGGACACTCGACGCAGCGGAACCGGAGAGCGAGTAGAGCGAAACGGTCAGTCCACCCGAGTGGCGCACCAGAAGATCACTACCCACGGAGGACGGCGCCACCGCATATTCGCTGATATCGCCCGAAACACCGGTCACGCTGGACGACGCTCCGGCCGGAGCGCTGTCGGAAGCGAATTGCCGGACCTGGAGCTGGCGGCGGGAAAGGCCGGTCTGCGGATCGGATGTCCACAGGACACTGAAGCCACCGTCGGCGTTCGGGACCAAGCGGGGCATGCCCGAATCCGCTGATTTCACATCGTCGATCCGGAACTCGCCGCCGAGGCGGCTACCATTCCGTGAGAAACGCTGGGCCATGACGCCGCGGACGGTCGAGCTAAACTGGCCGCGAGTGGTCCACGCGATGACAAACGTGTTGTCCTTCAGAACCACCACGGTTGGCTCAACCTGATCTCCCAAACGGAAGGTGTTCGCGTAGGACTCGGAGCGCAGCCAAGAGCCATCGGCTTGGAGTTGGCGGAAGAGGACGTCCCGTTGACCGCGACGGCCCGACTGCCAGACGATCACGGTTCCACCATCCGCAAACGCGGCGATCACTGGTTGCTCCTGATGCTCGAACGACTGGACGTTCGCCCGCTGGATCGACCCGACCGACGACAGGCTGGAGTTGAACCGCTGGAGGGCGATTCCCCATCCCTTGCCGTCGATCCTCGAATCCTGCCAAGCGACCACGAGTCCGTTACCGGACTTGACGGCGACCGGTCCGACCTGATCTCCGGCCATTCCTCCGCCGATCACGGTTTCGGCCGACAAGGAACAGGCGAACGCGGCGGACAGGGCAATGCTGAGAGGGAACTTGTTCATCGCTTGCGGGGTGTGCGGAGGCGTCTCCGGTTATTGGTTCGACCGGACTGCTTCGGAAACGTTTTGCTTCGCGAACGGAAGATCTTCATCCGTATGAACACGGTTACCGGCCGGATCGATGATCGTAGGAGTCACGAAGATGTAGAGGTTCTTCTTGCTGGTGGTGCTGGATTCGCTCCGGAAAAAGCGGCCAAGCACGGGAAGATCTCCCAAGACAGGGACCTTGTCCTTGATCTTCTGGATGCTGTCGGAGATCAAGCCGCCTAGAACCACCGTCTGGCCATCCCACACGACGCAGGAGGTTGTGACATAGCGGACGCGGAAACGAGGGAGTGGAGTCGGCGCCACCAAGGCGTTGCCGACCGTGTTACCAACACCGATCTGAAGGATGGCGTTGAAGCTCGACGTATCGTATCCGAGGAACTCATTGACCGTCGGGATGATCGTCATCTGGACGGAGAACCCATCAGCCGAAACGTAGGGCACGACGTCCAAGGAAGGACCGACCGGGAACTGGCCGGTAGTCGGAGTGATTTGGCCGTTCTGGGCCGCACCACCCGCTGCACCAGCCACCGCGCCACCACCGCCACCGCCGCCTTGAGTCTGGATACCAGAAACGTAAGTCACGAGGTCATTGACCGCGATGCGGGCCTGACGACCGGAGAGGGTCGTGACCTTGGGCGAGGTGAGCACATCGGCGCCCTCACGCTGCTCCAATGCCCGGATTACGGTGCGGAATTGAGGATCCGTGAGGATGCCCGACAAGGTGAACACCGAGGGAGCAGAGTTGCGAAGGCCGGTGGTCAACAAACCGTCCGCAGCACCGGCAGCGATCGGAGCTCCGGGCGTTGGGAAGAGGCCGGCAGGATTCGCGGCCGTTGCCGGTGCGCTATAGCTGGGAGCAGTGCCACCGCTCAGCCCGACGTTTCCACCAGCAGCCAAGGTGTTTCCAAGATACCAGTCAAATCCCAGCGCCTTGTTGTCGGTCTGGTTGAATTCGGCGAACTTCGCTTCAATGGTG
>CANJSG010000118.1 GCA_947476875.1 Verrucomicrobiota bacterium | reverse complement strand
CGAGCCTTACCAACGGCGCGCAACTCACGTTCCGGGCCAAGGTCCGTTGGTTGAAAGGAACGCCGGAGATCCTCTTCCGGCTGCGCGGAACGGCGAACGAGTTCCCGGCGTCGCTCCTGACGACCCGGTCGCTGGGCACACCGGGAGTTGCGAACACCGCCACAGCATCCAACGCCGGTCCCGCGATCTGGGATGTCACCCATTCGCCGATTCTCCCTCAGGCATCGCAGCCCGTGACGGTGTCGGCACGGGTGCAGGATCCGGACGGTCTGTCGTTCCTCCAGCTCCGTTATCGGCTCGATCCTTCGTCCAGCTATACGAACGTGCTCATGAGCTACGCCGGCGCGGGCTTCTACACGGCGACGTTTCCCGCCATGCCTGCCGGCGCGGTTCTCGCCTACTACATTGAAGCGACCGATGCGGCGGCGTCGCCTTTGAGCCGGACGTTTCCCGCCGATGCGCCCATGCGCGAATGCCTGGTGCGATGGGGCGAAACGACCAATTCGACCTCGTTCGGCCAATACCGGATATGGCTCACCCAGCAGACGATCTCTCGTTGGTCCGCACGCGAGAAGCTGAGCAACAAGCCGCTCGACATGACGTTCGTCCACGGGAACAGCCGCGTGATCTACAACGCCGGCGCGCAATACAGCGGCAGTCCCTTCCATTCGCCGGGCTACGATTCCCCGATCGGAAACCCGAGCGACTATGCCCTGTCCTTCAACGCCGACGACCCCCTCCTCGACGCCGGCGACGTGAACATCATCAACGCCGGAAACGGCTGCTGCGACAACACGCTCCAGCGGGAGCACATCGCCCATTGGATCGCCTACCGGATGGGCCTGCCGCGTCTCCACAGCCGGCATGTCCGTCTCTTCGTGAACGGTGTCCAACGCAGCGATCTCATGCAGGACATCCAGCAGCCGAACCGCGACTACTCCGACAACTGGTATCCGAATGGGGCGGGCGGAAATCTCCACAAGATCCAGCTCTGGTTTGAGATGGAGGACGACGCATCCACGTTCTCCGCCTGGGGCGCGAGTCTGGGCGTCTTCAACGGGCCCGACGGGAAGAAGAACCTGGCCTACTACCGGTTCAACTGGTCGGGCCGGGCCTTCGGAGACACTCCCAACAATTACACCAACCTCTTCGGCCTGATGGACACGACGGCGACCGGCGCGACCGGCGACGAATACACCCGGCAGATCGGCGGCCAGGTGGATGCCGACAACTGGATGGGTATTTTCGCCTTCCAGCGCGTCATCGACAACACGGACAGCTGGAACTACGGCGGCGGCCAGAACATGTATCTCTACAAGCCGCTCGATCAGAAATGGAAGCTGTTGCTCTGGGACATCGATTTCGCGTTCGGCGGGAATTCCCCGTCGAACTCCGTGTTCCAGTTCGGCGACTCCCAGGGCTCCCGGATGGCCAATCATCCGCCCTTTATGCGGCGCTACGTCCGCGCGCTCCGGCAGGCGGCCCTCAACGTCCTCGATCCGGCGGTTTTAAACCCGACCATCGATGCCCGGTATTCGGCTTTCACGGACGGGGGCGCCAATGCGGCGTCTCCCCAGGACACCAAGGACTACATCCAGCTCCGGCGGGCGTCGATCCTCGGCCAGTTGATCCCTTTTGACGCACCGTTCGGCCTGGCATCTCCGTCCTCATTCACGACGAACCGCAACGAGATCGTGCTGAGTGGCACTGTTCCCCTGTCCGTCGCGGGCATCACGGTGAATGGGATTGCCCGGCCGATCTCTTGGACCACGGCCTCTAATTGGACCGTTCGGGTCGTGCTCGGACCGGGGCTCAACACGCTCCAAGTAGTTGGCGTCGACGATGCCGGAACGCCAGTCGTCGGGGCTTCGGCCTCCGCCCAGGTAACGTTGACCGCGGCGCCGGAATCGCCGGAGGGCCGGGTTGTCATCAATGAGATCCAGCACAACCCGCTCACTCCGGGAACGGGCTTCGTCGAGCTGCTCAACACGTCATCGACCACGTCGTTCGATCTGACCGGTTGGCGCTTCGAGGGACTCGGCTACACCTTCCGGGGCGGGACGGTTCTCGGCCCCGGTTCATTTCTTACCCTGGTCGCGAACCCGTTTTCCTTCTCGGCACGCTTCGGCCAGGGAACCGTTTTCTTCGATCAGTTCCCCGGCGGGTTGGACGATGCCGGCGAAACGATTCGCCTCCTTCGGCCCAAGGCGGGAACGACCAATGAACTGACCGTGGCCGAGCTGACCTACGGCTCGGTTTCGCCGTGGCCCGATGGCGCCGGCGCCACGGATGCGTCGCTCCAGTTAATCGATGCGTCCAAGCCGCTCGGCCACGTCGGCAACTGGGGCAGCGTCTCGTCGCCGACGAACCCGCCGGTCCGTTTTCTTGAGTTCACGAATCAGTGGCGGTTCTTCCAGGGCGCGTCGTTGGACGGGGTGAACTGGAAGGATTCCTCGTTCAACGACGCGGCTTGGCCGTCGGGGCCGGGACTCCTCTATGTCGAAGACGCGCCACTGGCCTTTCCTAAAAGCACGCCGCTTATCCTCGGCAGCACGACCTACTACTTCCGCACACGCTTCAACTACACGGGGCAGGTTCCGGTCGGAGCGCTGTTCGCCAACCTGATGGTCGATGACGGCGTCGTTCTCTATTTGAACGGGCAGGAAATCTACCGGATCAGGATGCCGGCCGACACGATCACGAATGCGACGCTGGCCAGCGGAAACGTCGCGGATGCGACAGTGGAAGGCCCGGTCATCCTGCCCGCGGGGGCCCTGGTGTCCGGCACCAACGTCCTCGCGGCCGAAGTCCACCAGTCTGGAACCGGATCGAGCGACATCGTTTTTGGAATGGATCTTTCCACCTCCTCCGGCGCCCTGCAGCCGGCGACGCCGTCGGCGGCGAATTCCCTGCGGACGGTGGTCCAAGAGTTCCCGACGATTTGGTTGAACGAGTTCCAGCCGACGAACACCACGGCCTTGCGGGATCGTTTCAACCAAAGCGAACCGTGGGTGGAACTCCTCAACACCGGCACCAACCCGGTCTCGCTCGGCGGACTGTTCCTCACGGACAACTGGACGAACCTGACGCGATGGGCCTTCCCGTCGAACTATAGCATCGGGCCGGGCCAGTTCCGGCTCGTGTTCCTCGACGCGGAGCCGGGCCAGTCCGACGCCTCGGAACTTCATGCCTCCTTCCGTCCGATAAGCCCTGCCGGCACGCTCGGGTTGGTCCAGACGACTCCATCCGGGCCTCGGGTTTTGGACTACTTGAACTACACGCTCCCCGTCGTCACCCGTTCCTTCGGCGCTTTTCCGGATGGGCGGGCAGCCGCACGCCGGCCGTTCTACGTGCCGACACCGGGCGCTTCCAACAATCCTGCGCCGCCTCCCGTCTCGGTCGTGTTCAACGAGTGGATGGCCGACAACACCGCAACTCTCCGAGATCCGGCCGACAACGATTACGACGACTGGTTCGAACTCTACAATCCGGCCGATGTCGCGGCGGATCTCGGTGGCTACTACCTGACCGACGCGCTGACCAACAAGACCCAGTGGCAGATTCCGACCGGGACGGTCATCCCGGCCCGCGGGCGGATCCTTGTTTGGGCCGACGGCGAAGCCTCCCAAAACGGTCCGGGCCGTGATCTGCACACGAACTTCAAGCTTTCCGGCAGCGGCGAGGCGCTTGGGCTTTTCACACCGGACGGGAACGTTGTTGATGCCGTGACCTTCGGTCCCCAGTCGCCCGACATCAGCGAGGGTCGCACGACGGATGGAGCGGCCGGCATCGTCTTCATGGCGCAGCCGACTCCGGGAGCGGCCAACTATGTTCCTTCGCAAAACAGGCCGCCCGTTCTCAACCCGGTTTCGAATCGGGTCATCACAGGTGGTCGTGCGCTTTCGTTCTTCGCCACCGCGACGGACCCCGATCTGCCTGGTCAAAACCTGACTTTCAGTTTCGGAACCACGCCGCCGCCGGGTGCGACGATCGACCCGGGAACGGGCGAGTTCAACTGGGCGACACCCTGGGTGTCTTCCATGACGAACGTTCCCGTGCAGGTCATGGTGAGTGACAGCGGAAACCCGTCGATGAGTGCGACGAGGAACTTCAGCGTCGCCCTGCTTCCGCGCCCGACCATGGGCGGGTTGCGCGTGACCGGAGGGGAACTTGAGCTGTCGTTCGGATCGCAGGTCGGGTTCCGCTACCGCATCGAATACCAGACCTTCCTGGGACAGCCGCAGTGGTTACCCCTCGGCTCCGACGTTCAGGCGACAGCTTCCCGGGTTTTCATCGGCGACCAGATCCGGTTTGATCTTCCGTCCCGCTTCTACCGGGTGTTGCCGTTGGACTGAGTGCGTCGGGTGCTCGTCAGATGCCGATCTGATCGGCCAGTTCCTCGGCCGGGTAGGTCCAGATCTCGGCCAAGGTGGGATGGTAGTGCGGCATGGCGGCCAGTTCGCGGACGTTCATCCGTTTGGCCATCGCGGCGACGATCTCATGGATCAGTTCACCGGCCTGCGGCCCCGTGCAGCACCCGCCAAGGATCTCCCCGGTTTCCGGTGCCGCCAACAGTTTCACGAAGCCGTGCTTCACCGCCATGATGATGGATTTGCCGTGGTCGTTGAAGGGATAGCTCGCCGTCACGACGGGAACGCCGGCCGACTTCGCGCTTTTTTCGGTCAAGCCCACGGTGGCGATGCCCGGGTCGCTGAAGACCACGTTGATCAGAAGCCGGTAGTCGATGGTTCGCGGCTTGGCGGGGTGGATGATGTTGTGGCCGATGATCTCTCCCTGTTGCACGGCGATGTGCACGATCTCATACGGACTGGCGCAGTCGCCCGCGGCGTAGATATGAGGGACGGTGGTCCTCATTTCCGGGTCGGTGCGGATCCGGCCATCGGCCTCGGTTGCGACGCCGATCGCCCCAAGATCAAGGCTCAGGGTGTTGGGTGAACGGCCCAGGGCGAAGAGAATCCGTTCGCCGGCGATCGTTCGTTCGGCGCCACCGTGGGTCAGGACGATCTCCTTTTGGCCGTTTGGGTTTATCCCCGCGCCGACCAGTTGGGTCCCCGTCAGAATCTGCATGCCCTCGTCGCGAAGTTGAGCGGTGACCGCTTCGGCCGCGTCGGTGTCGCAGTCCCTCAGGATGTGGGCGCTGCGTTGGACAAGAGTGACCTCAACGCCGAGGCGCTGGAAGAACTGGGCGAATTCCACGGCGACGGATCCGCCACCGAGAACGATCAGCGACTTCGGCAACTCCTCCAGCGCGAGGGCGTCGTCACTGGTGAGATATCCGATCTTCTTCAACGCCGGCAGGGGCGGCTCCGAGACCGCCGAGCCCGTCGCGATGACGAACTGGTCGGCATGGACCAGACGTCCGTCCGAAAGTTCAACTGAATGCGGATCGATGAACCTCGCGAATGCCCGGAACAGGGTGAAGCGGTCGCTCGCGAGTTGCTTCCGGCGATACGCGGCGAACTCTTCGATCACCGTCGCTTTCCGCGCCATCACCGCTTTGAAATCAAAGGAAGGTTTGTCGATGCGCAATCCCCAGGTGGCGCCGTTTTGCGCGAGGTGGAGGACATCCGTCGCCCAAAGGAGTGCCTTGGTCGGCATGCAGCCGCGCAGGATGCAGAGCCCGCCGAGTTCTTGGGCTCCGTCGATGATCGCGACACGTTTACCCGCAGCGGCACAGGTCCGGGCGGCGGCATATCCCCCCGACCCGCCGCCGATCACCGCCACGTCGAATTTCTGCGTCTCAGACATGTGGCGACGTTCGCCGTGCCCCGGGATTGGCGCAAGGCTCGCAGCGTTGACACCATGCCGGACATCCTTACAGCTTTCGCAGACATGAGCAGTGAACTGATCTTTCCCCGCAGTCCCCGCGAAACCATGGACGGCTGGTCCTACCTGCCCCGCTACGTCGACAAGGCCCGGCTGCACTTCGCCGGCAAACTCCACGCCGACTACCAGGCCAACTTCGGCAAGGGCTTCGATGGTTGGTGGCTCGAAGCGGCCGGCGTGACGCACGAGGACTTCATCGAGGTGGTGCGGAACTCCGTGATCGACGGGCAAGTCTGCGACTGGGTCCGGCTCCACGCGAAGAAGTCGGACGCCGACAAAAAAGCCCACTCCGAAAGACTGCTGAACCATCCGCCGGCCAGTTCCACGGAGGCGTTCGCCCGGCTGAAGATGCGGATGGAACAATCCGGCCTGCTGCACCGCACCGACATCACCACCTTCGTCGACTACATCGATGCCGACGAGAAACGGATCTGAGCGGACGACTCAGGCAAAGCCGTCGTGCCGCCGACCCGACAGGCGGCTGGCTCCTTGAGGCCGCTTCTCCTCTGCGTGCTTTTCAGGAGCCGCACCGCGCCAACGACGACGAAGACGAACAGGGTGATCGCGATCGCGGTGGCGATCCACTGCCAGACTTTGCCCTGGGATTTCATCCCGTCGATACGGGCCTTTTCCTCCTGGTGGAACATCGCGAGTTCCTGTTCAGCCCTTTTGATGAGGTCCTCGTCCCTCAACACGCGCAGAAGCCATGGGCCCTCGCCGGTCCGGAACGGGGCCGGAAGTTTGGCGAGATCCTCGGCGGTTGCCGTTGAGAACTCTAGTTGTCGCCAGAACGCCGCCGTCTCCTGCGTCCAGACGCGGACGATGCCGTTGTTGTTGGCAAGAGCCTGCACCCGGTCCCACATCACGGGACGCACGGCGTCGGCCGAGCCGAAGTCGGGAATCGTCTCGGTGTGCATCATCGCATCCTTGCCGAGGAGACGGATGCCGACGGCGGCGACCAGGCCCCCGAGCGGATCCTCGATCACTTGGAACTCGGTGAACCTCGGCTCAAGGTCGGCGGAGGCGATGCCCGTTCTTCTCCACATATCCTGAAGGGCGGGGACGTCGTCGGAAGTGGCACGCCGTCCGCGTAGGTCTTCGTAGTTCATGAATCGTATCGGGATGCCTCGGATCCGGCCGAGGGCGGGCCGGGAATGAAGTTCAACCGTTCAGCCAAGTTCTCAGCACGTCGGCGTCGCGTTTCAGATGCTGGCGTAGGATTTCGCCTTTTCCGTGGTCGTATTCGTGGTGCTGGCAAACGGGTCCGGTGTAGCCGGATTCCTTGAGCCAATTGAAGAAACTGCGGTTCACCATGCCGTCGCCGAAGTGGACCCAGTCGACCCTCCATTGACCGTCTTTCTTCTGCCAGACGAAGTCCTTCGCATACACGGCGGCAAAGTGCGGCCGGGCCAGGCGGGCTTCATTGGGCCAGGACAGGCCGCCTTCAATCGTCGCATGTCCGATGTCGAAGCAGAATCCGACGGATGGCAGGTCGTTGAGCATCGACCAGGTGTCCCAGATGCCGGCGCCCACGTAGTCGGATCCAGAATGATTTTGGAAACCAGCCTGCATCCCTATTTCTTTGGCGAGTCCGGCGATGTCCTTGAGGCGGGATCGGATTTCGGCCAACTGCTTGGGGAAAGGAGTGGTCTTGTCGTATTTGAAGAAACCGAGGCGGAAGATCCGGATGCCAAGCTTGGCGCTGGTGCGCAGCACCCGTTCGTTCAACGGATTCACGCCCGTGATTTCGGTCGTGGCGATGGTGATCTCCTTGCCGGCCTTCTTCAGGGCCTCCGCCATCTTGGGCAAGTCCTCCTCGACCCGCTCCGGTCTGACATGGCCGCTCTTGCTGCGGACTCCCAGTTCAACCCCGTCCCAACCGGCGAACGAAACCACGTCGGCGGTTTCTTCCGGGCTCAGCGTGTCGAATGGTTTGGTGAAACCGATCAGCTTGTTCCGCGGGGCGGGGGGGGCGGCCGCCAGCAGGCGCGGTGCGGAACCAAAGGCAAGGGCGGCGGAAGTTCCGGCCGCGAGGAAATGGCGACGGTTCATGGCCGGGGGTTATCCACGAAGAACCGGGTAAAACGCGAAGCCAAAAAACGGCGGACGATCGGCCGCCACAACCCGATCGCCGGCTTCAAGTCAGTATCTCGTGGATCTTTTCTCCGTGGTCCATGTCGAGGCGCTTGCGGCCGGGGACTTCAAGCTTGTGGGAATCGAGGCCGAGAAGATGGAGCACGGTGGCGTGGATGTCCGTAACGTAGCGGCGATTTACGGCGGAGTGGAAACCGATCTCGTCGGTAGCGCCATAGGTGGTGCCGCCCTTCACGCCGGCGCCCGCCATCCAGGCGCAGAAAGCCTGCGGATGATGATCGCGGCCCGTGCCTTCGGCTCCGGGTGAACGGCCGAACTCGGTGCCGAACACGACCAGCGTGTCCTGGAGCATGCCGCGTTGCTTGAGGTCCTTGAGCAATCCGGCGATAGGCTGGTCCACCTGCGCCGCGAGCTTGGTGTGGTTTGATTTGATCTCCGAGTGGGCGTCCCAATCGCCTCCGCCGCCGCCGCCATGGAACAGTTGCACGAAGCGGACGCCGCGCTCGATGAGCCGCCGGGCGGCGAGGCATTGCTCGCCGAAGGCTTTGCACTCGGGCTTGTCGATTCCGTAGAGCTTGCGCGTGGCTTCGGATTCCTTTTCGAGCTGGAGGGTCTCGGGGATCGACATCTGCATCTGGAACGCCAGTTCGTAGGACTTGATCCGGGCGCGCAGGTTTTGGTCGTCGGGGTAATCGATGCCCGAGAGGTGGTTCAACTTTCCCAGCAGGCTCAGGTTGGCAGCCTGTTCCTCTTGAGATACGCCGTCAGGCGGCTTGATGAACGGCAGCGGTTTCTTGGCGTCGACGTTTAACCTTACCCCGCCGTGCTCCGGTCCGAGATAGGCCGCGCCGTGGGTGAAAGCGCCGCCGCAGCAATCGCCCGTGGGAACACCGAGCACGACATACTCCGGCAAATTTTCGTTCAGCGTTCCGAGGCCATAGGTCACCCATGATCCGATGGTCGGGTGTTCCAGTTCGCGCGGATGCCGCCCCGTCTGCCACGTGAGCTGCGCGCCGTGATCGTTGTGGATGGTCCAGAGCGAGCGCACCACCGCGAGGTCGTCCGCACACTCGCCTACGTTCTTGAACCAGTCGCCGACGACAAGCCCGCTGTCGCCATAGGCCTTGTAGCCCGCCTGGAGCGGCATGATCACCTTGCGGTTTCCATGCACCGGATTCGCGCCGATGACGTCCTTGCCCTCGGTTCCGAGCACGTCCTTGTAGGGTGTTTCGCTGATGGATTTGCCGGCGTATTTGTTGAGCTCGGGCTTCACGTCGAAGCTCTCAAGGTGGCTGACGCCGCCGCAGAGGAATATCCAGATGACCGACTTGGCCTTCGGGGTGAAATGCGGTTTTCCTGTCGGTGGGCGCCACGCGGAATCATCGGCGCGCGCGATGCCGTCCCGGAACATCATCGCGCCGAGTGCGAGACCGGTGAAGCCCATCCCCGTGTCGGCGAGGAATGAACGCCGGCTGACGCCGGAACAACCGTGGCGGTTCTGGTGGTTTGGATTCATCGGATGGTCACAAAGTCGTTGTGATTGAAGAGCACGGTCACGAGGGCCTCGCGGGCCCGGATCGAGGTGGAGCTTGCCGTTCGGGCCTCGAGGAACTCCCGGCAGTGGCTCATCTCCTCGGCGCTCGGACGGCGGGCCAGGATTCGTGCAAACGCGGAACGGGCGAACGCAGCGGGATCTTCGCCGGAATCACTGGTCAGGCGCTTCGCCAAGGCCTTGGCCTCACCAGTGGTGAGTTCGCTGTTGGCCATAGCGAGCGCTTGCTGCGGGACCACCGTGGGACGGCGGATGTAGCATTCGGTCACGGCCGGTCCGTCGAAGATCTTCAAGAACTCGACCTCCTTCTCGGCCGCTTGCCGGAGGTAGATGCTGCGGCGTTTGGATTTGAGGCCGAGGGTGTGGTCGATGTCCGGTCCCCCCATCGACAGGTCGAGACTGCCGCCCACGTAGAGCATGTTGTCGCGGACTACTTCGGCTTCCATCCGGCGGGAGTTCATGCGCCAGAGAAAGGTGTTGTCGGGATCGAGCTGCGCGTTGGCTGCGTCCGGCGTCGAAGCCATGCGGTAGGTGGTGCTCGTCACGATGAGACGGTGCAGTTCCCTCGTGCTCCAGCCTCGGGCCATGAATTCGGCCGCCAACCAGTCGAGGAGTTTGGGATGCGACGGTGGTTTGCCGTTGCGCCCGAAATCGTTCGGCGACGGCACGAGGGCCTGGCCAAAGTGGCGGAGCCAGATCTGGTTCGCCGCCACGCGCGCCGTCAGCGGGTTGTTCGTGCTGCCAAGCCAACGGGCCAAGGCGAGGCGCCGACCGGTGCTCGTCGTGGGGTAGCTCTGCGTCCCGCGCGGTTTGAAGGCGACATCGGCCGGGCTTTTCACCGTGGCCTCGGCGTCGGCCAGGAGCTTCGCGGCTTCGCCGGTCTTCTTCTGTGCTTCGGCCAGCGCGGCCGTCGTTTTTTCGCGGGCCTGTTTTGTGGCGTCGGCAGGCGCCGCCTTGTTCGTTGAGACCTGCGCGACCGCATTGGTCACGGCGGCGATTGTTGCCGAAGCAGGATCGGCCTTCGTTCGCGCCTCGGCCTCGGCGGTCTTGCTCTGGTGGTGTTTCAGTTTTGCTACCGCTAGGGACGACAGCCGCTGCTGAAACACGGCGTTGGTGGCCGCGATTTTCCAGGGCTCGGAGTTTTTCCGGCCTGTGTCGTCCAGGCGCTCGGTCTCGATCACGGCCGCCAACGCGTCCCGTTGCGACTGGGCGATGTCGAGAAGCAGTTGTCGCTCGATGGCGATCGTTTGATTGGTCGCGGTCGTCAGCGTCTTCTTTGCCTGCTCAACGACGGAGTCCGCCGCTGCGAGTGCGTCGTGGTAGACGAATTCCCGATGATCGGGCCGAGACGCCTGCCACGGCAGGGAAACGGGCTGCACGGCAAAGGCGCCGCCCAACGACTTCGGCATGCCGGGTTCCATGACGCGGTTCGTGTCGGGCTTCCGCTCGTCGCCCCGATGCAGGAAGTAGGTCGGCGAGTTCGTCGCCGTGTCGTAGGCGCGGGCCAGGCCGGCGTTCATGAGGTTGGTGTCGCCCGGCACCGGATCGATGCGGACCCAGTGCGGTTCGAAGACGGCGCGCATCTGGAAGTATTCCGCCTGCGAGATCGGATCGAACATGTGGTCATGGCATTTCGCGCAACCCATCGTCACGCCGAGGAAGGCCTGTGACGTGTGTTTCACCGTGTCTTCCAGCCACTGCTCGCGGCTTAGCATCTTGTAATTCCGGACGAGGAAGCCGGTGGCGCGAAGGGCGTTCGTGTCTTGCGGCGCGAGCTCATCCGCTGCGAGCATTTCTGCCAGCATCCGGTCGTAGCCCTTGTCGGCGTTCAGCGACTCGACGATCCAGTCCCGCCACTTCCAGATGTGCGGCTGGCTGTCGCGGATCTGGTTGCCTCCGCTCCATCCGGCCCAGTCGCTGTAGCGCCAGACGTCCATCCAATGCCGGGCCCATCGCTCTCCGTGACGCGGATCGGCGAGAAGTCGGTCGACGACTTTTTCGTAGGCTTCGGGCGAGGCGTCCCGCTCGAACGCGGCTAGTTCTTCGGGCGTGGGCGAAAGTCCGATCAGATCGAGGTAGACGCGGCGGAGGAGGATTTCCTTGGAGGCATCAGGCCTCGTCTTCAGGCCGCGCGCCTGGTGTTCAGCGGCGATGAAGGCGTCGATGGGGTTGCGGATTGGAAACGCGGCCGATGAATCGCCCGACTTCCGGATGGCTGTGGCCTTGGCAAGCAAGGGCACCTTTGGGCGAACAACCGGCTCGAACGGCTGCCAACGATAGGAGGCGAGAAACTTTTGAAACTCCCCGCGCTTTCCCTTCGCTTCGGTCAGTTCCTTTTTGCTCGGCGTGTCTTTGGCGTCGCCGGGATTGTGACCCAACAGCAACTCGGTTTCGTTGTCCACGCCGTCGTGGTCGGAGTCTTCGCGCGCGATCGACTGGAGCCGCGCGGGGATGTCCTTTTTCTTTCCGTCGGAGACCAACTGTTCTCCGACGGCGCGAAGCCGCGCGCCGAACGGGTTGTGCGGGAAATCTTCCAGGCTTTCCGGATTCTTGTTCTCGCTGGGTAGGTGGCAGGTGGTGCAGCGCGCGAGGCTCTTTGCGAGGAACTGGTCGTAGTGCTTTTCCAAGGCCGCCTTGTTGGCCGGCGTGGCGACGAGGGTCGTGGCGCCGATGGCCCAGAGCACCGCCAGCACAAGGCGGGCTACCACAGCGTTCGCTTGTCGCGGTTCTGTGGTCATGGGGACCTGCGGATGATCCGGCTTTTCATTAGCGAAGCTTCAATGCTCAGAGGCACAGGCTCTGTGGCCTCTTGTTTCGGTGTGGCGCTGAACATGCGCCGCGCCAAAATGCACATCCAGTCGAAAGTCGGCTTCGCTTTCCTGGAAAACCAGCGGTCTGGCGTGAGGAATGCTAAAATAAAGTTGTGTCAGAATCCTTGATTGCTCGTGGTCG
>CANJSG010000117.1 GCA_947476875.1 Verrucomicrobiota bacterium | reverse complement strand
TAACTCTCTGGGATGATTTGGGTAGCAAAACAGACATGGATTCCCCAGACAGCGGCCCAAGCTTCAAGATATTGGGCGTCGACGATCAGATGTATGGTCCTGTCGACCTGCCCAATCTCATCGAATGGGTGAAGGACGAACGCATCGCCGCTGAGACCTGGATCTACCGGACCGACGGCGACAAATGGGAGAAGGCCGGTCGCCTTCCCGAGTTGGCCATGTTCTTCCGCACGAAGACGGGGACCCTCGGAAACACGGGCCTCACCCCCGGCAAGCTCCGCCGGGTGAAGGCGCTCGCCGAGTTTTCCGACGAGCAGCTCGAGCAGTTTGCGGCCTTCATGGAAGTGATGGTCGCGCGCCAGTGGACCAACGTGGTTACGCAGGGTGACGAGGGCGACGCCATGTATCTCGTGCTCGAAGGCGAGGTCCGCGTCCGCATCGGCCAGACCGGCAGCGAGAAGATCCTCGCGACGTTGGGCGGGGGTGACGCCTTTGGTGAGATGTCCCTCTTTGACATGGGCAAGCGCTCCGCCGACGTGGTGGCCAACACCGATTCGGTCCTGCTCAAGATCACGGCCGAAGCGTTCGAACGCCTGGTCAAGGGCGCTCCCGACCTTGCGGCTCCGTTCATGTTCGGCCTCGCCCGCACCTTGGCGGCACGCGTGCGTTCGTTGGACAAGAAGGTGGAGAATCCCTACGCGACCGGGTTTAACTGAAATGCTGAGGCTTTTGCCCTGCTGTATGCTTGCAGGGAGGGCCGGCTGGTATCTTCCCGATCAACCCCCCAGCAGCCGCTTGATGTCGTCCCGCGCCTTCTGCTCGCGGGCATCCTTCTCCGCCCCTTTGAACTCGCGCCGGGCGAACTCGAACCACTCGCAGAAGTTGGCGCTTCCCTTGTCGAACACGGGTTCCGCCCGGCGGTCGCGGCACTGGTGGGCGCTGCTGCGGTCGTATTGGGTGCAGTTCAGGCAGACGTGCAGGTCGGCGTTGCAGCGTTCGCAGGCCTCGGAGCGGCCGGCCGTTCCTTCCAGCGCATAGACGGTGCCGCACTTGTGGCAATGACGGGTCATCGTGCTCATCGATTTATGGATCGTGCCGGCTTTCCCCCGCTGATTCCAGCCTGAGATGGAGTTCACTTGAAGCGCTGGAATATCTGGCTTTCGTGGTTCAGGTGCGGTGGCGAATCGGCCGACAAGTTTGGCGTGGGTGAATCAGTTTCCAGTTCCCGTCCTGCAACCAAGTCGACGGATCCATCGGTGATTTTGCGCGGAATCCTGGCCGATGAATCGCCTGTGAGTCGGTGGATGCCGGTCACTCCTTCGGTGTTGGTTCTGTTCATCGCCGGGGTCATTGGCTTCATCGGGATTGTGCGGATGTCCGAGCCCGGGTTCATCTTCCTTTTGGACCACGCGAATCTCCTGTTTCACGAGGCTGGCCATCCCATCACGGGAATTTTCAGCCAACGATTGGAGCCTTATGGCGGCACGGTCGGGCAGCTTTTCTTCCCCGGGTTGCTGATGGTCTCTTTCTGGCGGAAGGGCCGGCCTCTGGCGCTGGCCGTCGCAATGATCTGGTTCTCGGAAAACCTCCTGAACATCTCCCGCTACATGGCGGACGCGCGGAAGCTGGACCTGCCGCTCGTCGGTGGCGGGGACCATGACTGGAACACGATCTTCGCGCGTTGGAACATCCTCCAGTTCGATGACCGCATCGCCGCCGGAATCAAGGCCACCGGCTGGGTGGGAATCGCGGCGGCACTGGTGTGGGTGCTCTGGCGGGCGTGGTGCGACCGTCGTGCCAGGGGTTGAAGGCGAGATCCAGGCTGGAATCGCGTTTCCCCTATCCGCCCGTGGCGTTCTGTGGTTTCTAGGCCCCATCACCATGGTCTCCCAAGAGCGACAACCGGTGCTGATGCCTTCGAGCGCGGGGCTTGCAGGAAGTCAGGGCAGTGGCCGTCTGGCGGACATGTGGCGGCGATGCTTCTGGTCCTCTCTGGCTGGAATCCTCCTATTGATGCAATCAACCGCCTTGGCGGCGGTCCAGCGGCCGGACTGGTTTGGGTTCGACCGGGGAGTTGAAATGGAAGACGGGCACGTTGCCCAGCTTGTGTATCGGTTGGCTCGGAACGGGGTCACGAACGTTTCTAGGAGCACCTCCAAGGACTTGGTCCCGCCCTACGCCGGTCCGACCAACGCGAACGTGGCCGTCTCGGCACGGGTCCTCAAAGGTGCGGTGCGCGTGGGCGAGCCGGTCGTGTTGTTAGTATTCGTTCATTGGCTGGATACCGGGGCGAGAAAAGGCGATTTTCTGGCGGCTTCGATAGTGATGTGGGACCTATTTGATGGTTTTCAGACGGTAACCAAGCATCACGACGTTCAGAACATGGTTCCTTTTGCCGGCCATATGGTCGTGCCCAGGTTCACCCATAAAGGCGGGCGTATCTACGAAACGATTCCCCTGGAAAAAATTTTCGAGTGGAAGGAGCCCGGTCTATATCGCGGCACGGTTGCCGTCCGCGTCGCCAGATACCTAGATCCCGACTTCAAGGCATGGGGTGCTGCGGCTGCTGCCTTGGGAGGTCTCGCTGCATTCGACGTGTCCGCCAACGACTACTTCTTCCGGGTGCTGCCGAAGGAGGCGACGGATGCGGAGCTGGAGGCAGCAGAGACGGAAATCGAGCAACTGACCGTGAAGACCGCTGCCGAGTCGCTGCGTCCACGCGATCGTCGATCAGAGCTCGAGAAGCGACTTGCCACCTCGAGGGCGGATCAGGTCAGGACCGGCGGTGCATCTTCCGCCGATCTCTCGACAAACTCTGCCGTGGAAAGTTCGCCGCCTTTGGGCGATCGGTCGGCTGGCTCCCTTGGATTGATCACGAACCCGCTGTCTTTGGTGGGACTGGCTCTCGTGGTTTGGATGGCGTTCATCGTCGTGCGCGCCCGTCGGCGTGTCGGTTGATGCCGATTCGTCGGGTTCCTTGCCGGAATCCGCTCCGAGCGGAATGGCATGTCGCGTGTTCGTGTTTCCCCTATCCGCCCGGGGCGTTCTGTGGTTTCTAGGCCGCGCGATGACGCTTACCGAGATCCTGTCCAACGAAGAGCTGCGGCGGCACGAGTTTCCCGTGGTGAAGGAGTCCACCTTCCTCTCGCATGCGGCCGTCTGCCCGTTGCCGCGCCGCGTGGCCGAAGCCGTCAACTCCTACGCCACGGCCTGCACGCTCGGTGATCAGGAAGATCAGATTCCTTCAGGGCTGGTCCGCGAGACCCGCGAACTCACCGCAAAGTTCCTCGGGGCGCAGTCCGACGAAATCGCCCTGGTCGGATCGACCTCGCAGGGCATGAGCTACGTCGCCGCCGGCCTGAACTTCCGGAAGAGCGACAACATCATCGTCTACCACGACGACTTTCCGACGAACGTCTACCCGTGGATGGCCCTGGCCGAACGCGGCGTGCAGGTGCGGTTCCTCAACGTCAAACAGCTCGGACGCATCCGGCCGATCGACATCCTCGGGCAGGTCGACGAAAGCACCCGTCTCGTGGCGTTGACCTCGTGCCACTACATCTCGGGTTGGCGCCTGGAGCTGAACGCCATTGGCCGCCTTCTCCATGAGCGGCGCATCCTTTTCGCCGTCGACGGCATCCAGACTCTTGGAGCCTTCCCTACGCCGATCGAACACGTCGACTTCCTCGCCGCGGACGCCCACAAGTGGCTTCTCGGGCCATTGGCCGCCGGGATTCTCTATGTGCGCAAGGATCGTCAGGAGATGGTCAAGCCGCTGGTGCACGGTTGGGGCAATATCGAATGTCCCGACTACGTCACGCAGACGGGTCTCGCTTTCCGCCCGGGCGCCCGGCGCTACGAGGCTGGTGCGCTCAACATTCTCGGCATCGCCGGACTGCACGCTTCCTTGAAGCTCATCGCCGAAATCGGCGTCGCCGCCATCGCCAAGGAACTCCTGCGCAAACGGAAGCTGCTCGTCGACGGTCTCATGGCCAAAGGATGGGGCGTCCTCATGCCCGACGCGCCGGAGGCCAACGCTTCGGGGATCGTTTCCTTCTTCGGCGATGAAGCGGAGACCAAGTCGCTCTGGGTCAAACTCGGCGCGGCCAGGATCTCCACTTCCATTCGGACCACCCGGGACGGCAAGAAGTTCATCCGGGTCTCCCCGCACTTTTACAACTCCGACGCCGAGCTGCATCGGCTGTTGGAATCAGTCTGATCGTGTTCTTTGGACGAGCGGGACGGACGCCCCGGGCTGCGTTCACGCAGAGGGTCCAGTGTTTCAAAACCGTGTCCGACCGGCTCATTCCTTGACATGTCCGGCGAGTTTGCCCCACCAAAGGGCAGCCAAAATTGGCCAACCTCGAAACACCCCATGCCTGCAGCTCGTTTTGACATCGCGAAGGCCGATTTTTCCAGTGTGGCCGCCGCGACCGCCAGCCTTCGCAAGATGAACCTGGCCGACAAGCAGGTGGGTCCGGTCCTGACGGCCGCCTTCAATCAGTCCCGGGACCATGCGATCCGGCTGACCAAGGCCGTCCTGGGTTCGGACAACGCGGATTCCCTCAGCAAGGCGCTCGTGGCCTTCGTCGGTGGATTGGCGGTGAAGGAAGGCGAGCTTCGTCGGGTGGTGGCCCAGTCGTTCCGCGAGCAGAACCGGGAACTCGTCCTCGTCCAGCGCATCTCCGAACTGCCCGCCGATCACGCCAAGGCGTTCGTCGCGGATGTGTTCGCGTCGGGTGGAACCATCCAGCCGTTCGTGCAATGGCTCGAACTCGCCGGCAAGACGATCCGTGAGCGCACCCGGACCGGCCCGGCGAAACGTTCCCGTGGCCGGGCCAAGTCGGCCACCACCACCAAACGCGCGCGCGGGATGCTGGGCGACGTCCTCGATGCTTTCAGCGACGCCGGCGACAAGCTCGTCGGCATGGTCAAGACGGTGGCCGACGCGGTCGTGGACGGTTCGAAGCTTTTGAGCGAAGCGATCAAGGATGTGGCCAACAAGGCCGTCGCCGAGATCACGGATTTCCTCGCGGCGCTCCTGCACGCCGGCCGTTCGCTTGCGTCCATTCTGGGCGAGGCCGCCAAGCAGGGCGCCGTCACGCTGAAAAAATTTGTGCAGGCGGCCCTTGAAGCGGGTCGGCCACTTTCAGACATCGTCGAGTGGACCCTCAAGCAGTCCGATGCCACTGCGAAAAGCGTGTTGCAGGCGTTGATCGAACTCGGCCGCAGACTGTCCGAGATCATCGGTGAGGCCGCCAGGCGGAGCGGGGTGGCCGCCCGGACCGTGGCCCGTCTTCTCAGCGAGATCGGCCAGACCGCCGGGGCCGTTCTCGGTGGAGCTGCGACGCAGACGGTCGCGATGCTGCAGAACGTCCTCCAGGGGACCATCGGAGCGAACCGTTCCCTGCGCGACATCCTCGCGGCCGCCGCCAACATGACCACCGACCTCGCCCGGAAAACCGTGCAAGGACTCCTGAACATCGGCCGCAAAGTTTCTGAAATCCTCGCCGCCATCGCCGAAGAGGCCCCTTCCGTTTCGCGCGAAATCGTGGCCGCCTTGCTGGCGGCGGGTCGCAAGGCGGCGGAGATCCTGCAGTTCGCGGGCACCCAGGCGCGTGAGTTTTGCCGCAACCTGGTCGCGGGTCTCATGCGGGCCGGCAGCACGGCGGAGCAGCTGTTGATCGAAGGTTGGCGCGGGGCCAAAACCGGTTTTGTCGCGCTGATGCGAGCCCTGCTGGACCTCGGGGAAAAGGTCGGGTCGGTCTTGGCCGTGGTCGCCGCCATTGGCGCCGAAGCCGCCCGGACCGCGGTTGAAGGCCTCATCAAGATCGGCATTCGTTTGGCGGACGTCCTGGCGGGCGTCATGTCGGACGTGGCGGAAGCTTCGCGGCGCGGATTCGTCGAAGCGCTGTTGGCTCTTGGCAAGGCGCCGCTGGATCTCCTCAAGGCCGGAGCCGAAGCGGGCTTCTCCACGCTCATGCTGACCGTGGCCGTGCTCTTCGAAATCTGGGGTGGCTACCGCGGATTGACCGATCGCGAACGCGCCGAGGCCGAAAAGATTTTCAGCGGGTCCATCGACCTGGCCCGCGTCCGGATCGCGGCTGGCAACGTGCCCTCGGAGATCAGCAATTTTCTGAACAGCCAGACGCCCTTCACCACGATGCATCTCATCAACGTGGCGAAGAAGGATGCCCAGCGCACCGACGAGAAATGGCTTCGTGTGTTCATCCGCGAGATGACCCACGTGTGGCAGGGCGTGACCGCCGGGCCCGTCCACATGATCCAGTCGATCGGTTCGCAGATGGAGGCCGTCCTCGCGGGCGGAAACCGTGACGCCGCCTACGGCTACTTCGGCGAGGCGTTGGCTAAGAACGGCGGCAACCTGTCCAAGTTCGGCCGCGAGCAGCAGGCATCGATCGTCGAGGACTTCTGGGTGGTCACCCGCTCAAAACTTCCGAAGACAGGTCTTCCAACCTCTGAACAACTCGCTCCCTACGCGGCGAACGTCTCCAAGCCGCTTCGAACCCGGGGCAACCGCACAGCCGCCTCCGATGGGGGGCATTCCATGGCGGCCCGCCGCCCCGGTTCCGGCAAGAGAGCCGCTTCGATCGGTGACGCCATTTCGGCGGCCGTCCGTGTCCGGGAAACCAACTGATCGCCTTTCCTGAGCCGTCCTTTTCGCCTCAGGGTCCCTGCAATTGTATGCGGAGGGTCGGCTTTTTTGGGTCTTCCTAACTCCTGACCAACAACTGGTTGGGTTTAGGATCCGGGTTCGATTTGGGCTTCGCCAGTTGACCGTTTATCACCCCCGCTCGTAAGGTTTCTTTCAAGTTTGTGGAGGAGTGCCAACCGCCTTCTCCCGGAAAGTTTCTTATGGCCGAAGGATACTGCGTAAAGTGCAAGTCCAAGAAAGACATCGTCGACGGTGTGGAAGAGACGATGAAAAATGGGCGCAAGGCGATCAAAGGTCGCTGCCCCAGCTGCGGCACGGTCATGTTCAAGATTCTTGGCGGCAAAGTCCCCGGCGCCGTGCTTGAGGCGGCACCCGTGAAGGCCGCTCCCGTTGCCTGACGGGCTTTGGACCATGGCCGTCCAGCTCGCCCACGTCTTCATCACGCGGCACTCGCTGCCCTAGTCGCGCCCGTGGGAGAGGCCGCTTGAATCGTGGCCGGTGGTCTGAAAGTTTGTCGCCCATGCGCATCGTCAAGACGGCCGCCGCCATGCAGAAGCTCGCCCTCACGTGGCGTCGGGAGGGCCGCAAGGTCGGGTTCGTGCCCACGATGGGTTACCTGCACGCCGGCCATGTCAGCCTGGTGACGGAAGCGCGGCGCCGCGTCGGGCTGAAGGGCATTGTCGTCGTCAGCATCTATGTGAACCCGACCCAGTTCGCGCCGACGGAAGACCTGTCGCGCTACCCGAGGGATTTCGCCGGTGATCGCCGCCGATGCGCCGAGGCCGGGGCCGACGTGATTTTTTTTCCGACTGATGCCGGGATGTATCCAGGCAAGGCGGAAGGGCGTTACAGCACCTATGTGGTCGAGGAACGGCTGTCGCAGGGGATGGAAGGAGGCTCGCGGCCGACCCACTTCCGGGGCGTCTCCACGATCGTCGCCAAACTCTTCAACCTCGTCCTTCCCGACCTCGCGATCTTCGGGGCCAAGGACTGGCAACAGGCGGCGGTTGTCCGCCGGATGGCCATCGACCTGAATTTTCCCCTGAAGGTTCTCGTGCGGCCGACGGTGCGGGAGAAGGACGGTTTGGCGATGAGTTCACGGAACAAATACCTCTCACCGGAGGACCGCGAACTGGCGACCGTCCTGCATCGGGCCATGTCGGCCGCCAAAGCCGCGGTGAATCTCCAGCCGGCTTCCGCCAAGGCGCTGAAGAGTTCGACTGAGGCGTTGGTAAACGGGCAGTCGTCGGGCCGGCTGGACTACGTGGAGTTCTTTGATCCGGAAACCTTGGAGGCGGTCGACGTGGTGAAGCCCGGTGCGCAGATGGCGTTGGCCGTCCATTTCGGGAAGACCCGGTTGATCGACAACGCCGCGCTCTGACGGGCATCTCCCCGCTTGAACCCGGAACTGATCAGGACTCTCTTCGGGAACACACATGGCCTCGTTTGATTTTCTTGTGCTCGGGAGCGGCATCGCCGGGTTGTCTTTTGCCCTCAAGGTCGCGCCGCACGGGCGGGTCGCGATCATCACGAAGAAACGCAGCGCGGATTCCAACACCAACTGGGCCCAGGGCGGGATCGCCGCGGTCACGAGCAAGGAGGATTCCTTCGAGGCGCACGTGCAGGACACGTTGATCGCCGGAGCCGGGCTTTGCCGCGAGGCCGTCGTCCGCACGATCATCGAGGAAGGACCGGAACGGATCCACGAACTGATCGCGCTGGGGATGAAGTTCTCCGAGCGCGAGGTCAACGGCACCCGAGAATTGGATCTTGGCAAAGAGGGCGGCCATTCGAAGCGGCGCATCCTCCACGCGAAGGACATGACCGGCCGCGAGATCGAGGCGGCGTTGCTCCAGGCCGTGGCGTCCCAGCCGAACATCGTGATGCTGGAAAACCATTTCGCCATCGACCTCGTGACGACGCGGAAGCTGGGAAGGGCAGGGGACGACCGCTGTGTCGGCGTCTACGTGCTCGATGCGAAGACCGGGGAAGTGGAGGCGTATTCGGCGCCGTCGGTGGTGTTGGCCACGGGTGGTTGCGGGAAGGTCTACCTCTACACGACGAATCCCGACATCGCGACGGGCGACGGCGTGGCCATGGCCTACCGGGCGGGTGCGGCCATCGCAAACATGGAGTTCATCCAGTTCCATCCCACGTGTCTGTTCGACCGCCGGGCGAAGTCGTTTCTCATCAGTGAAGCCGTTCGCGGCGAAGGCGCCCGGCTATTGGGCCCGAACAAAGGGCCGTTCATGGACCGCTATGATCCGCGGCTGGAGTTGGCCCCGCGCGATGTCGTGGCGCGGGCCATCGACAGCGAGATGAAGCGCACCGGCGCGGACCACGTGTGGCTCGACATCACCCACAAGCCCGCACGGTTCATCATCGACCGGTTCCCGATGATCTACGAAACGTGCCTGCGCTACGGCTACGACATGACGAAGGATCCGATCCCCGTCGTGCCGGCGGCCCACTACCAGTGCGGTGGCGTCCAGACCAGCGTCGACGGGGAAACCAACCTTCCCGGTCTCTACGCCATCGGCGAAGTGTCCTGCACGGGCCTCCATGGGGCGAACCGTCTGGCGAGCAATTCTCTGCTCGAAGGCCTGGTCTGCGCGCATCGGGCGGCGGAGAAGATCCTGGGTTCGCCGGGTTCAAAGGAGCTGCCGGCGATTCCGGCTTGGCAGTCGGGCAAGGCCAGTGACGCCGACGAAATGGTGGTCGTCTCCCACAACTGGGAAGAGATCCGGCGTCTCATGTGGGACTACGTCGGGATCGTCCGCACAAACAAACGCCTCCAGCGGGCTGCGACGCGGATCGCGAATCTGCAGGAGGAAATCCAGGAGTATTACTGGGACTTCAAGGTCACGACCGACCTGCTTGAGCTCCGCAACATCGCCACCGCCGCCGAGTTGATCGTGACCTGCGCTTTGCAGCGTCCGGAGAGCCGGGGCCTGCACTGCAATCTCGACTGGCCGGACGCCGATGCCGCCTGGTCCCAGCGCGACAGCCTTGTCCGTCGCGGCCTCGCGTGAGGCCCGGGAGCAAGAGCGGGTGTTGACAAGACCGCTTCGTTGGATAGTTTCGCGGCCTCTTTTTAGGAAATAGATATGCCCAATACCAAGTCAGCCAAGCGTCGAGTTCGTAGCAGTGAGCGCCAGCGTGTCCGCAACGCCGCCGGCAAGAGCAAGGTGAAGACGCTCGAGAAGAGCTATCTCGCCGCCGTCAAGACCGGCAAGAAAGACGTGGCCACCACCGCGCTCAGCGCTGTCGTGTCCGCCATGGACAAGGCCGTCAAGAAGGGTGTCATCAAGAAGGGCACCGTTGACCGCAAGAAATCCCGCCTCGCACTCCGGCTCAACAAAGTCGCCGCCTGAGTCCAGGCCGCCAACCAGTTTTAAAACAAGAAGGCCGGAGGATCATTCCTCCGGCCTTCTTTGCATTTGGGTCTTTCCGGTGCAGGGCTGCGGAGCCGGGTCGGAGACATTCTCTCCAGCGGGATCGGTCTTCGACGAAAACCGCGCGATGGCCGGATTGGATGCCGGATCGGTCCGCTGGGTTTGCGCGGCTTGTTCGTGGTCAATGCGGCGGCAGTGGCGGAAGACGGAGTGGTGTAGGTGGGCAACCTGTCCACTCCCGCAGTTTTCGCGTTGGCGGACCGTGATTGGACGAATCTTACGGCCATCACGACCGTCAAGAGGTGACGTGTCGGTTCATTCGACTTTCAAAAGCAGCTTCCGCAAGCCGCAGAGGCTCTCGGCGCAGATCGCCGGAGTCTGCGGCTTCCTTTTTTTAGGTGCCTGTGCCGTTCCAGCTGCCGATGACGGGATGTTTGCCCGCGAAGTCGCGCCCGTCCTGATCCGCAAATGCCTCGTCTGCCACAATGAGGAAAAGTCCAAGGGCGGCTACCGGCTCGACGACACGAAGGTCCTTCTCAAGGCGGGCGATTCCGACAGGGCGCCTGTCGTGGCTGGCAAACCGGAAGCGAGTTCACTGTTCGCCCTGCTGATCCATCCAGATGCCGGTGAACGGATGCCGCAGAAGGACGAGCCGCTGCCCAAGCCGGACATCGAAGCCTTCCGCCGTTGGATCGCCGCCGGGGCGCTTCTCCCTGAGCAATCGATCCGGCTGACCGCGCTCGTTCCACGGATCCATGCCGCCCCCCCGGCCGTTTATCGACGCGCAATGCCCGCCAACGCCGTCGCCGTCACGCCCGACGGAAAGCAGCTCGCGGCGGGTGGGATCAACGAGGTTCTCCTGTGGGATTCAGCCGGAACCCAGGTGCTCACCCGGATGACCAATCTGCCTCCGCAGATCCAGGGGCTGGACTTCTCGCCCGATGGTTCGTGGTTGGCCATCGCGGGTGGTTTGTCCGGGCAGTTCGGCGAGGTCGTCGTGCAGAAACCCGCTGATCCAAGTTCACGGAAAATGGTCGTAGGCCTGAAGGACCTCGCGCTCGACGTCCGCTTCAGTCCGGACGGACGGCTTCTCGTCGTGGCCGGTGCCGACAATGCCGTCCGGCTTTTCTCCACCTCCGGCTGGAAGCAGGCCCGCGTCCTCCTGGCTCACGCCGATTGGGTCCTCTCCGCCGCGTTCAGCGCCGATGGCAAACATCTGGTCACCGCCAGCCGCGACAAGACGGTCCGGGTCTCGAACGTGGAGGATGGCCAGGTCGAGGCAACTTACATGAACCACGGCGCGCCGGTCCTCGCGGCCGCGTTCAGCCAGGACGGCAAGCTGGTGTTCAGCGGAGGCCGCGATCGCGTCGTCCATGGCTGGCGTGTCAGCGACGGCAAGGAACAGTTCCGTCTGAAGGAACCGGAGGGCGACATCCAGCGCTTGATCGTCCGGAGCAACGACCTGTTTGTGGCCTCGGCGGACAAGCTCGTCCGCCAATACCGAATCGACACCAAGGCGCTCGTTCGAACGTTCGAAGGCCACCGCGACTGGGTGCAGAGCCTCGTCGTTCCGGACGCGGGCGGCCTCGTCTACAGCGGCGGCTTCGACGGGGAAGTGCGTGTCTGGAAACTTGCCAACGGAGAATTGGAACGCCGCTTCGTGCCGACCCCCGGGCTCGAGCAGGCGAAGAAGTGAGCTTCCGAATCAGAGGGTCCGTGAACCAGGGCGCGGACTTTGTTCCTCATGCGGGCCGAAGCCGGCTCGCGTATCCAGGTCGGGATCCCGAGCCATCCCGCCTGTCGGATTGCGCTCGTCCGGACCCGACGCCACGGTCCTGTGGAAACCGCCTGAACCCATGAGCCTATCCCTGCCGCCAGAGAAACTTGTCGAGATCCAGGAAGCCCTGTTCCGGGGTGAGAAGATCGCGGCCATCAAGATCCACCGTGAATGCACCCGTGCGGGATTGAAGGATTCGAAAGAAGCCGTGGAATTTCTCGAAGCGGAACTGCGGAAGATCTCGCCGGAGAAGTTCTCGGCCGCTCCCTCCGGAAAGGGATGCCTCGGAGTCCTCGGCATCGCCGCGGTTCTCGCGGTCGTCCTCGGCGTCCTGCTTTTCATCCGCTGAACTGATCCGTGGGCTGGTCCCGAATTGTCGCGAGAGGATTCTCTTCGCCGCTCTTTTGGTATAGGGCACTTCCGGAAACCACGTTTTCGGAAGTGCCCTCAAGGCCGACGTGAGTTTCACGCAGCTTTCACCAATAAAACCGCCCATCGTCCAGCCCCGCTCTCCCTTGCCCGGTTTTTTTTCGGACAGGCCCTGAGTCAATTGGAATATACAGCACGATGGGATGGGACCATGATCCCGGCACTTGCCCATGCCAACAGATCCCGCCCCGCATCCTGTTCCGAATCATCTGAT
>CANJSG010000116.1 GCA_947476875.1 Verrucomicrobiota bacterium | reverse complement strand
GTTGCCGCCGAGGACGAGCATCGCGTCGCGAAGGGATTCGGCGTCCAGCCGGAGGCGCGGGAAGGAACTGAGCAGCTCGTTGTTCGGGTCATGGGCGAGGGCGTCCTCGCTGCGGGCGCTGGCGAGCTGGTAGGTGCGCGAAAGCATGATGGTCCGGTGCATGGCCTTGATCGACCAACCCGATTCGATGAAGCGGCCGGCCAACCAGTCGAGCAGCTCGGGATGGGTCGGTGGTTTGCCCTGTTTGCCGAAGTCGTTGGGGGTCGGCACGAGACCCTTGCCGAAATGATGGAGCCAGATGCGATTGGCCATGACCCGGGCGGTCAGGGGATTGCCGGTGTCGGCCAGCCGGTCCGCCAAATGCAGACGCCCGCTCGTGCGGTCGGTCGTGGCGATCTCCTGGCCTCCGAGAATCGTCAGGAAACGCCGGCCGACGATATCGCCGGGCTTTGCGGGATCGCCCTTGATCTGGATGGCGGCGTCGACCGCCTTGCCCGCTTCAGCCACGGCGTAGGCCATATCGAACGGAAGCTGCTTGGCGATGAACTCCTTCGCGGCTTTCTCGGCTTCCGAGATCTTGGCTTCGACGGATTTCTTTTCTTCGCCGGTTTTGTCTTTCAACGAGTCCTTGAGCTTCTGGACTTCTTTTTCTAGGCGCCGCTTCTCGGTGTCGTAGGTCTTCCGGGCCGACTCGGCGTCGGCGAGGCGTGAAGGTTCGACGAGGGGAACAAGGTCACGCTGACGCTGCTCCAGCTCGATGCCGGGCCAAGGATACCGGGTGCTCTGGAAGAACCCGTAAAGCGCGTAGTAGTCGGCCGTCGGAATGGGATCGAACTTGTGATCGTGACAGCGCGCGCAGCTGACGGTCAGGCCGAGGAAAGCGCGGCCAACATTGTCGATCGTGTCCTCGATGGTCAGGTGCTGCGGGTAGTCGTCCACACGCGAGCCGAAACGCCGGGCATTCGCGATGTAGCCGGTGGCGATCAGGCGTTCCTTGGCTTCATCGGCGGTTTGCGAGGTCAGCAGATCGCCGGCGAGCTGCTCGCGGATGAACTGGTCGTAGGGCAAGTCGCGGTTGAAGGCGCGGATGACCCAGTCGCGGTAGCGGTGCATCTGGGGGATCGGAAAGTCGGAGTTGTCCCCGGCCGTGTCGGCGTAACGCACGACATCGAGCCAATGTCGGCCCCAGCGTTCGCCATACTGTGGCGAGGCGAGCAGGCGATCGACGACCTTGGGAAACGCCTTGGACGATTTGTCGGCGAGGAAGGCGTCGATCTCCGCCAGGGTTGGAGGAAGGCCGATCAGGTCGAAGGTGGCGCGGCGGATGAGCACGCGTTTCTCGGCGTCGGCCGCGAGCTTCAGGCCTTCCTTCTCCAGGCGCGCGAGGATGAAGCGGTCCAGGTCGTTGGCCGGCCACCTGGTTTGCTTGACTGCCGGGGCCGTGGGTTTGGACAGGGGCTTGAAGGACCACCATTCGCGGCCCTTGTTCCAATCAATGGCGGACTTGGCCTCCGCGGCGGCGACGGTGTTTTCGGTGCGGGGATCGGGCGCGCCCATGCGGACCCAGGCCTCAAGGTCCGCGATGGCGATGTCCGGAATCTTCTTCTTGGGCGGCATCGCCAGATCTGGATCGGCATGGCGGACGGACTGGATGAGGGGGCTGGATCCCGGTTGGCCGGGCAGAATGGCGGGGCCGTTGTCGCCACCCTTGATGATGCCGGCGCGCGAATCGAGCATGAGCCCGCCCTTGAGCTTCTTCGCCGCGGCGCTGTGGCACTCATAGCAATGCTCGACCAGCACGGGGCGGACCTTGCTTTCGAAAAACGCCGCATGATCGGCGGTCAGTTCCGTCACGAACGCGGCACCGGTCACGCCAGGAATCATCCCCTCGCCAGACCAGATCTCGATGCCGGAGAGGTTGGCCGCGCCATGGCTCGAAGTGCGGGCGGAAACCTTCACGGTTCCATCCACGGGCATCGCGCGCCAAGGCCCCAGCCGTTTCCAGGAACCTCCCGCGCCGCTGTGCTGCTTCTCGACGACGGGTTTGTCGTTCACCAAGAGGTCGAACTGCTCGGTGTGGTTGTCCTCCCACACGTAGACGACGACCTGGCATCCCGCCAAAGGAAGGCCACCGACCGAGACATCCACCTTACTGCCCCAAACACTGCTGCGGATCATCCGAGCGCGGGCCGGATCCGTCGTCGGTTTCAGGGCGACAGCCTGGTTCTCGAACAACTTTCCGTTGATCACGACGTTCGCGGCGTTCGATCCCTCCCACTTCCGCCCGTCGATCTCGAGATTGGGTCCGTTCAAGTTGAGCGCCCGGATGAACACCGCGTCGGCCGCAATGGCGCGGGACAAAAAACGCGTAGCGAAAAGGCAGACCGCAAGGATCAGGAGAGCAGTTCTGGATCGGTTCATGGGCGAAGCCACTTGGATGCACTCGGACGGCGTCGCATTCAAGCCCGGCCAAGCGATTTCACCCGGCCCGAAGTGCCCGAAAAAACAGACACACCGGTGCGCTGATCGGATTCATCCTACGAACCTACGAGCCCCCTCGTTCGCTCTTCTAGGACGCCGTTCCGTCTAAGTATTGAACGACCTGCTCAACCACCCGCCCCCATTCACCACGCCATTGCCACCACCCCGCTCACCACCGCACCTTCGCCGGGAAGAACTCGGCGATGAGATCCTCGTAGTAGGGCCGGAGCGCCTTGGCGTCGGGCTTGGCGTGGCTCTTCGTGTAAAGGTCGTAGGGGTTGAAGGCCTGCACGTCTTTCAGATGCTTGCGGTCCTGATCGTTGAGGAGATGGCCGTATTCGCCCTCGCGATGCCACGGGTAGAAGCTGTGGTAGCGCAGCATGTAGAGGCCTTCCATGGGCAGGTAATCCTTGCAGACATTGTAGATGTATTCGTCGTGGCCCCAGGAAAGGTTCACCGCATCGAGGCCGCAGCCTTCTTCGTAGACGCCGTTCTTGGTCTGGAAACGCGGATTGCGGAAGTCGGGGTTGGCCTCGAAGAACTTCGGGAAAACGATCTTCGGCGAATAGGCGCAGCCAGTGGGGAAGGTGTCTCCGACGACGGCCCATTGCGGCTCGCCCCAGAGGCATAGGATTTTGCCGAGGTCGTGGACGAAGCCGGTGAGGATCATCCAGCGCGACTGGCCGTCGGCCCGCAGGTGCTCGGCGGTCTGGAGGAGGTGTTCGAGCTGGGACAGGTCGGTGTCGGGATCGGAGTCGTCGATCAGTTGGTTGAGATACTCCGCTGCCTCCCAGATTCCCATTTGGCGGCGGTTGAAGCCGAGGTATTCCTTCCGTTTGGCGAGGGCGAATTCGTGCGTCTGGTGGGCGTGGTTCAGCCGGTAGAACTCCCGCACCGTTGGCCGCGCGTCGGCTTCGTAGTTGCGGAACTCGTCGACCTTCTTGGCCGGATCCGCGCCGACCGCGGGTTTCTTCTGCGCCTCGGACATCGGCTGCGGATAACGTTCCTTGTAGAAGTCCTCCACTTCGTCGAGCGATTGGAGCGGCTGGTTTTGGGCAAGGGCGATGGGGCTCATGGCGAGAAGGATTGCGGGAGCTTGTTCGCCTATTAAACGAATCCGCTCAAGGAAGAACTCACGGCAATGACGAAGCTCGAAGACCAAAAGAAACAACAAATCCGAAGGCTAAAATGCTTGTTCTTCGGACTTTCCCATTGGCCATTCCTTCGGCCTTTGGCCTTCGAGCTTCGTCATTTTCCCCCACGCGCCTGCCGCCAGCGATCCAACCCCACGGCCAAGACGATGACGACCCCGATAATGATCTCCTGGGTAAACGTCTGCCAGCCGAGCTGGTTGGTGCCGTTGCGCAGGAGAGCCATGATCAGGGCGCCGATCATCGAACCGAGGATGCTGCCCGCGCCGCCGTTCAAACTGGCGCCGCCGATGACGACGGCGGCGATGATGTCCAGCTCGAGTCCGATGGCCACGGTGGGATCCCCCTGCGTGAGCCGCGACATCTGGAGCAGGCCGGCGAAACCGAAGAGCAGGCCGGCGATCGCGTAGGTCGCTAGCTTGACCTGCGCCACCCGCACACCGCTGTAGCGGGCAGCCGTCTCGTTCGCGCCGATGGCGAAGACGTGCCGGCCGAAGACCGTCCGGCGCAGCAGCACCGCCATGACAACCGCCAGTCCGAGCACGATCCACACGCCCCACGGGAGCGGCCAGAATTCACCGGGATTCACCCGCGCCATCAATTGGCCCACCGGGGAGTCGGGCGGAGCGTTGACCGTCTGGTTGTTGCCGAGCCACTTCGCCGCGCCGCGCACGATCCCCATCATGCCCAGCGTCACGATAAAGGGCATCATGCGGAACCCGGCCACGATGGCTCCGTTCACGAGACCGATGCCGCAACCCGCCGCCGCGAGGACCAGCATCGTGGCGATCGGCGACCAACCGGCCACGAGCAGCTTCGCCCCGAGCACGCCGCAGAACGCCACCACCGAGCCGACACTGAGATCGATCCCGCCACCGATGATGATGAGCGTCATCCCGAGCGCGCCCATGGCCACGATGACCGTCTGGGTCAGGATGTTCTTGAGGTTGCCACCGGTGAAGATGAACTCGCGTTCCTCGGTCAACGCGAACAATGCGCAGACCAGAAGCAGCCCGAGAAACGGGCCTCCAGTTTTCAGAAATCGGGGAAAGCGGGACATCCGGGAGCTATGACGAATGACGAATGACGAATGACGAAGTTTCGAAGGCCAACTACTCCTTCAAATACTTCGCGATGGGCGGCGCGAGCAGGGCGGCCATTCCGGGTTCCGCCATGTTCTCCTTCGTGATGAGCGAGACACCGGTGTCGATGCGCTTCTCGACGGGCTTGCCCTGCAGATGCTGCACGACCGTCATGACCCCGAGGTAACCCATCTTCAGCGGGTCCTGGACGATCAGTCCCTGGACGTCGCCGTTCTTGAGATCGAGGACCGACTGGGAGCCGGAATCGAAACCGACGAGCTTCACCTTGCCGGCAGCGCGGCCGATGTCGCGGAGGGCTTTGGTCATCGCGACGGTCCCGGATTCGTTCGGACAGAAGATGCCGTTCACGTCCTTGCCGAAACGGTTCAGCAGATTCTGCGAAGCCTGGTAGGCCAGCTCCCGTGTCGCGCCGGAGTGCTGGTCCGAGGAAACGATCTTGATGCCGGAGAACTTTTTCAACGCATCGAGGAACCCCGCCTCGCGGGCTTCGGTGCTGGCGCTGCCGACCTGGTAGCGGAGCAGGATGACGTTGCCTTGGCCGCCGAGTTGCTTGGCCAGGAACTCTCCCGCCATCTGGCCGCCCTTGAAGTTGTCCGTGGAAACAAAGCTGAGCTGCTTGTCGGACTTGAGGTCGGAATCGATCACGACCGTCGGCACGCCGGACTGAACGGCACTGACCACCGGCGCGACGAGCGCCTGTGAATCCAGCGGCGCCAGCACGATGCCGCTGACCTTGCGCGCGGTGAAATTCTCCACCACCTGGATCTGCTGGTCGCGGTCGTCCTCACGGAGCGGTCCTTTCCAGAAGAGCGTCACCTTCGTGCCCTTCGCCGCGAGCTCCTGCTCGGCCTTCACGGCGCCGGCGTGGATCGATTTCCAGAACTCGTGGGTCGTCCCTTTGGGAATGACTGCGATGGTGTAGGACTTGTCGGCGGCTGGCGATGTCAGGACGGAGGCGAGCAGGGCAAAGCCGATGGACAAAGCGCGAAGCGGGGAGTGCATGCGCGGACACTAGGCAAGCCTTCAGCCGGTCCGCAAGACGGGCGTTGGCCCGGACAACTTCACCCGAGATCCAGGGGGGACCGGCAGGCCAGCCCTCATCGCTGGTTCCCCTCCTCCAGATGGAAACGGTGCAGGACCCGATGGAAGATGGGCGTGAGCAGGATCCCAGTGGCGCTGATGAAGACCACTCCCGAGAACAGCGCATAGGCGGATGCGAAAAGCTTGGCCGCATCCGAAGCGAGCGCATTTACCGGACCCATGCCCGTCAGGATCATGGACGCGTTCAGGACGGCATCGATCCATCCAAGCCCGGCGATGAAGTGGTATCCCAGGATACCGAGGGCGAGCGAGAATCCGATGAGTCCGGACGCCACGCCAAGCGCCAGCAGGAAACGCTGATGAAAGGGCCGGCGGCGAGGCGCCTTCGGTTTGGACGACGGATTGATGTGTGGATCCAGCATTCGAGTTTTCCCGGTCCCAGCGACGAACAGTTCGGTTCGGGCACGCGTTACATCGAGATCACATTGGCCGCACTTCATCCGGGGTTGCCGGCGATTTCCGTTGGACCGCATGGTAAACGTATCCAAGACCCGCCCCGAACCCAAGGCCGTAGAACAATCCCCAGGACATTTTCGCGAGCATCATCAGCTTCGGTTTGTCGAGAAAGGGAACGGGATCCTGACGCGCCAGGGCCATCAGTTTGGCCATGCTCCAACCACCGGCGAAATATCCGGCCGTGTGCATCACGAAGAACAGAACCGTGACCAGCCAGAAGGCACGCCAGCTTCCAAACCGCCACGCCGTGTAGGCCACGAAAGCGATGCTCCCGACGCCGGCGCCCAGCCATTCACCGGCGCCATACTTGAGCCAGAACCAGAAGCCCGACCAGACGGCGGCGTAGACGAGAAACGCCGGGACGAAGGCCTGGTAGAAGCGGATGAGCTTCTTCGGGCCATGAACCAGTGGATGCATCAGAACCCCGGTGAGGACGACGAATACGGCCGTGATCGCCGCATACATCGCCGGTTCACCGCCGCGACCGCGGAACCATCCACCGCCAAAGGCCCAGACGGAGAATGCGATCAGGCTGACCAGACCAAACCCAAGCGCACCGCGGAGGATCGCCCGCGACGAAGACCCGGTGGCAGCTGATGTGATAGGGATGACGTCGGCCATGATGCTATTTGATTCCCGCGCCGTGCTTGAGCGTGTCGATGATGCGTCGGTCATCGGATCCGCATTCGCGGACGAGTTGGAGAAAGACGGGCAAAGTGGTTTTCATCCGTCGGAGAAAGGGCCGGTCGCCGCCGCAGCCATACATCAGATCGTCCGGCATCTCGCCGCGCAGTTTCATGCGCGCCTTCACGATGAGCCGGGGCAGCCAGGAGATCCCGTCGACTTCCTGGGCCTTCGGCGGCAGGTCCGACATGGCCGACTGCTTCGCGCTTTTCATCCCCTTCATCTCGTTCAAGAGGTAGTCACGCCGGATGGCCTGCACACCAAGAGCGGTCGCGAAGTCCGGCTCGCCGTAGACGAGGGAATCATCCACGAAATCGAACAACTCCTGCGCGGTGCAGCCGATTCCGGCGAGGAAGGAAACATCCTCGGCATCGAACATCGTGGCTGGTTTCCGGCGGCCCGCCTGCCAGGCCGCCACGCCGCGATCATAGACGGCGCGAAACTGTTTTTCCCAGGTGACTTCGTTCATCGAGCTGAAAGCTAGCGGGGGCGCTCCGCCAGCGCCAGTCGCCGATGCGTGCAAGGCCGCACGCCGCAGGCATCGTTGCCACACCCACTGCCGGTAACCGCCCACGACCACCACGAAGGCGAGCGCACAGAGGTAAAAGGAATAGTCGCCATGATACGGGACCAGGACCGCCTCAAGGAACACGTCCAGGATGACGGATCCGTGCCAGAACGCGTCCCAATGGTTCAGGAAATAGTTTTGGCCACTCGCCCGCACGAACAGGGCCGACAATCCGACAGTCGCGACGAGACCGCTGACGACGACCCCAGCGCGGCCGACATGCATCCAGAGATGGAACGTGGCGAGATAGACCGCCAGCAGAAGAAGGCTGAATGACCAACGCGCGGGCATTGCCTTGGGACTACGCCGCCAAAACCGCCCCGGATGCAATCCTCACTCCGCCGCGCCCGAGGAAATGCGTCCGTCGACGTCGCAGCCCAGGTCGCGCAGGCGCTGGAGCTTGTATTGCAGGGCGCGTCGGCTGATGCCGAGGGCCTTCGCACTGTCGGTGCGGTTGAAGGCGTGCTTCCGCAAGGTCTGAAGGATCGCCTGACGTTCCATCGCGTCGAGGCGCTCGACGTCGGCGGCTTCGGCGGGAGCCTGGACCGCGGGGGCCTGCTCCCCCATCGCGGCGCGGATGCGCTGGGTCAGATGCTTGGGCATGACCAGTTCACCGCCGGACAACAGGGCCGCCCGCTCCATGGCGTTGCGCAACTCGCGGATATTGCCCGGCCATTGGTAGCCCAGAAGCACCGCGGCCACCGCCGCCGAAAAACGGCTTCGGCCCTGGGAGAATTCCGCGATGAACTTCTCGGCCAGCGGGAGGATGTCCTCGCGCCGCTCGCGCAAAGGCGGGACACCCAGTTCAATGACGTTGAGCCGGTAGAAGAAGTCTTCGCGGAACCGCCCGAGCTTCACGTCTTCAGCGAGATTCCGGCTCGTCGCGGCGAGGATCCGCACATCGGTCTGGATCTCGCGGTTGGAGCCCATCCGGTGGATCTTCCCGTCCTGGGTGACGCGGAGGAGCTTAGCCTGGAGCTGGAGCGATAGATCACCGACCTCGTCGAAGAAGATGGTTCCGCCGCCCGCTTCCTCGAACCGGCCGATCCGCTGCGAAGCGGCTCCAGGAAACGCGCCCTTCTCGTGTCCGAACAGTTCGCTCTCAAGAAGATTCTCGGCAATCGCAGCGCAGCTGATCTTGACCAGCGGCCGCGCGGCACGGGAGCTCCACCCGTGGATCGCGTCGGCGATGATCTCCTTGCCGACTCCGCTTTCACCCGTGATGAGCACCCGGCTGCCCGAAGCGGCCACGAGCGCCGCATCGCGGAAGACGGCCTGCATGAGAGGGCTGACCGCGATGACCCCGTCCGGAAGCTTCTGATCCCCGTCGAACTTCATCGGGCCGGCCTTGGCCATGCCGGTCGCCTGTTGGACGGCCGACAACAACTGGTCGAGGTCGATCGGTTTGGCGAGGTAGTCGAGCGCGCCGTCACGCATCGCATCGACGGCTCCGCGGATGTCGGCGTAGGCGGTGATGAGCAGCACGGGCAGGGTCGGATGGTCGATCCGGGCGCGGCGGAGAGTTTCGAGGCCGGAGATCCCGGTCATGCGGACATCCGACACCATCATGTCGAAGGGCCCCTGCTTGAGGGCTTCCAAAGCCTCTTCACCGGATGCGACCACGCGCGTGCGGAAGCCCTGGCCGGAGAGAAAAGAGTCGAAGAGGCTGCGTTGGCCCTCGTCATCATCGACGATGAGGATCCGCGGCATCGCCGCCTTGTCCGTTGGATTCGTCATGGCTCAGACGGGCCCGGGACGGACATGGCTGATGCGGAAAACGGCGCCGCGCGGTTCGTTGGCCGCACACTCGATCTCCCAGCCATGGGCGAGGACGATCTGCCGCACGACGGCCAGGCCAAGCCCGGTCCCTTCCACATTGGTGGTGAAGTAGGGCTTGAAGATCTCGGTGCGACGATCGGCTGGAACGCCTGGGCCGTTGTCGCGCACTTCCAGGACGATCTCATTCGGCGTAGGACGCAGTGCCGCGATTTCGATGGCGCCTCCCTGGCCGACGGCCTGGATGGCATTTAGCAGAAGGTTGAACAAGGTCTGCCGGAAGAGCTGCTCGTCGGCTTCGATCACGGCGTGGTCGACGGCGACCTTGACGGTGACCCCCTTGTCCTCCGCGTCGAGCGACAGGGCGCGGGCGACCTCTATGGCGACCCGATCCAGGGCTACAGGCGAACGCCGGACTTCGCGGGGCCGGGAGTAGTTGATGAATTCGTTGAGCTGCGCGGTGACCCGGTCGGTCTCGTCGAGGATCGCGCGGGACCGGTCCCGGACCTCGGTCGACGCGGCTTCCTGTCGGGTGATCAACTGCGCAAGACCACGGATGATGTTGAGCGGATTGCGGGTCTCGTGCGCGAGGCCGGCCGCGGCGAGGTTCATCTGCTTGAGATGCGAGTTCAGTTCGCTGGCCTTCACAAGCCGCAGCTCAAGGTCGGCGGAGCGTTGGATGCTGCGCCATGTGAACCCGGCCCCGCCGACACTGATCGTGGCCAACCCGCAGATGAGAAGCCGGAGCAGCAAGTCACCGGATGTGGCTTGGGTCACCGGCTTCGTCAGCATGACGATGATGAAGCTGTGGACGCCCTGCTTGGCGATCAGGGAGGAATACTCCGCCTCGGTCATCCACGGTGGGCGACCGAAAGGTCCCCTGCCCCGGCCGCGGTCAATCCGCGAACGGCCGGGTTCGTTCGTCGACCCCGCACGGTTGGTGGCCCACGACGCGGGCGGCATGATGCCGGGGATGTTGGTAATCGAAGGATTAAACGGAACGACGATCGTCCGCGCGACGCCTTCGGGCTCCGGGAAGACGTTTGTCCCAAGGTCCATGAGGTTGGCGAGGATCATCTGGTCCGCCGTCCAAGTGACGCCGGACTGGGCTGGAATCTCGAGGTCGTCGACCGGCTTTCCGGCGGAGATGACGACTTCATTTTCCGCGTTCAAGAGCGCGATCGATTCGAGCTGGTCCGCCTTGGTCAATTCGGCCAACGCGGCCTGCAAACGCTCCTGCGAGACGACGCCGCCGCCGCGACGTTGGGACCGGATGACCAGGCCCAGCGTCGAGGTGATCGCACGCGCCCGGCTCATCAGGTTTTGCCGCGAGGCCTCCCGGACGCGCCGATGCTCGAAGAACTGCCACGAGACGAAAACCGTCCACGCCACCGCAAGCGATACGTAGATCCAAAGGCCTCGTTTCATGGCTTTGAGCGAACTGCTCGGGATGGATTACCGCCTGTTCGGTTTTGAATCGGGTTGTTTGACCGGAGGCGCCGACGCGGGGGGAGTCGTGTTGATGGTCGGCGGATTCACGGGCATCCCTTCGAGGTAGCGGTTGAGTTCCGTTTCGCTGAATGTCTTCGGGGTCAACTGGAGCCGAGCCCTTTCATTCTGGGTCATGGCGGCGAGGTCGCGGGGACGCTCGATGACGTGGGGCGTGAGGAAGATGAGCAGCTCGGTCTTCGAGTCGGTCTTGACCTGGCGCTTGAAGGCGGCCCCGAGCAACGGGATGTCGCCGAGAAGCGGGATCTTCCGGTCCTGGTTCACCTTGGTCGTGCCGATCAATCCGCCGATGGCGACCGTCTGCCCGTCGGGAGTGACCACGACGGTGTCGGCGGAACGCTTGTCGATGACCGCCGCGTTCACGCCGGCGGAGATGTTGACCGTCTTGTCGCTGATGGAGGAGATCTCGGGCTGGAGGATCATCTCGACGGTCCCGGCGGAGGTGGAGATGAACGGAGTGACCTTGAGGATGATGCCGATGTCCTGGTAGGTCACGGTGTTGATCTGTCCGTTGACCGCGTCGAAACGGGTGTTCGTCACGAACGGAACCGATTGGCCGACGAGGATCGTGGCCTGCTGGTTGTTGCGCGCGAGGATGGACGGACGGGACAGGATCTCCGTCTTACCCTTGACGGCGAGAGCACGGAAGGTGGCGGAGAAGTCCTCTCCGATCAACTTGTAGAGACCACCGCCGGCCAGGGTGGACGCGGCGTCCTGCAGCCCGAAGGAGGAGGATGCCACGCTGTTTCCAGCCACACCGGCCGGCGCATTGTTGAGCCGGTGGGTGTAGCTGGCCTCGACGCCGAGATCGAGGTCGTCGCCGTGGGTCACCTGCAGGAACACCACGTTGATCAGCACCTGGGGTTTGGGCTTGTCCAGATTGCGGATGACTTCCGCGATCAGCTTTTGCGTCTCGTCGTCGGCCGTGATCACGAAGGCCCGGGAATCGACATCGGTCGCGATAGTGGCGGTTCCGATTTCGGTGCTGGCCGGGTAGGCGCCCGCAAGCGATCGACTGGTTCCGCCCGTGGACCGCCCAGCGGTGGACCCGGTGTTGTTGCGTTGCTGCGCGAGGGCGTCGCCCGCGGCCAATCCGAGGGAGGTGGCGAGCAGCAGTCCGAGACTGCGTTTGTGTTTGAAGACCTTTGGCATGATGGCGTGAAAGTTGGATTCGAGCGGGCTCCGGTTCAGTTTCCTCGACCGGCACCTTGGCCGAATCCGGAAGTGAGTCCTTGTCGGGTGGTTTGATTGGCTTGGTTCTGGCGGGTCGTCAGCGCGTTTTGCTGGTTGTTGTTCTGCGTGTTCCGGCTGTTCTGGGCCTCGAACTGGGCACGAAGCACCGCCTCGACCTCCGTGATATTGGCATTCTCGAGATTGTAGGTGATGATCTTATGCTTCTTGGCCGGGTTCAGGTCCAGTGACTTCACCATGGCTTCGATCTGGGGCATCATTTCCTTCGCCGCGCTGACGATGAGTGACTGGGTGCGCGGTTCGGCCACGGCGATCACCTTGCCCATCTTCTTGGAACGGTCGCTGGTGGCGCCGTTGCCGCCCGTCCGCGCGGCGCCACCGCCGCCGAAGATTCCACCGGGACCACCGAATCCACCGAACCCGCCGCCGCGCCCGCCGGTGTTCTGGCTGCTGGAGGTCGTATCGGGGAACAGTTTGGT
>CANJSG010000115.1 GCA_947476875.1 Verrucomicrobiota bacterium | reverse complement strand
CCGGACCTTTCAGAGATCGTGCAGGTCGCCACCAGATCCTCGAGGCTTCCGGGTGTCCCACAGATGTCGATCCGGGGACTTCCGGCATCGAGCGAGATGTGGCCCAAGTGTCCGGCTCGTCCGATCGCCCCGCGCAGGAGTCTCCCATCGACGATGGCCGCTCCACCGACGCCGGTTCCCAAGGTCAGCATGAAGACGTTGTCCACTCCCTGGGCCGCGCCCAGCCAGTGTTCTCCGAGCAGAGCCGCATGGGCGTCGTTGAGGACCGGGACCGGATGGTCACGGCCCAGCTCGAGCTTCCAGTCATAGCCTTCGAGCCCGGAGAGGCGCCCCGGCATGTGGGCAATGCTCCGCTCGCTCCGATGGGCGAGTCCTGGAGCCGAGATCCCGATGATCTTTGAGCGGGTCCCCGCCTCCTTTTCGATCTGTTCAACGGCGTGCTTCACCGCGGTGGCGAATGCGAACGGAACGGTGTCGTCGAAGGCCAGCGTGTCTTGGAACAGCAGTTCTCCCGTCGGGGCCACGGCGAGGGCCTTGACGGAGGAGCCTCCTAGGTCGATGCCGATGAGGTAGGGGGACGTCGTCATGGATTCGTGGCTGCGGTTACTCATGGGGAATCTGGCCCTCGCTCACGGACCAGCCGCCGTCGATGGCGATCACCTGGCCGGTGACGAACCGCGATTCATCCGACAGGAGCCAGACGACGGCGGCATCGAGGTCCTCGGGGCGTCCGATGCGTCCTCCGTCGAGCGGCTGTTTTGTGCGGATAAACCGCATGATCGCGTCGTTGGTCTGCGCCCGCTCCGACATCGGCGTCGCGACGAGTCCGGGAGCGACGACGTTGAACCGGATTCCTTGAGGGGCGTAGTAGGCGGCGGCGGAACGGGTCAGCCCGGCGATGGCGGCCTTGGCTGCCGCGTAGGCGTGGGTGGAAAAAAATTCGGGCGACGGATGGCTGCCGAGGACGGAGCCGCAATTCACGATGCTCCCGCCGGTGCCTTGGCGGAGAAACTGCCGGACCGCCGCCCGGTTCGACCAGGCGACGGAGGAGAGGTTCAGGTTCAGGGTGTGGTTCCATCCGTCTTCGGTCAGCTCATGAAGCGGACCGTCCCCGCGCCGGCGACCGCTGCCGCCGGCGACGTGGTAGAGGGCATCGAAACCTCCGAAGGTTTCCACCGCGAGTGCGATGGCCTTGTCGGCGAGGGTTGCATCCGTGGCGTCACCGGACAGGCTCCGGGCACCCCCTCCGAGTGATTTTGCCGCCTCGTCGGCCTTGTCCCCATCGCGGCCGACGATCACGGCGCAGGCTCCGGCGTTGACTGCGGCGCGGGCGGCGGCAAGACCAAGGCCGCTGGTGCCGCCGATGATGACGACGGTCTTGCGGTCGAGTGCGGAAGGCATGGGCTGGGAGATGAAATGCGGTGGTCGGACGATTCAAGCCGAATGTCCGACTCCGCTGCGAATGGCGCCCAGGCGGGAATGGGTGTCCGTCTCCGGACTTGAAGGGAGGGCGACGAGGTATGACGGAGAATGTTGAATCGCAAAACAGGCAGGACAACGCACCGGCCGTTCGGGCTTGGCCGTTGCTGCTGTTGGGCGTCGCGATCTCCTTGATAGCGTTGTTGGCCGCGCTCCGCCCGGAGAGGATTCGTATCGAGGATGAAGTCGCCCGGACTGCCGAAAAGCGGGACGACGAGCTCCTCCGCGGGGTGGAACGCGACTCGTCGATGCTCGCCTCGGTGCAGGTATTCTTCGAATCGTCGGAGACCATCGGCTTCGGCGAATTCGACCACATCGCAGGCGAGTTTGTGAGCATGGGGCCGGGAGTGAAGGCGGTGGAATGGGTTCCGAGGGTCGCCGGTCTAGCGGGTCGGCGGGCGCAGGAGGAGCGGGAATCGAAGCGGGTCCCGGGATTCGGTGTGAAGGTCTGATCCGCCGACGGCCGCCTGTCCAAGGCTCCCGAGGTGGACCGTGAGCATCTCCCCATGATGTTCGTCTTTCCCCACGCTTCGAACGAATCCGTTGCCGGCTACGATCTGGTCTCCGGCCCGACGATCCAGTTTCTGAGGCGTGCCAAGGCGTTCCGGCGGATGGTGGCGACGGAGTCGCCCATGATTCCAACAGCCTCCTCCAGTTTATCCGGGGCTACACCTCGTTTGCCAGCGAGAGCGGTGCCACGACCCCGGAGAACCGTTCGCACCTGAGGATGGTGCTCGCTGCGACCGACAAGGCGGCCAGTTGACGATCGGCGTCGCGATCGAATCCCTGCAGGAGCGCCGGGACACCGGGCAAGGGCCTCCCGGGAAGACCGGCAACCACGCCGGTTGGACGTTCCGCGACACGGGTTTCGGCACCGTGCCTCTCGTCGAAGACGAGGAGCCGGTCCGTGCGCTCGCCAGCCGCGTCCTGTCAGGATTCGTTGCGACGGAAGTGGGCCATAAGCCGGAGGATTTCCTCGCGGATCTCGAAGAGTTCCTTGCGGAAAAGTGCGGTGGTTTCTTCCTGCAGCACCGCTCTTTGTGTCGCTCCTTCCAAGCCTGATTGAGAGCGATGGAGATGGTCCAGCGCGCGTTTGAGACGTGCCACGATGAATGCCGGATCCTCGAGGTCCGACGCGTAGGCCAGGCTGTCCAAGGCCCCGGCGAGTTTGGCGCCGGTGCATTGGAACTCGAAGACGAAACGGTGGAGATCCGGATCCCCATGCTGCTCGAGGCCCAGATCGTCGCAGGTCTTCCAGATGCGCACGGCGGCCTCTGTGCAGCGATGGCGGAGCGGGTGGCGGATGTCGCCGTCCGGGGTGCGGATCCAGTTCACTCCTTCGGTGGCGGGATCGGGTTCAAGATCCAACGCCTCTTCGGTGACGCGGTTGATCTCGTCCGCTTCGATGAGCCCGTCGGCCAAGTCTGCGGTGTCGTCGTCCGACTCATCGTTGGAGGCTCCCGTCGATTCCCAGCCCATCTCCTGCGCGATGATCGAATCGGCGTCCGGATGGTCCTGATACTTGTCGACCAGCTCCATGTATTTGTCCGTGCGCGCATCGGACTCCTTCATGAATTTCTCGTAGTCGAACTCGTTCCATTCCTTGTCCTCGCGGAACTCGACCTTGGCCGCTTCCAACGCGTTGTTCAGCTTTCCGATGAACCCGGTGAACCCTTCGGCCGCCTGCTTGAGCCGGTTCGATTCGTCTTCCGGCGTCAGGCGCCACAGCGGCTCCGAAATGGTCAGGCGGAAGTTGGGGCTCTCCACGACGATCCGCCCGTTCGCGTTGCTGAACCACTCGAGGTAGAGGCAATTGGCCAGGTGCTCCTTGGGGCGCTCGCCGCTTTGGGTCATCTCCAGCGCCTCGTCCACCGGCATATCGTAGACCCGCACCTTCCTCGAGGCGGTGAGGTCGCCGATCGTTCCCGTCTGCTTCAACGCGATGCCCGCGTCGACCGGCAGTTTGATGGTCGGAAGGGGATTGGTGAACGCCAGCAGGCAGCCGGCGAGATCCTTGCAGGCGTTGCCCCGCAATTCGAGTTCGGCCGGGCCATCGAGTCCGTCGAGCCACAGCCGTCCGCGCACGACACCCTTCTCTCGGTTGTCGATCTCGCCGCGGATCACGCTGTCATGGATGCGCCAAGCCATCGGCAGCAACTTACGCAACCCGGTCCCGTCGTGAAAACCTGAATTCTTGCGGCTCGTTTGCCCGCCGCCGGATTGTCACGGGCTCCGGCTTGCGAAAGCGCTCGGTTGAGGCAGCTGTAGGGGCGTCAGGTTTTCAATTCTCCCATCTACAAGCAGGACCGCCCTATCCATGGGCGCGGGCGGCGACAAGCGGAGCACGCACGCTCAATGGGAGTAGGATTCCCTGCGGCCGGAGTTTTTGCGGGACGCGCTCGCGCTCCTTCCGCAATCTCCCGCCGTGCTGCGCCAGTTCATCCGCTCGATTCGTGTCGACGCCCATCCGGCGGCGCGACGCCTTGGGCTCGTGCGCGAGCACATCGCCATCGACGCGCGGCACGCCCGTGTGGCCAAGGCGTGGCAGTCCCATCTGGAAAGTTCCCACGCCGCCATCCGCGAGATGGCCGGTGGATGCCCGGGGAGAAACCGTGTTCTGGTTATCGGGGCAGGAGACTGCCTCGACGTGCCGGTGCTTGATTTGGTCGAACAGTTCAAGGAAGTGATTTTGGCCGATGTGGTCATCAGCCCGATCGTTCGTGACTTCGAAAAGACGCTTCCATCCAAAGTGAAGGGAATCGTCTGGGATGCGACCGGCGCGCTGGCCTTGTTGGCCGGGAGTTCAGGCCCGCTCACGGCGATCGAAGCCGCCACCATTTTCGAACAGTCCGATCCCGGACCCCCGCCCGGCGGGGAACCGGATCTGGTCATCTCCGCTAACTGCCTTTCCCAGATCGGGCTCGTCCCCGCCGAATCCCTGCCCAAGGCGCAGCCCGATCCCGCGTTCGTCCATCGTTGCGCCCAAGCCGCCGCACGCAGGCATATACGTTGGCTCGGAGAACGATCGGGCCGACGCCTTCTAATGGCCGACGCGGCGCGGCTGAACATCTCGCCCGATGGAAAACTTCTCCGCCGCGAGCCGCTCACCGATCCGATCGGGCTCCCTCTGCCGGACCGCCAGTGGCGCTGGGATCTTGCGCCCATCCCGGAATGGAGCCACCGCTACCACCGCGTCCACGAGGTCGGCGCCTGGATCGACGATAACGTGAAGCTGGTGATCGCGGCCTGAGCTCGGGCCGATCGCAGGCCTTGAGGTCTGTTTCCAGCAGGTGTTCGAGTTCGGTTTCCCCCCTCATCAGCCGACTTGATCCCATTCACCCTTTTGCCTGAAACATTGCCGCGTGATTCCCAAGCCTCTTGTCCGCCTTTCTGCGATTATCGGCCTTTGCGTTGGGTTGCCAGCCCATTTGGTCGCCGCCGACTGGGCCGAGTGGCTCGGGTCGGAACGTGATTCCGTCTGGCGCGAGTCCGGCATCGTCGACCGGTTTCCGACCAATGGCCTGCCCATCGCGTGGCGCGTGAAGGTCGGAGCCGGTTACAGCGCACCGGCCGTGGCCGATGGCCGCGTCTACCTTACCGACCGCGTCGCCGGTTCGCCGCAGAACCAGCCGAAGAATCCCTACATGGACCGGACGAGCATTCCCGGCGTCGAGCGCGTGCTCTGCCTCGATGAACGGACCGGAAAGCTTCTCTGGCAGCACGAATACAACTGTCCCTACAACCTCTCCTATCCGTCCGGTCCGCGCGCCATGCCGCAAGTCAGCGCGGGCCGCGTCTACACCGTCGGCGCCGACGGACACCTGCGTTGCCTCGATGCGAAGAGCGGCAAACTGCTCTGGAGCCATCATTATCCGACCGATTTCCGCGCGCCCACACAGACTTGGGGCGTGGCCTCGACGCCGTTGATCTCCGGAGACCGGATCTTCTGCCTCGTCGGCGGCGAAGGCACGTCCGTCATGGCCTTCGACAAACGCACCGGCGAAGAACTCTGGCGTTCGCTCACGACCAAGGAGCCGGGTTACTCGTCGCCCATGCTCATCAAGGCCGGCGGTCGCGAGCAGTTGATCGTCTGGGATTCCCTCGCCGTCTCCGCGCTCGATCCGCGTGCGGGCACCTTGCTGTGGGCGCAGCCGTTTCCGACGAAGATGGCCCACGCGATTGGAACTCCGCGCCGACTCGGTGATCGGCTCTTTGTTTCGTCGTTCTTCGACGGATCCATGATGCTGAAGCTCGATGCGAACGAACCCGACGCGGAGGTCGTGTGGAAGATCAAGGGGAGGAACGAAAACAATCCCGAGAGCCTCCAGAGCCTCATGAGCACTCCGTTCCTCGAAGGCGGCTACATCTACGGCGTGTGCGGCTACGGCCAACTCCGCTGCATCAAGGCCGAGACCGGCGAGCGCGTCTGGGAAACGCTCGTGCCGACGACAGCCGATCTGAAGCCCGCCCGCTGGGGCACCGCGTTCCTCGTGAAGAACGGCGACCGCTTCTTCATCTGGAACGAAAAAGGGGACCTGATCCTCGCGAAGCTGTCGCCGGCCGGATACGAGGAGATCAGCCGTCAGCACGTTCTGGAGCCCACGAATCTCGCGGGCAGCCGGCCGGTCGTCTGGTCGCATCCGGCGTTCGCCAACGGGCACGTGCTCGTTCGCAACGACCAGGAGTTGGTCAGGGTGGACTTGAGAAAGCCTCGATGACCCGGAGCCAGATTCTCCAAGGTTGACTCGGAATCTAAAATGTCCGACATTTCTGTCGTGACAGAAATTAAAAAAATGTCGCCGGTCGAAGAGAAGTTCATCCTCCACTGGGGAGAGATGGGGGTCCGCTGGGGAATCAACCGCACCGTCGCCCAGATTCATGCCCTTTTGTTCATCGCGCCCAAACCGATGAACGCCGAAGAGATCTGCGAGGAACTCGGGGTCGCCCGCTCCAACGTCAGCAACAGCCTGAAGGAGCTGCAAAACTGGAAGATCGTGAAGGTCGTCCACGTGATGGGGGATCGCCGGGACCACTTCGAGAGCATGAAAGACGTCTGGGAGCTCTTCCGTGTCGTGCTGGACGAGCGCAAACGCCGCGAGATCGATCCCACGCTGGAGATCCTCCGGGATTGCATCGCCCAGGCCGAGAAGGACAAGGAAACCTCCGAATATACCGAGCAGCGCCTGCGTGAGCTGCAGGGGTTCTTCGAGACGACAAATTCCTGGTATGAGCAGGTCCGCAAGCTGCCGGTGTCGGCGCTGACCCGTTTTCTCAAGCTCGGTGACAAGGCCGTGAAGCTTCTCGGACTCGGAGGCTGATTTTTTTTAAGAAAGGATTTCTGTGAATACAGAAACAACTGACAACAATGGGTGTGAGGGATTCGTCGGCTGGGTCGGCTACGACCGGGACTGCGGCTTCTGCTGCAACCTTGTCCGGCGCTGGCACGGCGTCTTTGAGGCCCGCGGGTTCTCGTTCGTCCCGTTGCAGAACCGCTGGCTGACGGGGCGGCTCGGCATCACGGCCATGCCCGACGAGATGAAGCTCCTGCTCGTCGATGGAAGGGTCGTCGGGGGCGCGGACGCGATCGCCGCGATGGCCTGTGCGGTCTGGTATATGGCTCCGTTCGGTTGGTTGATGAAGCTTCCCGGGGTAAGGGCTCTTGCCGCCGCCGCCTACCGCTGGGTCGCGAAGAACCGTCATCGGCTTGGCGTTTGCCAAGTTCCGGTCCGGCTACCGGTCCACAATCAGCACGGGCACACCGCTTTCTTCGAGGCTCCATGAAGGTGATCGCCACCAGGATTCGCGCGGGGAAGGAAGGCAACCGGATGCGGGAGTTCCGACGACGATTTGGTCCGGGCGTTGGTCTGTCGGCGGCGAAGTGGATGTTGGAAGTCGGCGCGTTCTTTCTGCGGACCGAGACGGAGCTGTTGTTGAAAAGCCGCCGGGTTGTTCCCGGTCGCCTGCTCGAAGCCGGCTACCGTTTCCGGTTTCCCAATGTGGGATCGGCTCTGGACGATCTGGCAGCGCCTAAGCGGGGCGCGCTTGCCGTGACAGGCGGCTGAGCGTCCGATCAAGGCGTTCAGGTGAGGGAAATTGATTCAACGGGGAGACGAGTCTTCGGCTGGGCAATCGTGTGAAGATACAACTCCGTTTTCTGATTTCCCTACGCTGATCCGACGGTTGTATCGTGCAAATATCTAATGGAAAATGGTTTAAGGAGTTGGTTTTGATGTCCCAATCCGTGTTCACGATGTCCGTTGGGTGGAAGTGGTGTCGTTGAGTGGTCCTTAAGGTGCGCACGGTCCTAGGGAAAATCTTGTCGGCTACGCCACTGGTGCAGTCGAACAAACAAGCCTGAGCCTGGGGTCCCGGGCCCCTTCGCGGGGGCCATCCCGAACCCAACCACTACCATGACGAAATTGAACAAACCCATCGTGCTGGCCGCTGCGATGGCTTCCCTCCTCGGAACTTTTGAGGCCAAGGCCCAGTTCACCTACTTGGACAACGACCTGTTGCTCAACTTCCGGCAGACGGACGGCGGAGCGAGCGACCTGAACCTGACGGTGAATCTCGGCAGCGTCCTCACCTTCCGGAACCTGACCGGCACCACGTCGATCTCCCAGTTCACTGCGGGCCAGTTGACGACCGCGTTCACTGATTTCAACAATCTGGCCTTCTCCGTCGTTGCGACCGAGAAGTCAAATCCGGCTACGTCCCCCTACGTCAACAACACCTACTGGGCAACGGTGGGTCGAGCGGTGAACGGAGTTGCCAATACCGCACCCGATCGTTTGGGCGCGCTTTCGCAGGGCGGGGTTGCTGGCAAGATTGCTTCGATCGGCATCAACGCGGACTCCGCCGGCAGCGATCTGACCGCAACGGCCACGATGACCATCGACGGCAACGGCACCAGCTACCACTCCCAAGTCGGTTCGGGCACTTTCGCTGGTTCCATCAGTTACAACGTTGAACAAACGACCGGCGCCGCCTTCTCGGGCACGGTTGAGGCGGATTTGTTCGAGCTGATTCCCGGATCTGGTGCAAGCACCCGTCTTGGGCACTTCGAGCTGAATAGCTCCGGCGCCATGACCTACACGTCGGTCACTCCCGTCCCCGAACCGGCGACCTGCGCCCTCGTCGCTGCCGGCCTGGCGCTCGTGGCCGCCGTCCGCCGTAGGAACTCATCGTCCAACGTCTAATCCAGTCCCAACTTTTTGAATCCATTCCAGTTTCCGAACCGCTTAACCCACATGAAACTCAAACACATCGTCCTCGCCTCGCTCGCTCTCTCGGGCGTCATCTCCTCCACGCATGCCGCCGACATCGAAGTCCGTCTGACCGGCGCCACCGCTTTCCGCACCCAGGTCTACAATGCCCTGGTCGCCATGGGCCTGACGCCCGGCAGCGGTTTTGCATCAAGCCAGAACCACTTCAATTTCACGGGCACATTGTCCAGCAAGACCGTGGATGTTCGCTGCTCCTGGTCGGGATCCATCGAAGGCATCCGGGACCTGACCCTCAACAACGACGTCTCGTTTACGAACTCAATTGGCGGCGCAGCCACCGCCTTCAAAGCGGACTACGCGTTCTCCGACGCCTTCCAAGCTTCCACGATCTACACGACGCCGACGTTGACTTCGGTGCAGATGGTGGCCGGCAAGCCGGGCATCGCGGTCCAGCCGTTCACGTGGGCCGCCAACCAGGCCGCATGGAGCGCGGGCGTGAGCAACGTCACCTCCAAAATCACCGACGGCATCCTCGCCAACGGCTACTGGCCGCTTTCATTTTGGACCGGAACCAACACCGATGCAGGCATCGAGGTTTCTGTCGTGGGGCGCAATAACCTCTCTGGAACGCGCGTGATCACCCTGGCGGAGAGCGGGTTTGGCGTCTTCAACAGCGTGCAACAGCGTCAGTATGACGGTGCTAATTTCTTCACCAACTCCGTGTTCAACAGCGGCTACAGTTCGGGAAGTTCTGTCAAAACTGATCTCAACTTCGTCAGCACCACCAACAGGGCCATCGGCTACATGGGCCTCGGCGACGCCTCGAGCCTCACGGTAACGGGTGGAAAGGCGATCGCTTGGCACGGTTTCAACCTGTGGGTTGGACCGACGGCCAGCGCCTTCAACTTGGAACTCGTCAAGAATGGCACCTACTCCTTCTGGGGCTACGAGCACATGTTCAAGAATAGCACCCTGAGCGGTGACGTCGTCACCATCTTCGAACCCGCGTTCAAGACAGCCATGAACTCGCAGCTGACGGGGTCCACCACGGCCGTAAAGGTCGGGGATATGCAGGTCTACCGCAACCAGGACGGCGGGCCCATCCTCCCGAACTGATCGGCGATCCGTTTCGTCGCTCTGTTGCCGGAGCGAATCCAATAACCGGGCGCGGGCCTCAACGGGCCCGCGCCTTTTCTTTGTCCGAATGAGTAGCGGTCTGTCGTTTCGGGAGGCCTTGATGCCGTTCCCATGGTTCAGCCGTGAGTCGCTGTTAAGATTCGGTGGCGGGCTGGGCCTCTTCGCCGGATTGCGGGTTTTTCACGAGGATAGTGGCTATTTTTGCTGGTTTTCGGTGTGTCCCAAGACAGATGAGCGATGGCCGAAAAGTAGAAGTTGAACGGCATCACCATCCTTAGCCTCTGGTTGCCGAAATGCCGTCACAACGGTTTCGGAGCAACGAATTCCATATCCTATGCGTTCCGCCCTCCCTCCTATCTGGTGCCGCCTTCGCAGCAGCGTGTCGGCGCTCTTGGCCGCAATGCTTCTCCTGAGTGCCTTGCCCGCGTCGGCCATCACCTATTCCAACCTCAACCTCACCCTGGTTTTCACCACCGACGGTGGAGCCAACGAAATGGTCGTCGATCTTGGTCCGGCGTCGGGATTCTACAACGCGGCTCCGGGATCGAGTTTTCCCATTTCGCGTCTCTCGGCGAATAGCCTTTCGGCTGCATTCTCCGGCGTTGATGGCCTGATATGGTCGGTTTCTGGCTCAGTGGTAGGGGCAAACGGAACCGCTCAGCGTCCCGCGAAAACGGTATGGGCAACGCGGCCGAGAACCGACCTCGCTTTGGCTTCCACTGCTTGGAGCAGATCGAGTTCCCTATCCATGGGGGGAGTCGCGAACAAGTGCGAGAACATCGGCCTCAATGCGCGGGCCTACGGTGAAACATTTGGCGGGGCGTCCAACGGAGTCTCCAACAGCGGCACGACCCTGATTCTTCCCGCCGGGCACTCACTGGCTCCGTCGGTCCAGCTTGGGTCCGGCAATTTCGGAGGCTCTTGGCAGGACTCCATAGTCAACGTGGTCCCGGATGGGTTTGTTGCCGCGAAGGCAGTGTCCCGCTCCGATCTTTACGAGGTGAATCCTAGTCCGCCCAGCGGCCCTGGAACTTACCTCGGCTATTTTCAGCTCAAATGGGACGGCACGATGACCTTCACGGCCGCCACGCCAGCGCCGGGGATCATCCAGGTCAGCCCGTCATCTGGGCCGGCGGCAGGCGCGACGTTGGTGACGTTGACTGGATTCAATTTCGTCAGCGGGACAGTGGTCTCGTTTGGCAGCGTCACTTCCTCGACGGTCAGCGTTGTTAGCCCGTCTTCGATTACGGCGGTTTCTCCGGCAGGATCCGCCGGATCGGTCGACGTGACTGTGACCAATCCGGACGGCCAGTTCGCGAGGGTGGCGAACGGCTTTACCTACCAAGCGGGAACCGTTCAGCCTCCGGCGCCCCGGATCCTCAGCATCACGATTTCTGGAACCGATACGGTGATCCGTTCGGCCGGAGCGACCAACGGCAGTCTTCGCGTCTTGTCGTCCGTGACGGTTGGCGCACCGATCGGCAACTGGACTCCGGTGGCCACGAACGTCGTTGGATTGAACGGTCTGTCGACCAATCGCCTGCCCATCGTCCCCGGGCCCGGGCCAAGGTTCTACCGTCTGGCCATCCCTTGATCGGGCAGGGCCGACTTCTTCGTCGCTGCTCCGGCTCGCAGGCAGCGCGCGGGCTTTCGACATTATTGCGGAAAGGTCATCGGATCGTCTTGGGATCGTCACAGTGGGGGGGAGAATGACCGTCTTGCCGCGAAGTGTCTTCGGTCTGGATGGAAGCCTCGCCGGCCATTTTCGGAATGATTCGATTCAAAAAAAGCCGGTTGAATTCCCGTGCGGGTCACAGCGTTGCCGCGTGGGTCGTCGCCTCTGTGGCCTGTGTGTTCGGCCTCGCCACTGCGGGGCGGCTCTCTGCACAGCAGCAATCCGCGCCAGCTCCGAAGTTGGCGGTTCATCGCTATGAGGTTACGGGAAACACTGTCCTGGCCGAGCCGGTTCTGGAGGGGTTGTTCCGAGCCTATACCGGCACCAACCTCGGCATCTCCGAAGTCGTCCAGGCCGCGTCGGATCTCCAGATGGAATATCGGCGTCGCGGATTTCCCACGGTCAGCGTGGCTCTTCCCCCTCAACAGATCACCAACGGGGTCGTCCAAGTCCAGGTGACGGAAGGCCAGTTGGCCAGGATCCAGGTGAAGGGGAACCGGCACTTCTCCTCCAACAATGTGGTCCGGGCCTTGCCGAGCCTCCGCACGAACACGCTGTTGAACAGCCACGTCTTCCAGGCCGAATTGGACCGGGCCAACGGAAGCCGTGACCGCCAGATCTTCCCGCAGATCGAGCCCGGGCCGGAAACCAACACGTCGGCGATCGTGTTGGAGGTGAAAGACCGGCTACCGATGCACGGGCGTCTGGACTTCAACAACATCATCACCCCCGGATCGCCCGAGTTCCGTCTCAACGCGAACGCCTCCTACGACAACCTGTGGCAGCGCGACCATTCCATCGGCCTCCAATACGGATTCAGCCCGTTCTCCTACAAGCCGGCCGCCGCGCCCGGACTGGAACCCAACTTCGTGGAGGCGCCTACCGTCGCCAACTACAGCCTGTTTTACCGGGCGCCCTTGTCCGGGTCCCGGGCCGTGGCCGACGAAGTGGCCTCCGATCCGAACCGCTACGGCTACAATGAAGCGACCCGCCGTTTCGAACTGCCGCCGTCGTCGG
>CANJSG010000114.1 GCA_947476875.1 Verrucomicrobiota bacterium | reverse complement strand
TGGTCTTGCGCGTATCGAGGCGGATACCGGGTTGGGTGCGCGGATGCGAGGCCGGCGCGAAGTCCGGTTTCTTTCCGGGTCGGCAACGTTTGGAGAGTTTCGACACTTCGGCGACGAGGGCGTCGTGGTCCACCGCTCCCGCCGCGCAGACAAGCGTCGCTTCGGAGACGTAGCACCGGTCCAGAAACGCCATGAACTGCGGTCGGCGGATGCGTTTGAGCGTGGCGTCCGAACCAGCCAATGGCCGGCCGAGCGGCTGGTCCGGCCATTGCACCTGGTTGAGCAGTTCGTGGACGTATTGCTGGGGCTGGTCGTAATACATGGCCAGCTCCTCGCGGATGACGTTGCGTTCCTTGGCGATGTCCTCGTCGTCGAAACGGGAGCGCAGGAACATGTCGAAGAGCACTTCGAGCACGTTTTTGCAGCGGTCCGCGACGACACGCGCGTAGAAGCACGTGTGATCCTCGCTGGTGAAGGCGTTGAGGTAGCCGCCGAGGCCTTCGACCGACTGGGAGATCTGTTCAGCCGAGCGGCCTTTCGTCCCCTTGAAGAGCATGTGCTCGATGAAGTGCGAGATGCCGCTGACCTCGGCCGACTCGTGCCGTCCGCCCACGCCGACCCACAGGCCGACGCACACGCTGTTGCGGTGGGGCAAGGCGGCCGTGGCAACGGTCACGCCGTTGGGCAGCCGGGTGATCTGGTAGCGCGTCATCGTCGGTTAGCGCCCCGCCTAGGCCAGGTTCGACGGCAACGTCGTGGGCACACCGACGCGGCGGCGGTATTCGAGGAAGACCTCCACGGCTTCGTCCACGTCGTCGGTGATGGTCACGAGATCGCGGTCGCCCTTGCTGATGAGACCCTCCTTCTCGACTGTCGTCTCGAGCCACTTGAAGAGCCCGCTCCAATACTTCTTTCCGAACAGCACGATGGGAAACTCGGGCATCCGGCGGGTCTGGATGAGTGTGATGACCTCGAAGAACTCGTCGAGGGTGCCGAAGCCGCCGGGCATGTAGACGTAGCCCATGCTGTATTTCACGAGGCAGACCTTCCGGCTGAAGAAGTAGTGGAAGTTCACCTTCACGTTGGAGAAGCGGTTTGGCTTCTGCTCGAACGGCAGGTCGATGTTGAGGCCGACCGATTTGCCACGGCCTTTGGCGGCGCCCTTGTTGGCCGCTTCCATGATGCCGCCGCCGCCCCCGGTGATGACCGCGAAACCGCTCTTCGCCAACCCATGGCCGATCGCCTCGGCGGCCTTGTAGTCCGTCGAGTCCTTCTTGGTGCGGGCCGAGCCGAAGAGGGTCACGGACGGTCCGACGTGGGACATCGTGTCGAAGGCTTCGACGAATTCCGCCATGATGCGGAAGATGCGCCAGGGCTCTTCGCGCTGGGCTTCCAGGTTGTCGTGGTTCATGTGCCGCTGAACCTAGCGCGTCGCCCGCGCTTGGCCAGCCCGTGACGTTTCCAACCGGTCATGAAGGCTCTTTAAGCCAAGAAGGAATTAGCGGTGGGCTTTGACGGCGCCTGCGTCGGTCTCGACCGAGTGGAGCTTTGGGCCGTCGTAGCCGAAGATGACGATCCTTCCCTCGACGGCGGAGCGCGGCGTTTCCCCGGAGAGGAACGCGTGGAGCGGAATCACGTTCAGCTTGCCGCCGACGAAACTGCCGAGTTGGGCGAAGTTGCGTGCGTCGACGGGAATCGTCGCGGTGCCGAGGCGCACGCGTTTGCCGGATTCCACGACGGCCTTCTGTCCCGTGGCCAGTTCCAGGCAAACCAGCGAGAGATTCTTCACGGTCTTGCCCTGGTAGGCTTCGACCAGAGGAGCCTTGTCTGGCGTCTGCGGATCAAAGTCGACGAAGCCGATGTCACGGGCTCGTTCGGCCAACGCGGGAAGCGGCAGCCAACCGCTGCGTCCTGCAAGCGAAGAACCGGGATGGACTCCGGCCACCGTAAACCGCGCCGGCAGCGGGTTGGGTTTTGGCTCCGAATTGTCGAAGCAGGCCTGGAGCACGACGGGAAGATTCGTCATGGCCCTGGTCAGCGCGGCATCGGAGGCGGCGTTGCGCGATTGGTCGAAGAAAAATTTGAAGACGACGGCCTTGGCCTTGAGTTCGGTCGCGCGCTCCAACGCCTTTGCGTAATGAATACGATCTAGCGGGAACGCCCCGACTTTAGCTTCGGTTTCAGCGTCGATGAGGACGACGGCGAATCGATCTTCGAAGCTGGCAGCTCGAACCGAAACGACGACGGACACCAGGAATAGGAGGACGCCCAAGCGTTTCATGGCTGAGGAGAACGTTGGCTTTTCGGAGGGCCGATGCGAGCCGTAACCGCCGCACTGGACGAACTGCTTCTACTTCGCCCAATCCATCCCCTGCGCGAGACGCATGAGGAGGTAGGCCACGCCGCCGGCAGCAGGGAGAGTGAAGATCCAGGCCCATATGATGCGTTCGATGACGCCGAACTTCAGGGCGCTCCAACGTTTCGCCGCGCCGACTCCCATGATCGCCGTGGTGATGCTGTGTGTGGTCGAGACGGTCATTCCCAACGAACCTGTGACCGCCAACAACGTCGCGGCCGTGAACTCCGCCGCAAAGCCGTGGACGGGCTGAAGTTTGACCATTTTGTGGCCCATCGTCCGGATGATCCTCCAACCGCCTGCGGCCGTCCCCGCCGCCATCGTCAGGGCGCAGACGATCTTGATCCATGTGGGGACATCCGGGGCACCGCCACCGGCAGCGGGTGAAAGCTTTAGGAAGTCCAACCACGCGGGGAAACCGTCGAAGGCACCCGCCGTCGTGCCGGTCAGAAGCGAGAGCGTGATGATGCCCATCGTCTTCTGCGCGTCGGCCAGGCCGTGGGCGAATCCCATGTAGGCCGCGCTGACGAGTTGGAGCTTGCCGAAGACCTTGGTGACCCAGTGCGGACGCCGGTTCTTCAGGACTAGATAAAGCAGGGCCATGACAAGGAAACCGCCCGCAAATCCGATGAGCGGCGAGCTGACCATCGGGATGATGACCTTGTGGAGAACTCCCTCGTGTTTTACGGCTCCGGTGACCTTGTCGACCTTTTCCACGGACCAGAGAATCGCCTTCCAGTTTCCATGCGCCGACGCGACGGCCGCGCCGCACAGCCCGCCGACGAGGGCATGGGTGGAGCTGCTGGGCAGGCCGAACCACCAGGTGATCAGGTTCCACACGATGCCGCCCAGCAATGCGCAGACGATCGTTTGGTTGCTCACGAACTGGGCGTCGACGAGTCCACTTGAAACCGTCTTGGCCACCGCATGGCCGACGAGGGCGCCGAACAGGTTGGTCGCAGCCGCGAGCAGGATCGCCTGTCGGGCGGTCAGCACCTTCGTTGAGACGACGGTGGCGATCGAATTGGCGGTGTCGTGGAAGCCGTTGATGTATTCGAACACCAACGCGATGAAGATGACCGTGAGGACGAGCGTCACGCGGCGTCAGGGGTTCAGGAGTTCTTCAGGACGATGTGGACGACGCAGTTGCCGACGTCGCGGCAGCGGTCGATGACCTTTTCCAGCAGTTCATACAGGTCCTTCAGGATGATGACCTGCACGGGCGGGATCTGGCCGGAGTAGAGTTCCTTCAGGAGTTGGAGGATGCGGTTGTCGGCCTCGCTTTCGATCGCCTGCAGCTTCGAGTTGAGCGCCTTGACCGCCTCGATGCCCGGCGCCTTGCGGAGGCAGCGGACGAGTTCTTCGACCACGGCGGCGGCACGGCCGAGCAGTTCGGTCTGGCGGGAGAAGTCGGCCCCGCGGATCTGGTCGCTGGCGAGGATGAGGCGTTCGCCAAACTTCTCGACCGTCTTGGGGATCTTGTAGAGAGCGGTGTTCAGTTCCTCGATGTCCTCGCGTTCGATCGGCGTGACGAAGGTGGAGGTGACCGCTTCACTGATCTGCTCGGAGATGGCCTTCTCCTTCCGGCGCGCGGCGATGAAGCCGTCGAGGGGCCCTGGTTGGTCGGGCTTCTTCGCGAACTGGATGAGGACTTCGATGCTGGCGCACGATTCCTTGGCTGCGGCTTCGAGCAGGTCGAAGAATGCCGTATCTTTACCCAAGAGCTTCTGCAGGGAGAACATACGGGCCGTTGTCACAGAACTGTGACGATTGCGCACGAATAAAGTTTCGATGTCAGAAATGTGTCCATCCAGGGGATCCCAAACCATCGCGATGCTGCACCGCGTGCAGGAGTGGGCGGGGTTTCAGCCTGTGACAGACCGGGAGGCGGGACCGGTTGGAGTCGCCTCTGTCCGGCGAACCACCCACCTCAGACACCCGCCATTTCAATGGTTCGGGGCTTGAAGGCGATGGGCTGCTCGGCGGCGGGTTCCTGATCGTCGAAGCTGTGTTCCCAAGCGGGATCGAGTCCGAGATCCTTGAGCATCTGGAGATCCTTCTCCACCGGCTGGTTCAAGGTTGTCAGGTAGTTCCCGACCATCAAGGCGCTGGCGCCCGCAGTGAAGATCATGCTCTGCAAGTCGCGCAGGTTCATCGTCCGACCTCCGGCGACCATGATCTCTTTCCTCGGCAGGAGCAGGCGGAAGCAGGCGATGGTTTTCAGGATCTCCATCGGCTGGAGCGGGGCCACGTTCTCAAACGGAGTGCCCTTGATGGGATTGAGGATGTTGATCGGGCAGACGTTGGCGCCGATCTCGCGGAGCGACAGGGCGAGGTCGCATCGGTCTTCGCGGGTCTCGCCCATGCCGATGATGCCGCCGGAGCAGATCTTGATGCCGGCCTTCTTCAAGTAGCCGATGGTTTCCAGGCGGTCGTCGAAGGTGTGGGTGGAGCAGGTGTTGGGGAAGAAGCGGCGGGAGCTTTCCAGATTGTGGCCGTAGCATTCGAGGCCGGCTTCTTTCAGTCGGTCGGCGATATTTTGGCTCTTGATGATCCCCAGCGAGGCGTCGGGGCGGGTCTTGCCGGAGGCTTTGAGATCGCGGATGCGGTCGCAGACTTCGTCGAGCAACGGTCCTTCCTTCAGTCCTTTCCACGCGGCGACGAGTCCGACGGCGGTGACGCCGTTCTTGTTGGCTTCATCGGCTGCTTCAAGGACGGGCTCGGGATCGATGAAGCCGTATTTGGGCGAGCCGGTCTGGTGGAAGCTGGACTGGGCACAGAAGGAGCAGTTTTCCGAGCAGTTGCCGGCCTTGGCGTTCACGATGGAACAGAGGTGGATCTTGTTCCCTTTGAAATGTTCGCGGACGCGGTTGGCCCAGGCGATGAGGTCCATGATGTCCGAGGTGGATTCCAGCCCGAACAGGAACATGGCGTCGGCCTTTTCGAGCCGGCCACCGTCGAGCACGCACCGGCCCAGCTCGGCGATCTTCTGATGATTTCCCACGTCAACCGCTGTCGTCGTCATGGTTGACAGCCTAGGCGGCGAAGGGCGGGGGAGGCAATGGGGGAGAATGACGAAGCACGAAGGCCAAATCCCGAAAGGCATGGAACTGGTGTGGATTTGTTTGGCCTTTGGCCTTCGAGCTTCGTCATTCGCTCATCGTTCATTCGGCTTTCCGCGCGGAGCCCGGCTGCGTAACGTCGGCCCGTGCAAGACCTAGAACGCCTTCGCTACGAGGCCCTGACGCGGGAGCATTGGATCCTGAGGACCAAGGCTGCCGTCGTCCGGCTGGGTGTCTTGGCGGTCGCCATCTATGCCACGTGGCGGTTGGGACTGATGACGCTAGCCGGTGGCGGGGCTGGAATCATCGTGCCGTTTGTCTTCCAAGCCTTGGGAACGCTTCTGCTCTTCGGCCTGCATCGGGCCCGCTTCTACGAAAAGCTGAGGGCTCGGACTGAATCCCGGATCAACCAGTTTCTCTCTGCCGAAGTTTTGGAGGAAGGTTCTTTGAGCGAACTCTGGTTGCGGGTCGGCAAGCCTCCGACCAAAGCCGAGTTCGATGCGAAGCGAGGGCAGTGGCTGGGCCTGTGGTTGGCTGGAACGTTCGCCGCCGTTTGGCTCATTTGCTCGTTCGTCGGCTGCATGGAGGCGATGCGTGCTTTCAAGTATGACACCGGAACGCTCATCGTTTGGGCTCTGGCGTTCCTCGTTTGGACGACCGGCAACTTTGGTTTCTTCTGGTATCATCTCTCCCGACCCGCACAGCAGCCGTCTGAAAAGCCCGAATCTCCCGCCGCATGAACCCGGTCCTGATCATCGTTCCGACTTACAACGAGCGCGACAACCTCCCTCAGCTCATCAAGCGCATCAACGCCCAGCCCGCGCAGGCGGACATCCTCGTGGTGGACGACAATTCGCCCGACGGCACCGGCAGGCTCGCCGACGAGATCGCAGCGTTGAACCCGACGGTGAACGTGCTCCATCGGCCGGAGAAGAACGGCCTCGGCCGTGCCTACATCTCGGGCTTCCAATGGGCGCTGGAGCGGCATTACGAGTTCATCTTCGAGATGGACGGGGATTTCTCGCACAACCCCGCCGACGTCCCGGCGTTCCTCGATGTCGCGAAGAATGCGGATCTCGTGATCGGCTCGCGCTATTGGAACGGCATCCGCGTGATCAACTGGCCCCTCAACCGGCTGGTCCTCAGCCTCGGTGCGGCCCAATACGTTCGTTGGATCACGGGAATGCCGTTCACTGATCCGACGGGCGGCTACAAGTGCTTCCGCCGAGCGGCGCTGCAAGCCGTCGACTTGAATGGCGTTCGCTCGAACGGCTACAGCTTCCAGGTCGAGATGACGCACAAGATCTGGCGGCAGGGCCTGCGGGTCGCGGAGGTGCCGATCATCTTCACCGACCGGTTCCAGGGCAGCTCCAAGATGTCCCGCAAGATCGTCTGGGAGGCGCTCGCGATGGTCTGGCGGCTGTGGTTCCAGAACGGCCTGCGCCGGAGCCCGCGCAAGAAGGTCTGACCAACGGACGAAGCGTGGCAGCCAAGCGTCACTTCATCGGCGCGGTGGGTGTCGTTCCCGAACGCGGAACGGTGGCGTTCAGTTTCATTCTTGGTGGCAAGCGCGTCGCAGCATTCATCACGCGGATTGACGGGGTGTTCTTCGCCTATGTGAACGAGTGCCCGCATGCCGGGCTGCCGCTCGACGAGGGGACGGGGATGTTCCTCAACGGCGCGCGCGGGCAGTTCCTTTGCATCCATCACGGGGCGCTCTTCGAGCCGAGGACGGGGCTTTGCGTGCGTGGTCCCTGCGACGGGGATTCGTTGCGGAAGCTCACGGTTGTTGAGGACAAGGCTGGTCTTTGGGTGGAGGCGTGAGGTGTTGGAGCGGAGGATCGGGTGCTCCGATGAGATATTCCTCAGGGCCGAGCTGCGCGGTGCCGATGAATGGATTGAAGTTGATTCCCTCGGTGGCGCCACTGGCGACATCGGCTGCGAGCAAAGGACGGCACTCAGCGCAGGGATCGTTCGCAGGATGCCCAATGAGTGCCCGAGGCCTTAAGCAAAACAGCACAGAACCCATGTCCTCCCCAGCGTCTGGTGATCCGGCGGCGGCGGGGCTGATCACAGATGAACTCCAGTTCCGGAGAGATTCGGCAGGTTCTTCCGATTCCGGCTTGGGTCCGATCGAAGCGGCGCCGATATCCGGGAAGTGGCTCTCGTTCGTATCCGGAGCGAACCCCGTCCATGTGGCGGACGAATCCGGAGCCTCGCAGACTCGACCTTCGACGAAATCGCTCCGCGACAAGGAGCTCGAGCTCCTGAGTCCCGAACTTTTGCGGCTGTTTAAAGAACCATGAAGATATTGATGGCGGACGACAATGCGCTGGAGCGACGTGTTCTCCAGATGACGCTTGAGCGGTTCGGCTACGCCACGATCGTCTGCAAGGACGGCGAGGAAGCATGGAAGGCATTGGAATCCACCGACTCACCGATCATCACCATTCTGGACTGGATGATGCCCGGACTCGATGGGCTGGAAGTCTGCCGGAAGGTCCGGCAAGCGGCCAATTCCAGCCTCGTCTACATGGTTCTCCTAACCAGCCGTGACGGAACCCAGAACCTCGTCGACGGCCTCGATGCCGGCGCCGACGACTACATCAAGAAGCCTTTCAACAGCGACGAGCTCAAGGCCCGGCTCCAGGTGGGGACACGCGTCCTGAGCCTTCAGGAAAACCTTCGCAAACGGGTCACCGAACTCGAAGATGCCTTGAAGAAGGTGAAGACCCTGCAACGCCTTTTGCCCATCTGCAGCTACTGCAAGAAGGTCCGCAAGGACGGCAACTACTGGCAGCAGGTCGACCAATACGTCATGGAAAACTCGAACACCCGCTTCAGCCACGGGTTCTGTCCGGAGTGCTACGAGAAGCACGTGAAAGTGCAGCTCGCGCAGTTGATGGAAGACCTATGATCCGGGGTTTGGATCAGTCCTCGGCACCCGCTTGGACCAGCTTCAACGCCTCGTTCACGCTTCCCCGGCGGTAGCCCGCCAGATCCAGGGTGACGTGCAGGTAACCCAGCTTCTTCAGCGCCTCCGCCACCGTCACGTAGGCTCCGGTTTCCACCAGTTTCGGCAGCTCCGAAGCTCCCAGTTCGATCCGCGCCAGATGGGCGACCCCTTCCTGCTTGGTGCCTTCCTGTGAAAGCTGGTGCCCGAGCTGGAACGCCGCCGTCTTCAGTTCGTGATGCCGGACACGCACGTCGTAGAAACCCATGTCCTTCAGCGTGAACTCCGCTTCCTCGATCATTCGCAGCTTCTCCGGTGTCACTCGTTCGCCGTAGGGAATGCGCGAACTCAGGCAGGCCATCTGCGGTTTGTCTGCCGTGGGCAAACCCAGATCCGCCGACAGCTCGCGGATCTCCTGCTTGGTCAGTCCGGCTTCCTTCAACGGCGCCTTCACTTGGAATTCCGCCGCGGCCTTTGCTCCAGGGCGATGATCGCCGACGTCGCTGGCGTTTTCGCCGTAGGCGATGACCGCGAAGCCGCCTTCACGCGCCAGCGGAACCAGCTCGGTGAACAACTCGTGTTTGCAGAAGTAGCAACGGTTGTTCGGATTCGCGAGGTAGCTCGGGTTGTCGAACTCGGCCGTCTTCACGACTCGGACGGGAATCTGGAACTTCCCCGCGAGGTCCAGCGCCTCGGCCAGTTCCCGCCTCGGGAGGCTCGGCGAATCGGCGATGACCGCAAGGGCCCGGTCGCCGAGGACGTCGCGGGCGACTTGCGCGAGGAACACCGAATCCACGCCGCCCGAATAGGCCACCAGACACGATCCATAGCCCTCGATCAGTTCCTTTAGACGAGTGAGTTTGCTTGCCGACACACGAGCACGCTGCCATTGGCTCCGGACCATGTCGAGCGACCGCCCCAAGAACGCCGAGACGGCGCCGCCCGCGCCGGCATTTCTCCGTGAGACCTCCGAGGGGGTCGTTCTCTCGGTGAAGGTCCAGCCCCGCGCTTCAAGGAACAGGCTGGGAGAGCCAATCGGGTCCGAGTGGAAGATCTGGGTGACAGCGCCGCCAGTCGACTCCGCGGCCAACGCGGCCGTCGTGGAATTGCTCGCCGAAGAACTGGATCTTCCGCGATCCAAGGTCGAGCTCGTCCGAGGCGGAACCAACCGCCACAAGACGATCCTGCTCCGCGGCCTGACCGTCGCGCGGTTTCTTGCTCTGCCGGCTTTGCTGAAATGCCCGGAGGACTGATTCCGCTTAGGCTGCGGTCGGAAGAACGCTGGTTGATCGTTTCGCAAAAGCTGTTACATCGGGCCCATGAAACCCCGCGCTCTTCTTCAGCTTCTGGCCGCCGCCTTCCTTTCTTCGGCCGTCTCATTCGCTTCGTTCGCCGCCGATGCCAAGGCGGAATCCAAGACCGAAGCGAAGCCTGCGGTGAAGAACATCAAGGTGGCGGACGCCGCCAAGCTTCTTGCGGAGAAGAAAGAGGTCGTCGTGCTCGACGTGCGGACGCCCGAGGAGTTCAAGGAAGGCCACCTCAAAGGCGCGGTGAACATCAACATCCAGAGCCCGACCTTCAAAGAGGACGTTTCGAAGCTCGATAAGTCGAAGACCTATCTCGTGAACTGCGCTGCCGGAGGCCGTAGCACCCGGGCGTGCAATGCGATGGGCGGGTTCGGGTTCAAGGACACACTCAATCTGCAAGGTGGTTTCAACGCCTGGTCCGCCGCTGGCCAGCCCGTGGTGAAACCGTAACCATCTTTTCAGGAAACTGCCGAGCCCCGGTGCCAGTGCGCCAGTGCTTTTTGTTTGGCCTATGGCTTGGAGAACTCGCGTTGGATCTCAGCGGGGCGATCCGTGTTGATCCAGTCGAGGCCGGAGGCGCGGAAGGTCCTCCAAGCTTCGGGGGCATCTGGCGAAGCCCAGAAGCGCAGGCGGCGATTCTGTTCGTGGGCTAGTTTGACGAAGTTGGCGAGCTTGGCGGCTTCGGTGGAGGGCAGGGGACCTTTGCCGCGCCATTGGAAAGGCTTCTGCCAGCTTTCGCTGACGAGCGGCATGATCGTCGTGGGTAGGCCGTTGGTGAGGTCGGGCAATCGCCCGTCCAAGGAAGCGAGCGAAGCGGGTGATTGGCGGAGAACCGTAGAGGCGTCCCGGTTGCCGGAAAGGATGACGCTGATGGCACCGGGCTTGAGTTGATTGGTGCTGTAGCGTGTGAGCAGTTCAGCGTGGGGCTTGAGCGCTTCAAGGACGGCTTCGGTGGTCGGGACGGCGGCGGACTTCACGTCGATCAGGAGCATGAAGTGAGGGGCGCCTTTTTGGACGAAACCGCCGTTGGTTTTCCAGCGTTCGTGCAGCGGCGCGAGATAGAGCGATTCAAGCGTGCGCCCCGCGACGGCCTTGGCTTTTTCGTGGGCGACGCGGAGTTCGCCGTCGATGAGCCAGACGTCGGCTTCGACCCCGCAGAAGCCGTTGTCGAGCGCGTCGGCGAGCGGTCGGGTGCGCTCGTAATCGTTGTGCGAATGAGCGAACGGAAGAACGGTTTGCGCGAGCGCCGAAACCGTGAGGCTCAACAGAGTCGCCGCACAGGCCAGTTGGATCCGGTTCATATTCCGAGCTTCGCGTTGCACCGGCGTTTGCGCCAGACTGAACGCATGACAGACGACGCACTTGAAGAACGGTTTCGGCGCATCGAATCCCATGCCGCGTCGCTGGAGCACATGCTGGATCAGCTCAACCAGGTGATCATCGAGCAGGACAAGGCGCTGCGACGGTTGACGGCGAAGAACGAGAGTCTTTCGCAGACGATGGAGACGATCGAGTTGGAGCGCATCAAGAGCAACAACGCCAAACCGCCGCACTATTCGGTTTGATCGCGGTCAGGTGATTTTGGTCCGGATCTTTGCGTGGGCACTGGTGAACGCGAGCGAGTGGAGTTCGGCTTTCGGAATCCACTTCCCGGCCAGCTGTGACGATTTTCCGGCTTGGAGTTTCGCCGGAAACACTTCGAGGGTGATGCGGTAGCGGGTGATCGAATGCTTGATGGTCAGGAGTGGTTTCCCGGTCGGGTCGAAGATGAATCCGAGCATGGGCGAGGTGATTGCTTCGTCGTTTCCCATCTCGATGTTTGGGAACTCCCAAAGGCCCACATTCACGCCGCCAGTGGGCCGCTGGGTGACAAAAACCCTGTGGTTGGACTCGGCTACGAAAGCAACGAAACGGCGGGCGGTGGCGGCTGGGCGTTTACCGAGATCAGGAATCCGATCGACGAGCCCTTCGGCGGCCGCGACGCAGTGCTGACGGATTGGACAGGCGGGACAAGCCGGCTTCGATGGGAGGCAGACCGTTGCGCCGAGCTCCATCAAACTCTGGTTGAGGTCGGAACACGGCCCTGCGCTGAGACGGGCGCCTTGGCGCGGCTTTTTGTCGAGCGTTTCGGCAACGGTGACGAGTTCCGTGGCAAGCGCCCAGAGTTGGTTGAGGGTCGTTTTCTCGCGGGCGTTTTCGCAGATCCCATGAAGGCGTGTGAGAACACGGATGACGTTGCCGTCGAGCAGTGGCTGCGCCTGGCCGAACGCGATGCTGGCAATGGCTCCAGCGGAGTAGCGCCCGATGCCAGGGAGTTCAAGGATCTGAACCGGATCGGATGGGAACACGCCGTTGAGGTTCGCCCCGATCTGACGAGCTGCTTTTTGCAGATTGCGGACACGCGTGTAGTAGCCAAGTCCTTCCCAAAGTTTCAGCAGGCGTGGTTCGGGAAGATTTGTGAGTGCATCAAGGGTCGGAACTTCGCGCATCCAATGTTCCCAGAATGGAATGACGGTTTTGACCTGCGTCTGCTGGAGCATGACTTCGGAAACCCAGATTCCGTAGGGATCCAGGGTGCGCCGCCAGGGCAGGTCTCGGGCATTCTCGCGAAACCAATTCACGAGGTGCTTTGCGATTTCGATTTTCGAAGCGGAAGCGCGCGGGTTTGAATCTTTGGGACGGTTCGGCATCAGGTTGCCGAAGCTAGTCATGGCCGGTAGCGTGCGCCAAGCGTGCCGAAACCATTGACGAGTTACACAGTTGCGTTGAACGAGAAACAGGCAGCGATTCTGCGAGCGGCGGTGGATCGACGGGACTACAGGTTCTACGATGTCCCCTACGCCGCCTACGGGGCCGAAGGGCAGGATGTCCGCGTGGTGTTCTACAAAAGCGGCAAGGCGGTGGTTCAGGGGAAAGG
>CANJSG010000113.1 GCA_947476875.1 Verrucomicrobiota bacterium | reverse complement strand
GAGCGCCGCCGCCACGATGAACGCACAGGGACCGGCCAGGACCGCCCGGTGGGTCGCGAGGACGGCGGCGAATGTCGCGATGTCCGAATGGTCGGGGTTCTCCTCGAATTCGAGGCCGCCCGTGGTTGTGGAAAAAGCACGTTTTCCCCCGGCTGATAGCCCATCCCAATCAGCCACCTCCGGCCATTTCTCCGTCGAGAACTCAACCCCGCTGCGGGCCATGACATTGATCCTGCGAACCATCGCCGGCCCATGGCATGACCGGTCAGCCCGAACATGATCGCGACGGGCGCCCGGGACTTCTGCCAAGCGGGATCGAGATTCTGATGGCGGTGGCCCGGAAACGCACGGCAACGGGGAAGGCGCGGCTGGCTTGCTGCTACAATACCAGCATCAGTTTTTTGATCTCCTGGAGCCGGCCCTTGGCGTCGGGCTTGGTCATGCGGGGGAATTTCCCGGAGAGTTGGATCAGGGCGCCGTTGCGCGTGAGCATGAGGCGGTCGTCGCGGGTCTCGATCGACGTGACGCCTTTCTCCGCCGCGAGGTGTTTGAGGTCGGTGACGAAGAACAGCGTCTCCGTCGCGGGGGGCAGGGGACCGAAACGGTCGCGCACTTCGCTGCGGAGTTTTTCCAACGCCTGCTTGTCGGGCGCCTGGGCCAGCTTGCGGTAGAGCTCGATGCGTTGCGCTGCTTCGGGCACGTAGTTCAGCGGCAAATAGGCGGGAGCCTTGGGGACGGATACCGGCTCCCCGATGGCGGATTCCGGATCGGGCTCCGAGGTGTAGGTGGCCGTCTCGCGTGGAATCTGGATGTCGATGACCGGTCTTTTCTTTTCGGCCTTGGGCTTTCGCGCTTCGTCATTGCCCCGTTCCTCCTCGGGGCTGAGGGCGACGAAGTCGATCCGCATCTGGGTTTCGACGCGGGCCTTCGGTTTCTCGCCCTTCAACACGGCGATGCTCTGGGAGAGAAGCTGACAATAGAGTTCGAAGCCGACGGCGGTGATGTGGCCGCTCTGCTGCGAGCCTAGAAGGTTGCCGGCACCGCGGATCTCCAGGTCGCGCATGGCGATTTTGAAGCCGCTTCCCAGCGTCGAATACTGCTTCAGGGCGCTGAGACGTTTGCGTGCGTCGCTCAACACTCCGGCGTGGCGCGGGAGCAGGAGATAGGCGTAGGCCTGGTGTTTGTAGCGTCCGACGCGCCCCCGCAACTGGTAGAGCCCGCTCAGGCCGAAGCGGTCTGCGCGGTCGATGATGATGGTGTTGGCGTTGGGTATATCGATGCCGCTCTCGATGATCGTGGTGGAGAGCAGCACGTCGGCTTCGCCGTTGACGAACCTGGTCATCACTTCCTCCAGGTCGTCCGCGCTCATCTGTCCGTGCCCGACGGCGAAGCGGGCCTCGGGGACGAGCGCCTTGAGCTTGGAGGCGACGGCTTCGATGTCGAAGACGCGGTTGTGGAGGAAGAACACCTGGCCGCCGCGGTTCAGCTCGCGCTGGATGGCGTCGCGGATGATGCGCTCGTCGTATTGCGTGACGATCGTCTCCACCGGCAACCGGTCCTGCGGCGGCGTCTCGATGGTGCTCATGTCGCGCGCGCCGGTGAGGGCCAGGTAGAGCGTGCGCGGGATGGGCGTGGCGCTGAGCGTGAGCACGTCGACCATGCGGCGCATCATCTTGAAGCGCTCCTTGTGCAAGACGCCGAAGCGCTGTTCCTCGTCGATGACCACGAGGCCGAGATCCTTGAACTCCACGTCCGGCTGCACGAGCCGGTGCGTGCCGATGACGATGTCGACCGCGCCGTCTCGGCAGGCGGCGAGGACCTTGGTGGTCTCCTTGCGCGTGCGGAATCGCGAGAGTAGTTCGATCCGCACGGGATAGTCCGCCATGCGTTCCCGGAAATTGTTGAAGTGCTGCTGCGCGAGGACGGTCGTGGGAACGAGGATGGCCACCTGCTTGCCGGCCATGACCGCCTTGAACGCCGCACGGATGGCGACCTCCGTCTTGCCGAAACCCACGTCGCCGCAGATGAGCCGGTCCATCGGACGCGGCTTCTCCATGTCGGCTTTGGCCGCGACGATGGCCTTCAACTGGTCGGCCGTCTCCTCGTAGACGAAGCTGCCCTCGAACTCGCGCTGCCAAGGGGTGTCCTCGGGATACGAATGGCCCGTCTGTGATTCGCGCGCGGCCTGGATTTGGAGGAAATCGGCGGCGACGTCCCGCACGGCGCGCTCGGCCTCGGTCTTGGCCTTGGCCCAGCGTGTGCCGGAAAGGGTGTTGAGCTGCGGCCGCGCCTTGCTTGCGCCGACGTATTTGCTGACGAGATGCGCCTCGCTGACGGGGATGTAGAGCTTCGGTGGTTCGTCCGCGGGATTCGACGCGGCGAACTCGAGCGTGAGGCATTCCTGGCCGTCGTCCGGATCCTTCACCGCCTCGCCGCGTTTCCGGGTGCCGCTGAGGGGAACGATCTTGAGGCCGAGATACCGTGCGATGCCGTATTGGACGTGGACGACGTAGTCGCCGTCCTGCAGGTCGGCGAAGTTGATGTCCAAGGCGGAGCGCGTCGTCGCGGCGTGCGGCGACTTCATCCGGCGCGGACGCTGGACCCGGTAGCGGCCGAAGATCTCCGCGTCGGTCACGACAACGAGCTTGGCGGCCTCAAGGAGGAACCCGCGCCGCAAGGCGCCAAGATGGGTCGCAAGTTCCGGGCGCGAGGGGTCGGGTGGGCCGGGCCTCTCCGGCTTTGGACTTGGGCCTTCGGGCCCCGGATTTTCGGCGAAGCCGTATTCCGCCCAGATCTCGCCGAAGCGCTGCTTCTCGCCGGCCGTGTTGCAGAAAACGTGGACGCTCCAGCCTTGCCTCAACCACCGATGAAGCTGCGCGAAGAATTCCCGGCGTTGCGCCTCGGCGATCTGCGGCTCCGGCGGCCGATCGCCGAGCGGGCGGAACGCGTCGAGCGTGGCGAAGGCGAAGGCCTCTCCGGCGGCCGACGACGCGAGGAGGCGGAGGGCTTCGCCTTCTTCGTTCCCGGAATCCGCCTCGCCGGTTCGGCGGTTGTTCTCGGGCGATTCCGTCAGCGACACGACGGTCATCTGCCGGGTCATCAGCTCCGCTTGGAATTCGTCCCAGTGCACAAACGCCCGGTCGTTCTCGGGAATCTGCGCCGCGTAGTGCGCCGCCGCGTGGTCCAAAGCATCAGGCTCGCAGAGGATGAAGATGGCGTTGGTGGGGAGGTAATCGAGGAGGGTGGCGAGTCCGCAGGATTCTTTTCCCTCTCGCGCTCTTTCTCCTCCTCCTCCCTCTCGGACTCCCTCTTTCGAGGACGAGAAGGATTCAGCGGTGTCGAGCAGTCGCTTCCGGATCAGTCCCAGTTCGCCTCCCGGCGGAATGACCACGCTCTCCGTCTTCTCCCGCGACACCTGGGTCAATGGATCGAACTCGCGGAGCGATTCCAGTTCATCGCCGAAGAATTCCAGCCGCACCGGCCACGCCGCCGGCAACGGCCACACGTCGACGATGCCGCCGCGGAGGGCGATGTGGCCCTTCATCGTCACCTGCGCCTCGGGTTCGTAGCCCTGGTCTTCGAGCCATTCGATCAGGTCGAGAGGTTCGATGTGGTCGCCGCGCTTCAATGTCCGCGTGCGTTCGCGGATCTCATCCGGTGGCAATGTGCGCTGGAGCAGCGCGGTGACGGAGGTGACGAGGAGCGGATACCGGACGCCGGATACCGGATGCCCGGTTCCTGATGCGGATCGTTTGGCCGATGGCTTCTTCTTCGCTCCATCCGGCATCCGTGTTCCCGCCAACACCACCAAGGTTTGCAGGCGTTCGCTGATGACATCCGCGTGCGCCAGCTTGGTTTCGTGGGGAAGGACTTCCCAAGCGGGATAGAAGAGCGGCTTCGCGTCCGCTCCGAACCAAGTCTCGAGATCTTGCTGGAAGCTCTCCTGCGTCTTCAGCAGGTCGGTGACGACGACGATCGGCCGATCGGGAATCCATTGGCGCAGGAGCGCCGCGAAGAAGGGCTGGCCCGGCCCAGGGACGTCCTCAAGACGCATGGCTCCGCCCCGCTCAATCCGCCGGCGTAGGTCCTGGGCGGCGGGAGCGTTGGCTGCTGCTGCCGCGATTTGCGTCGCGGCGGTGGTCCGGGATTCTTCCAAGCATTGAAGGTGTTGGGGCGCGGGAACGGCGTCAAGGCGGGCAGACCCGCAATGCTTCCTGCCAACACAAATCCCGCTTGCTGGCCTTTTCCGTTTTCCAGCACAGTGCGGCACTCGTTTTCGGCGCATGATGCGCCTTCGTTTTCAGCCATGTCGAAAATCCTACTGCTCGGTCTCGGTCGCTGGGGTGCCAACCACCTCCGCGTCCTCAATTCGCTCCAGCCCCGGATCGAGCTGTTCGCCACCGACCTGAACCCGAAGGCCCTGGACGCGGCGCGCAAACTCGGCCTGAAGGACGACCACCTTTCGACGAACTACAAGGATTTCGCCGGCAAGGTCGATGGAGCCGTGATCGTCACGCCCGCACAGAGCCATTTCCCGCTGGCCAAGGAATTCCTCGAGGCGGGCAAGGATGTGTTCGTCGAGAAGCCGCTGACGTTGGTGCCCGACGAATCGAGGCAGTTGGCCGAGTTGGCCGCGAGCACGGGCAGGATCGTCCAGGTCGGCCACATCTTCCGCTTTGATCCCGCGACCCAGTGGCTGCGCGAGCAGGTGCAGGCCGGGACCTTCGGCAACATCCGGATTCTCCGCGGACACTTCGGCGGCTTCAAACGCCCGCGCAACGACAGCGGCGTGATGTTCGCCGACGGCATCCATTTTGTGGATCTGTTCAACCATATCCTCGGCGCGGTGCCGACGCGGGTGCGGGCGGAGTGGTATGACTTCCTCGGGCGTGGGCCCGGTTTCGACGATGCGTCCCGCACGTCGCTGGAATACGACACGCGCTTCGGCAAGACATGGGCGACGGTCGAGACGGAGTATTTCATTCCCGGCAAGTTCCGCGACGTGATCGTCATCGGCGACAAGCTGACGGCCGTCTGCAACTACGACCTGCCGGCGAACAAGATCAAAACCTACGCCAACCACCACGTGGCCGAAGGCAAGGACTTCAAGGGCGTCGAAGGCGCACCGGTCCAGATCGAGACCGCGCCGGTGGAGCCGCTGCTGGCCGAGTTGAAGGCCTTCTGCGAATCGATCACCACCCGCCAGGCGCCCTTGGCCGACGCGTGGGCCGGCTACGACTCCGTCCGCGTCCTCACCGCCGCCGCCGAAGCCAACAAGACGTCGGGTTGGGTTTCGATCTGATCTGCGAAGGGCGCGAAGAGACGCGAAGAACTTCAACCCAAGCCATGAGTGAACTGCTGCTGAAGGACGAAGTCTATCGGGTGATCGGCGCCTGCATCGAAGTGCAGCGGGAGAAAGGTCCTGGCTTTGACGAAGCGATTTATCAGGAGTGTCTGGAGATCGAGTTGGAGGCCCAGGGCATTCCGTTTTTGGCCCAGCCGGAGTTTCAGATGGAATACAAAGGCCGTCGCCTTAAGACGAGCTTCCGGCCTGATCTGCTTTGCTTCGGCGAACTCATCGTGGAGTTGAAGGTGTTGGACCGACTGACAAGTCGGGAAGAGTGCCAACTGCTCAACTGCCTCAAGTCATCCCGGAAGCCCGTTGGACTGGTCATCAACTTCGGCTCCTTCCCCAAACTTGAATGGAAGCGGATGGCGCTGATCCGTGAGCCCGGCTTCGAAACTCCAAAATCATTCTCCCTCTAGTTTCTGCGCGACTCTTCGCGCCCTTCGCGGATAAACCCTTTCCCATCATGCAAAAGATCCCGCTCTCAAAGTGTTTCGTGAACGCCGAAGTCGAGGAGGCCGCGTTGCGCGCCATCCGCTCCGGCCAATACATCCTCGGAAAGGAATGCCAGGCGTTCGAGGCCGAGCTGGCCGCACACACCGGCACCAAGACGTTCGTCCTCGGCAGCTCGTGGACGATGATCGTCTATCTCCAGCACCAGCTCCAGGGCGTCGGTCCCGGCGATGAGATCATCGTGCCGAGCCACACGGCCTTCCCCACGATGGAGCCGCTCATGCACCTCGGGGCCAAGCCGGTCTTCGTGGATGTCGACGACACGTTCGTCATGGATCTCGACGCCGTCGAAGCCGCGATCACTCCGCGCACCGTCGGCATCATTCCCGTCCATCTCTACGGTCATCCCGTGGACATGGACCGCGTCATGGCCATCGCCGCGAAGCACAAGCTCTGGGTCATCGAGGACTGCGCGCAGGCGCAGGGCGCGAAATACAAGGGCAAGACCGTCGGCAGCATGGGCCACTCCGGCGCCTACAGCTTCTTCCCGTCGAAGAACCTCACCGTCCTCGGCGACGGCGGCGGCATCTCGACGAACGACACCCACTTCGCCGACCGCCTGCGGATGCTCCGCAACCACGGACGGCAGGGCAAATACGACCACGAGTTCGTGGGCTACAACGTCCGCTTCAACGAGATCAACGCCGCCATGGGCCGCGTGATGCTGAAGCACCTTGACGGCTTCAACGAGAACCGCCGGACCATCGCCGCGCGCTACACCGAGCGGCTCTCGTCCATCGTGAAGACGCCCATCGTCCGCGACTGGGCGACGCACGCCTACCACATGTATGTCGTCCGGGCGGAGAAGCGCGACGCGCTCCAGCAGTTCCTCAAGGACCGCAACATCGAGACCGGCATCCACTATCCGAAGCCGAACCATCTCCAGCCCGCGGTCACCGGTCTGTTCCCCTACGTCCCGAAGCTTCCGCTGAGCGAAGCCATCGTGAAGGACATCCTCTCGCTCCCGATCCACGGCGAGATGCCGCTCGATGCCGCCGACAAGGTCTGCGAGGCCATCGCGGAGTTTTACGGGCAGAAGTGAGCAAGGCTCGAAAACCAATCGAAGCAAAGCGAACAGTCTTCAGCTTGGTTGGAGACGTTGAAGGCGCAGCCTACATTGGGTTGACCGAATACCTGCTGCGAAGTTGCACAGCTTTTCATCTCGTTTGGCGCGACCAAGCCAAGTTCGATCAGGAAGCGATCTCCATTCGAGAAGAACTTGCGCGCTGGGAGTTGGATCGCTGGAGGCGCAGTGCGTGGCCGGGCATCCGATATTCAACATCGAAGCCCTGTGCATCGGTCATTCTCTACAAGACGGACCCTCGCCAGATCGAAATCCTGAAGCGCCCCGGTGGCTTGTTTGGTTGGGTTCCGCCGAAGTTTCCCGAGGACATCGGTTTTTACGACAAAGCTGGGGATTGCTGTTTTGCGACCGTCACTCACGAAACGGCCGGGTGGTTCTTGAATGCCGATTTGGTTTCAGCCTGTCCGGTCATGCTGGCAGTAACCGAAGTAGGGTGGAGCGAGGCCGAAATGCAACTTCTCAAGCCAGCGATGGTGCAGTTGTGAACTCAGAAACGACGAGGTTGGTGATGCGCCAGCCTTGTCGTTCTGTCCGTCATCTGGCATTTAACTAATATGACTTTGAAAGCCATCATCCACGACGCCGAAGAGGGAGGGTTCTGGGCAGAAGTTCCGGCCCTTCCGGGATGCGTCACGCAAGGCGAAACCATCGCCGAAGTGCAGGCGAATCTCCGCGAGGCGGTTGACCTCTGGCTTTCGGTCGAAGACGAAACCGTCAAGGCCGGTAAGAACGACAGGGTGTTCGAGCTTTCCGTGTGAAGCAGGTTTCCGGAAAGGAGTTCGTCAGACTTCTCCAGTCGCGCGGCTGGGTGCTTCGGCGCATCAACGGCAGCCACCACATTCTCACCAAGGAAGGACATCGTGAGCGGATCGTTGTCCCCGTGCATGGAAACCAGCCGCTCAAGATCGGTTTGCTCAAGAGCCAGATGAAGATTGCCGGCATCTCGGAGGCGGAACTGTGAGTTCTCCCCAACCCATCCTCAGCCTCGTCATCCCGTGCTACAACGAGGAGGGAAACCTCCGCGAGCTGCACAAGGCCATCCACGCCTCCGTCGATCCGCTCGGCGTCGAGTATGAGATCGTCATCACCGACGACTGCTCGAAGGACAGCTCGTGGACCATCCTCAAGGAACTGGCCGCCGCCGATCCGCGGATGCGCGTGCAGAAGCTGAACCGCAATTCCGGCGAGTCCGCCGCGAGTTGGGCCGGCATGAAGGCGTCGCGCGGGCAGTTCATCTTCACGCTGGACGCCGACCTGCAGAACGATCCCAAGGATCTTCCGAAGTTCCTCGTCGCTTTGAAGACCCACGACTGCGTCTGCGGCACCCGCGTGAAGGTCCGGGGTGAAGGCGACCATTTCATCCGCGTGGCCTCCAGCCGCATCGCCAACTGGGTCCGCAACAAACTCAGCGGCGAGCAGATCTCCGACGCCGGCTGCACCTACCGCGCCTTCAAACGGGAGTGCATCGAGAACCTGAAATTCTTCAAGGGCATGCACCGCTTCCTGCCCACGCTCTTCAAGATCGAGGGCCACACGGTCACCGAGATCGAGGTGGGCAACAACCCGCGCTTCGCCGGACAGAGCAACTACGGCGTGTGGAATCGGCTCTTCGCCTCGTTCTACGACCTGCTGGCGGTGCGCTGGATGAAGAAGCGGATGTTCCGCTTCCACGTGGCCGAGAAGGTGAACTGACGCAGCACTCAGGGCACCGTGGGCCTCACTCGGAAGAAACGGCCGGGGACATTTGTCATTGGAACGAAGAGCTCGGTTGTCGGGAAACGCGAAGGCACATTGGTGAAATTGGTGAACGTGGGCAGGACCGTCGAGGAGTCGACCAGCACGTTGCTCAATCCGTTTCCGGGCCAGCTCAGGCGTCCCAAGGTCGCGGACCATCTTGAAAGGTCCAGCTTCCATGGCCGGTTGGGTTGGGTCGGATCGGTGCGACGGACCTGCTCGATCAGGTTGTTCTCGCCGTCGCCGTCCGGATCGTCGCGCCCCGCTTGGGAGAGATTTCCGAACCATTGCATCTCCCAGTCGTCCTGCAGCCCGTCCCCGTCCGTGTCGACCAAAGCCACACCGTGCAGGGTAAGGGTGGCGCTCTCGAGATCACCTTCGGACCCTGGCGTCTGGTCGGTGACAGCCAGCGTCCAGTTGCCCTTGGTGGGCTCGAAGAAGTGCTGCGTCGAAAGGTAGGTCCAATCCACCGGCCCCGCAGTGTTGTCCTCATTCCTCGACTGCAAGACGGAAAGGGTCCCCGAAGGTGAACGGAGGGTGATCCGCAGATCGCCGCGCCGTGGGTGGCTCGTTTGGATCCGGACCTGGACGTGTTCACAGATCAACGACGCGGAAACAGGGAACGTGACGGACGCATTGGTCGGTGCGAGTTGAACGGCGAGGGCGTTCGTCGAAAGGATGGCCACCAGCTCCAGACCGCCGGTCCGGCTGATCGAGATGGCCGGGATCCGCGTGTATTCCGTGCCCCCGAGCGGCTGCCTTTCGGTGGTGGTCCCCTCACCGTTGTAGAGGACGGCAAAGACCGCCCCGGCGTCGGCCGCGAACCGGAACTTCTCTTCGAAGTTGCTCTGGCCCCGCTCGATCAGCGCAGCCTTTCCCGTGAGGTTGGTGGTCAATGGCGTCAGCGCTTTTCCCACGTTCACGAGAGGCACCGTCGCGGTCGGGCCATCGGCCTGGGCGCCCAGGCTCGGCGTTCCTCCGGTCCAAAGAAGGACTCCGGGGCCGACCAGGGCATGCAGCCGGAGCCCGTCGTCCGGGATCGGGATATTGACGTTGGAGACCGTTACGGATGCGGCCGCCGGAGGACGGTTGCTCCAGGCCAGGGCCAGGTCCACGGCCCGGCCGGCATCCGGCACGCCGTAGCCCGTGTTGCGGCTCACCGCCAGTCCGGCCCCGTTGGTCATCAGGGCCGGGTCGTCGAAAGCGCCTTGGCGGGACGAGAGGACGAGGATCTGTTGGACGTCCCGCCACGTGAGATTTGTATTCACCGAGAGCATCAGCGCGGCGACGCCGGCGATCTGCGGAGCCGAGGCGGAAGTTCCGGCAAGTCCCGTCGAACCGAACGCGTAGTCCGAGGAATCATCGGACGAGGCGTTCGCGTTGAGGCCGTTGGTTCCCGTCAGGTCGGTGGTGGGAAGTTTTGGAGAGCCTTCGATCAGGTTCGCCGGGTCGGGGCTCTCGCCGCTGACCGCCGAAAGAAGGACGTTCGCCCCCGGTGAACTGTAGTTGGCGAACCGGCCGTTCTGCCGGACCGCCGCCACACAGATCGTCATCGGGGAAATCTTGTAGCCGTCGTTGTTGGCGTCGCCCCAGCTCGTGTAGACGAGGTTTTTCCGGTCGTTGCCGGCGGACCGGACGATGATCGTCCCCTTTCCGGATCGGCCGCCCAGCACGGCGTTGGTGATGCTGTCCAAGATCATCTGGCCCGGGAGCAGCAGTTCGTTGCCGGTGTAGCCCCAGCTGTGGTTCTGCACCCAGACGGTGTCGTTGCGGAAGGTGAAGGCATTGACCAGCGCGAGGTCGTCGGGCGGGAAAAAGCCGTTTGAAAAAATCCGCATGGACGAAAGGCCGGCCTCGGGAGCCGTGCCGACCACGCCGCGATTGTTTCCGCCAACGGCGGCGATCAAACCGGCGATGCCCGTCCCGTGGGTGTCGCTCGCGAACTGGGGGAAGGCGTTCGAGTTGGAGTTGTAGAAGTTGTAGTGCGGCCGTCCGACGGTGTTCCCGACGAGATCCGGGTGGTCAAGCTGGACCCCGTCGTCGACCACGCCGACCGTCACGCCCGCACCTCGCGTCCGCGACCAGGCTTCGCGGATGTTCAGGTCGATGCCCGCCGGCGCGCCGTTCGAGGCGCGGTTCTCGAGATGGATGGAATTGGTGAAGAAGCGGTCGTTGGGCGCCGCGGCGTAGGGTCCGTGCGGGCGGACCGGGCGACGCATGTTGGGCTGCACGAAAAGCACGGCGTCGTTGTGGGAGAGCCATTCGGCCAGGACCAGCGCCTCCCGCGGCGATGTGGTCTCCAGCTTCCACCAGCCGCGCTCAAGGCGCTCGGGCGGATGGGCGGCACTTGGGCCAACGAGATCGGCAAGCGAGACGCCCGGCTGCGGCTTGACCAGAAGAGTCGCGGAACAGAACCAGCGCAGGGGACTCGTGGAGCCTTTTCGTGCGAGGGGGATCCAGCCGTCCGGCGCCGGTGTTTCCGGGGCCTCGACGTAGCTTTGCCAACCGTTTTCGCGGAAGCGGAATTCGCCCGGCGCCACCGCGATCGCCGTCGCAGCCGAGGCAAGCATGGCCACCATTGCCAAGAGCAGCCTTCCCCGGTGCGCCACGATGAACGAACTGGACTTCACGGCTTATCTTTTCCGGACTGGGCCTTCGAGTGCCGGCGGCGACAACGCCCAATGGTCTCCCACCTTCACGCTTCCGGCGATTGAGCCGGTGATCGTCTCCTTGGCCAGCGCGACAGCTTCGCCCAGGCGAGATCCAAGGGCCATGTGCGCGGCGATTGCCGCGGAATAGGTGCAGCCGGTGCCGTGGGTGGAGACGCCGCGCACGAACGGAGCCGACAACATCAACTCGGTCCGGCCGTCGTAGAAGAAGTCCACCGCGTCGCGGCCCTCGGAGAGATGTCCGCCTTTGACGAGGGCCGCGCACCCGAAGCGGCCGTGGATCTCGCGGGCGGCCGCCCGGAGCGCCTCGATGGTGCGGACCGGATGGCTCACAAGGATCTCCGCTTCGTCGAGGTTGGGAGTGACGATTGCCGCCAGAGGAAGCAGTTCATCGAGGAGCGCGCGAACAGCCGAGGGCTTGAGCAGGCGGGCTCCTGAGGTCGCGACCATCACGGGATCGACCACGAGTGGCGGCATTCCTTTGCCGGAAAACATCCGGACGACTTCGCGGATGATCGCCGTGCTGAAGAGCATGCCCGTCTTCACCGCCTTGGGCGGCAGTCCCGCGAACACCGCTTCCATCTGCAGTCGCACCATCTTGGGTGTGGCCGCCTGGATGCCGAGAACGCCCTTCGGATTCTGCGCCGTCAGGCAGGTGATGGCCGTCGTGCCATGGACGCCGAGAGCGGAGAAGACCTTCAAGTCCGCCTGGATGCCCGCGCCGCCGCCGCTGTCGGAGCCGGCGATGGTGAGCGCGACCGGGCGCCTTTGAACTCGTCTCATGACGGGCGCGATCAAGCGGCTGCCGGACCTCTGTCGCAACCTGAAACTGTCCAGCCGGCGGAGCGTGTGGACAACCGTCCGTGAATTCCGCTGGCGATCGAATTCGCCCGGCCTACTGTCCCGTCCATGACCAAAGAGCAGGTGGCCGAGATCCTGGCCGACATCGGTGTATTGCTGGAATTGAAGGGGGAGAATCCCTTCAAGACCCGCGCCTACACCAATGCCGCCCGCACCCTCGAAGGCCTGACGGAACCACTCGAAAAGATCGTGGCCGAGAAGCGGCTGGGCGAGATCAAGGGATTCGGCGAAGCCTTGCAGGACAAGGTCACCAAGCTCGTCACCACGGGCCAGTTGCCCTACTACGACGAGCTGAAAGCCTCCATCCCGCCCGGACTTGTCGAGCTGCTCTCCATCTCCGGCCTCGGACCCAAGAAGGTGAAGAAGCTCAACGACGAGCTGGGTGTCGATTCGGTCGATTCCCTCG